>NZ_JBITCT010000006.1:0-307814 GCF_044453465.1 Streptomyces sp. NPDC051677
CGTTGCTGTCGGCTCGGCAAACGAGCCTAACCATGAGGGTCTATTTATACAACTATGCAGGTAGAAATCATTTTTTATGGCGATGTGCATCGAGGGTCGACTCGGAACCCGCGTCCGGCGGTTTCCTCCGGTCGGCGACGGCGCGTTCCCGGGGCTGCATCTGCGTGGCGTCGCTCATTGACCGCAAGGCCCCGGCATCCTGGCATCGCTGCTCAGGGAACCGTGGGCCTCGCTGTCGCTGCTGAAGCTGTTCGTCAGTTCGCGTTGACGGCGGTGTGGTGCGGTCGGTTGTGTACCAGGAAGGCTGCGGCGAGGGCTGCGAACAGGAATAGGGCGGCGATGACGGCCATGCCGGCGTGGACGCCGGAGGTGAAGGCGTCGCCGACTGCGGCGGTCACGTTCGGCGGGGCCGCTTGGGTTTTGGCACCGGTGGAGACGGCGTGCTCGATGGCGGGCCATGCAGCCTGGGGCACGTGGTGGGCGTCGAGCTGGTCCGGCAGTTGGGACTGAAGCCGGCTGGCGAGGAGTGCGCCGAGGAGGGAGGTGCCCGTGACGGATCCGATCTGGCGGAAGGCGTTGACGGCCTGCGAAGCCATGCCGGCGCGCTCGTGGGAGACGCTGACCAGGGCGGCGGCGGTGCTCGGCGCGGCCACCATGCCGCATGCGGCTCCGAAGAGTACGTACAGCCACCACATCTGGGAATAGGGTGTGGTCGGCTCCAGGGTGGTCAATCCGAGCGCAGCGGCTCCTCCGATGAGGAAGCCCAGGGTCAGCGGGAGTTTGAAGCCGGTGCGGCGGATCACGCGTCCGGTGAGGGCGGCGACGATGACGTAGACGCCGAAGAGGGGCAGCAGACGCCATCCCACTTCCAGGGCGGACAGGTGCTGGACACGCTGGTAGAAGAGCACCGACACGATGCCCATGCCGGTGAAGCCGAACAGGGAGACGGCGGCGGCGAACATGACAGAGCTGAACGACGCCGACCGGAACAGGGTCATGTCCAGCATGGGTGTGCTGCCGGCGCGCTCGACGAGGACGAATCCGGTCAGAGCCGCGGCCGCGATGAACCAGGCGGTGAGGATGCGGGTGCTGGTGTAGCCGTCGTGTCCGCCTTCGATGAGGGCGTAGACGAGGGCGGCGATGCCCAGGACGGCCAGGACCTGGCCGGGGATGTCGAGCTTGCCGCCGGGGCTGCGTGATTCGACGACGAATACGGCCATGGCCATGGTGACCACGGCGAGGACGGCGGTCGACAGGAAGACCGTGTTCCAGTGGAAGTGCTCCTGCAGTGCGCCCGCGATCAGGGGGCCGGCGGCGAGTCCGATGCCGGAGGAGGCTGCCCAGGCGGTGATGACCTCGGTGCGACGGTGAGGGTCGGGGAAGCTGGCTCCCAGGATGGCCAGGCTGTTGGGGAGTATGAGAGCGCCGCCGACGCCGGAGATCAGCTGGCCGGCGATGACGCCTTCCACTGAACCCGCAGAGAAGACGGTGAGCGAACCAATGATCATGATCGCGGTGCCGGCGAGGAAGGCACGCTTGCGGCCGTAGAGGTTGCCGATGGTGCCCGCGGACATCACCAGGCTGGCCACCAGCAGGTTGTACGCGGAGGGGATCCAGACCAGGCCGGTCGGGGAGACGCGCAGGTCGTCCTGGATGGCCGACAGCGCCGACACCGATGCGGTGACCAGTAGAAAGGTCGTCATGGCGCCCAGGCACATCGCGACGAGCGTGACGGCTGCGGCGAGCCGGGAGGGCTGGTGTGGGGAGAGCCGGTTCCCGGGTCGCTCCTCGGCCGGCTTGAGCCGGCCCAGGCGCCGGGCCGCGGCGGGGGAAGGGTTGGAAGCCATGGTGTCCTCGTCTTGGCGAATTTGCGGATAGAGGGCGGCGGCGCGACCGGAAGGGTCGGCCTGTGCCCGGCTGGTGAGGTCGTTGACGACGGCCTCGTGAGCGCTGGTGGGGATCTGGTGCACGGCGGCGGGCGACGCCTGCCGGATCGTTGTGGGGCGTGGTGACATGCCGGGCCACGGTGCCCGTGGAGCCGATGCGGAGTCCGGGCACGGTGATGCCCTGTGGTGCAAGCTGCTGACGCACCGTGTCGGTCGGGCTCCACCGCGCGGCCTTGGCGGCGTATGCGCGCCAACTGTCGGGAGGCTGATCCACGACAGCATGGACAGTTTGGCGAGGATGGCACTGCCGCCCCCTCCATCGCCGGGGCGAAAGCCCGGATCATGACGAAGGTGTTCAGGTAGTGGGTCTCCATCGCCAGTCGGACGGAGTCCCGGTTGCCGCCGCGGTAAGTCGGCTCCCGTGGTGCTGCCTGCATTGTTGATCAGCGCGGTGACGTCACGGGACGGTCCGGCAGCCTCGGCTGTGAATGCTGGATCGGAGACGTAGCTCCCGATCGCTTTCACGTCGGGCGGATCGATTTGGTGCGGTCGACGGGTCGCCGTGTACGCCGTGGCGCCGCGTCCGACCGGTTTCTGAGCGCGCAGCCTTCCGGGCCCGCGGTTGGCCACGGTGGCCAGGGCGGTTGCTGCGCTCATGTCCGTGATTCCTCCGTTGAATGCACATACTCAAGCTGACTTATGTGTACAGAAGTCAGTCATGACGCTATAGCCTAGCTATGGTTGAAGCAAGTCAGGTGAGAGGTTGAGAGATGAGTGATCTGCTGACAGGGCGGGATGCCTGGTCCATGGCCAACTGCTCCATCGCCCGCACTCTGGAGATCGTTGGCACCAGGGCATCGCTGCTGATCATGCGCGAGGCGTTCTTCGGTACTCGCCGGTTCGACGACTTCGCGAGGCGTGTGGGCATCGGTGAACCCGCCACCTCGGCACGCCTGAAGGAGCTGACCGCCGCCGGGCTCCTGGAGCGCGTCCCTTACCAGGAGCGCGGCCAGCGGACTCGGTACGCTTATCAACTGACCGAGAAGGGCCGTGACTTCCAGCCCGTACTCGTGGCGCTGCGGCAGTGGGGCGACATCTGGGCCGCGGGTGAACAGGGGCCCCCGGTGGTCGTCCGCCACAAGGAATGCGATGCCGCGGTGCATGCGGTGATCCGCTGCGACGACGGTCACGACGTTCCGTTCGGGGACTCGTTCGTCGACGCCGGGCCGGGGCTCATTCACGTCGGCTCGGACAGTCGGTGAATCAGTCGGTTGCGCGTGGCGGAGGAGCGGATGCAGTTCGCCCATGAGCTGCATGACGTGGTGGCCACCGCATGGCGGTGGCCAACGCGCATATGGGGACGGCCGCGCATCCGGCGTGCTCGCATCCGGAGCAGGCGCAGAAGCTTCTGGCCGATCTGGCGGGGACGACGTCGTCGGCATTGCTGGAATTGCGGGCGACGCTAGGGGTGCTGCGGCAGGCCGGGGACGCCGAGGACGAATCAAGTCCTGGAGTCGGCTCCGGGACTGCAGCGGCTACCAGAATTGGTGGCCCCGCGCGAGTCGGGCGGACTTGCGGTGACGGCGACCACCGAACGAGAGCCCCGTCCACTGTCACCGGGGGTGGACCTGACGGCGTACCGGATTATCCAGAAAGCCCTGACCAAGGCCACGAAACGCGCTGCCGACCATGCGGCCCATGCCCGGCTCACCTTCTCGGACTCCCGGCTGCTCATCAGTGTCAGCAACGGCGGCGGTGCCGTCACCCCGACGATCCCGGGCGGCTACGGTCTGCTGGGCATGCGAGAGCGCGCCCACTCCGTCGGCGGTGACCTCCACGCCTGCCTCGCCCCGAAGGCGGCTTCGAAGTCACCAGCGCCCTACCGCTCCAGCACCACGTCCAGGCGGGAAGCCCGGCCGAACGACGAGAGGCAACCCGTTGACCGTCCGCGTCCTGGTCGCCGATGACCAGGCCTGCTGCGAGGCACGTTCCGACTCCTGATCGACTCATGCGAGGATATAGAGGTGGTCGGTGAGGCCGCCGACGGCCAGGAAGCGGTGGCACTCGCCCGCACCCAGCGCCCCGACCTCGGCGTCATGGATATCCGCATGCCGGGCACGGACGGTCTTGCCGCCACGGCCACCATCTGCGACGACCGCCGAACTGGCGGGCACCCGCGTTCTCGTCCTGACCATGTTCGAGACCGAGGAGTACGTCGCCCAGACACTGCGCGTGGGTGCCAGCGGCTTCCTGGGCAAGTACGTCACCACCGACGCGCTGCTGGCCGGCATCCGCAGTGTCGCGGCTGGTGAGGCACTGCTGTCGCCCCCGGGAGCAACCCGGGCCCTGTATCACCCGCTTTCTCACCGCGCCCGGAAGTCACTGCGCTGGCGTCTCAGGGCAAGTCCAACGACGAGATCGCCGACGAGCTCGTCCTGAGCGTCCTGACCGTGTGCCCCCATATCCAGCGCGCCATGACCGAACTTGGCGCCCGCGACCGAGGTGCGTCACCGCGCGAACGCCGCGGCAGCCTTGCCCAGGCGCGTTATGTCCCGTTAGGTTGCGGCGGAGTTTCCGCCGGGGAGCGAGGTGGATCGGCGAGTCGGTGTCGTCCGGGCGGGCGGACACCGAGTGACCATGCAAGGCGAGGCGAACGGTGACAGGTCGGAGCGGGACGCAGGGGGAGGGGCAGTACGGCCTGCTGACCACCATCGCCAGTGAGGCCGGGGTGTCTCTCAGCACCGTGTCGAAGGTGGTGCACCGGTGCCCTGACGTGGGTGCGGCGACGCGGGCCAGGGTTGAGGAGTTGCTGGCGCGGCGCGGTTACGTCCGCCCGGGGTCCGGCGGGCGAGCCATTCGAGTGTTCCGACGGAACGCTACGCTGGGAACCGGCCTCGGTTCGCACAGTCCCTATACAACTCACGTCGGGTTTTGCTGAGACGGGGAGTCTTGAGCGAGTCTTGAGCGCCGTGCGCCCCGTCGGCCGACCGGGAGGTGAGGGAGGCATGACAAGTGTGGTATACGGGAACGGAAACCTTCCGGTCGCCCTCACCAGCTTCGTGGGGCGGCGGCGTGACATCGCAGAGATCCGCCGCCTCCTCGGTACGACGCGGCTGCTGACCCTGACCGGGGTGGGCGGTGTGGGCAAGACCCGGCTGGCACTGGAAGTGGCCACTGAGGCGAGGAAGGCGTTCCCGGACGGGACGTGGCTGGTGGACCTGGCACCGGTGCAACACCCGGCGGCAGTGGCGAGCACGGCCGCGAGCGCGGTGGGGATCGCGGACCTGGGCGTGCTGCCCACCCTCGACCAGCTCGCCAGGCATCTGGCCGGGCGTCGTGCGTTGGTCGTACTGGACAACTGCGAGCACCTGGTCGACGCCTGCGCCGAACTGGCCGGCACCCTTCTGTCGGCCGGCCCAGGACTGCGGGTGCTGGCGACGAGCCGCCGCACCCTGGGCATCGTCGGCGAATACGTGTACACGCTGGCGCCCCTGGTACCGGACGAAGCGGTCGAACTGCTGCAGGACCGGGCCGTCGCGGTCCGGCCGGAGTTCCGGATCACCGATGCCTCCTGGGGGGCGGCCACGCGGCTGTGCGACGAGCTGGACGGTCTGCCACTGGCTATCGAGCTGGCCGCGTCCCGGCTGCGCACCCTCTCGCTGCAGCAGATGCTGGACCGGCTGGAGGACCGTTTCGCGCTGCTCACCGGCGGCAACAGCATCGGCCCCCCTCATCAGCGCACGCTGCGCGCGCTGATCGACTGGAGCTACGAGCTGTGCTCCCCGGCCGAGCGCCTGCTGTGGAACCGGCTGTCCGTCTTCGCCGACGGTTTCGATCTGCACACCGCCGAAGGCGTCTGCTCCGGGGACGGCATCGCCACGCCGGAGGTGTTGGACCTTCTCGATCGGCTTGTCTCCCAGTCCGTCGTGCTGATCACGGAAGCCGAGGGCCAGCCCCGCTACCGGCTGTTGGAGACCATCCGCCGGTACGGGCGTGAACGACTGGTCGGCCGCGGGGAAGAACAGGGTCTGCAACGCCGTCACCGCGACTACTTCCTCTCTCTTGCCGAGTCCATCGCCGACCGTTGGTGGGGCCCGGGGCAGGTGGACGGCCTGGCCCGGCTCCGGGCCGACCACCGCAACCTGCTCGTCGCGCTGCGCTTCGATAACGACCCCCAGGCCACGCTGAGGCTGGCCGCCGCGCTCCGGTATCACTGGTGCCTCGGGGGGTTTCTCGGGGAAGGCCGGCGTCAGCTCGACCGGGTGCTTGCGGCCGCGCCGCAGCCCACTGGGGCCCGCTCCCGGGCGCTGTGGGTCGCCGCCTGGGTGGCGCTGCTCCAGGGCGATCACGCGACGGCCGATCAGTGGCTGGCTGAGGCCGCCGAGCTCGGTGAGCGGCACGCCGATCCCGTGGCGACCGCCCACGTCACGAGCTTGAGCGCGATGGCGTTGATGTTCCGGGGGCGGCTTGCTGAGGCCGTGGGACTCTACGAACGGGCGGTCGTCGCTCTGACATCCGCCGAGGGCGAAGCGGCCTCGCTCTTCGTCCGGTTCCAGTTGGCCGTCGTCCTGACACAGCTGGGGGATTCACGTGCTGCGGAGGCCGGCAGACGGACGGTCGCCATCGCGGAGGCGCATGGTGAGCGAATGGGTCGTGCGTTCGGGCTGTGGGCACTCGGCTATGACGCCTGGACCCGCGGCGACTGCCGGGGGGCGGTGGCGCTGACCCGGGACGGCCTGGAAATCGAGCGGGGTTTCAACGAGCCTTTGGGCGCGGGCCTGATGCTGGAGCTGCTCGCCTGGGTCACCGCGTCTCTCGGCGAGCACGAACAGGCAGGTTTCCTGCTGGGCGCCGCGCGTGGCCTGTGGCTGGACATGGGCACCGGTATCTCCGCCTTCGGACCGTCGGCGGTGGCGTACCACGAGCAGTGCGAGGAGTCGATCGTACGGTGCCTGGGCCGGGCGGAGTACGAGCGGGCGCTCGCGTCCGGTGCCGGTCACGACACCCCCGGCCGGGCGATCGACTTCGCCCTGGGGGTGACAACGCCCTCCGCCCCGGTCGCCGCCCCCAACCCACTGACCCCCCGCGAACGCGAGGTTGCCGCGCTGGTCGCCAAGGGCATGAGCAGCCGGCAGATCGCCGCCGCGCTCGTGATCTCCCAGCGCACGGTCGACGGCCACCTCGAGAACATCCGGGCCAAGCTCGGCTTCGGTTCCCGAGCCCAGATCGCGGCCTGGTGGGCAGTCAATGAGGCGAAGACCTCGTAAAAGCCATATAAGGAACCGGTAAAAGTACCCATGCCCGGGGGATGGCCCCCTCCCTCATCCTGATCACCAGGACGCCACATCTGTGCGGACCGGCCCCGACCTGCGACGGGCCGGTGCGTGCGGGCATCGCGTGGTGCCGTGTCGACGGGTTCTGGACATCCGGGCCTGTCGCAGCATCTGGATCCCGACAGCTTCGAGCCTCACCTTTCCCGACCCGGACGGGCGCCGTCGGGCTGCCCTGTGCCGCCCTCCGGGACGGCAATGCCGCTCCCCCAGCCGTCGGACCCGATGCGTGAATGCCGCCTCGAAAGGAAGAGCATGCGAAGAAAGAACATGGTCGGGGCAGGGGTCACCGCTGCCTTGACCAGGATCGTGCCGGGGCTCGATCCAGGGGCTCAGACCGTCTCCCGGCCAACCCGCACCGGTGCCTCGCTGCGCCGGTGGAAATTCGCCGGCGTCGGCGCCGTCCTGAGTCTCGCGCTGGCTGCCGGCGCCATGACTGCTGCCTCCCCGGCGCAGGCCGAGATCACTGACGGACTGGTGCTGCGCTACAAGCTGGACGAAACGTCGGGCACGGTCGCGCACGACTCCTCGGGGAGCAACCGGGACGGCACGGTCAACGGCACCGCCGACTGGAAGGGCGAAGAGGGGCTGGCCTTCAACGGCTCCAACACCTACGTCAAGGTGCCGAACAACATCATGGCCGGGCTCAGCTCGATCACCGTCGCGTTCGACGTGTGGATCGACCCGGCTATGGGCAAGCCGTACTTCTTCTACGGGTTCGGCAACACCAGCGGCACCAGCGGTAACGGCTACCTGTTCACCACCGGGAACACCTTCCGCACCTCGGTCTCGTTGACGGATTACACCGCCAAGCAGGACATCCAGCCCTCGGGTTCCCCCTACCAACTGCCGCGCGGCATGTGGGAGCACGTCACCTACACCCAGACCGGCAACACCGGCATCCTCTACGAGAACGGCGTGGAGAAAGCCCGCAAGACCGATGTGACCATCACACCTGGCGCCATCGGCGGTGGAACCACCACCGCGGACTACATCGGCCGCTCCCTCTACGCCAACGACCTGTACTTCAAGGGCAGGATCCGCGACTTCCGCCTGTACAACCGCGCCCTGAACCCCTCCGAGGTGCAGGTTGTGGCCACCGGCACCGAACAGCAGTGGGAGCAACTGCAGGCACTGGCCGCCTACAACGGCGCGCTCGCCGTCTTCGAAGATCCCAACATCGGCCCGGTCATCATTTTCCCCTCCGACTACACCGGTGACCTGAACAACCTGCCGACCCCGCCCGAGTGGACGGACGAGTTCGGGAACGACCCCACCAGCTGGCCCACCGCGACCACCGCGAAGAGCCCGCTGTTCACACTCGACCAGGTCACCGCCCTCCAGGACGCGGTGACCGCGCAGGTGCAGCCCGACGGCGACACCACCTACCAGCTGAACGTCTTCTACGACGGGATGAGCGACCGGGTGGTGGCGCGGACCGACGCTCCGGCATCGGTCACCGACCCGCTGGCCACCCAGTACGCCGGCAAGCTCGTGATCGAGGGATACACCCTGGACAACCCGCCACCGGCCGCATGCGCCCCTGACCGGGTGACCGCGGGCCAGGTGCTGGCCCCTGCCCCCGCGCCAGCCGCAGGATTCGGCGATGCCTCGACAAAGACGCAGTGGCAGCAGGTCCAGGCCCTGGCCGACTACAACTGTGCCCTAGCCGCGTTCGACGACCCCACCATCGGCCCGGTCGTCATCTTCCCCTCCGACTACACCGGCGACATCGACGACCTTCAGAAGCCGCCGGGGTGGACCTCGGACTACGGGGATGTCCCGGCCAGCTGGCCCACCCCCACCACCGCGAAGAGCCCCCAGTTCACCCTGGCCCAGATCACCGACATCCAGAACGCGGCCATTCGACAGGTCTCGGCCGACGGCGACACCTCTGCCTACAGCGTCGCCGTCCACTACGACGGGATGAGCGACCGGGTCGTGGTGGAGACCGACGCCCCGAGCTCGGTCACCGACCCGCTGCTCACCGCGTACCCGAACAAGGTCACGATTGCCGCCTTCCCCGCTCCCGACCCCGTCGACACGTCCAACGCCGAGGCCACCAATGCCGGCTGACCCCGCTCCCACTCCTGGCGCCGTCACTGGCGCAAACCGGAAGGACGACCTGTGAGAATCCCTCTCCCGGCATCGCGCAGGAGACAGCGCCGCCACGCCGACGGCCGACTGCGCATGCTCGTTCTCGTGCCGATGCTCGCAGTCGCGGTGCTGGCGGGCCTGCTCGTCACCATCGCGACTCCGCAGCGCGCCTCCGCGGCGGGTGTGGAGGACTACCGCCCAGCGACCTACAACATGCAGGGCGGCGGCGGCGCCGGCGGCAGCAAGTGGACGACCGACATCCCACAGCTCATCAACGGCGGCTACAACGTGATCGCGCTGCAGGAGGCCGGCCCCCAGCCTCCTGCGAGCGCACACCTCGTCCGCAACATCGGGTATCTGGGCAACACCTCCCACTGGCTGGGATGGCGGCCGCAGGAATACACATGGCGGCCACTGGGCCAGGCCCAGGACTGGTACATCTACTGGGTGCGAACGGACTTCAGCGGCCCGGCCGGCTATCACGGAGGTCGGGTGAACATCGCCATCCTGACCAGGCAGCGCGCGACCACGGTGCTGGTCGCTCGTCCCGGCGACACCTTCTATGGCGGCAATGGGCTCCCGACCGCCCGGCCCGCCCTCGGCGTCAACCTGAACGGTACGGTCTTCTACAGCGTGCACGCGCTGTCAGGCGGAGGCAACGACGGCAGACAGTTGCTGGAGAGAATGGCCTCAGCGGCGCTTCTCCGCCCCTGGGCAGCGATGGGCGACTGGAACCGCGAACCGAACACCCTGCAAACCCGACCCGGCATGCACAAGTACACAACCGGCCGAGCCACGCACATGGGTCAGCACGAACTGGACTACATGGTGTCCAATCAGGTGATCCCCGGCTACGGCGGCGTCGGACGGGGCTTCGGGTCCGACCACCTGGCCGTCATGTTCCGCCGCCTGGCAGCAAACGCCAGCGTCCAATTGCTCAACGCCCACGATGGCAACCGGGCCCTGGACCAGGATGGGAATACGATCATATCGTCCAGTCAAATCCCAGGGCGGTACGGCCATTGGAAGTTCGTCGCCGCCGGCGGCGGCAACTACACCATTAGGCAAGCACTCCGGGATATGAACCCCGAACAGTGCATGGACGCGATCAGCACACAGCTGGCCCACTCCCCCTGTAACAGCGCCTCTTCGCAGTTGTTCGACATCAACTACTGGGCCGACACGGGCCAGCTCGCGATCAAGCCCGCCAACCGGACTACCTGCCTCGGGGACGACACGGACTTCGGGTGGGGAACCGAGATCATCACCACGATGAGCTGCAACAAGGGTGAGGCCCGGTTCAACTTCCGCTTCGACAACGACCCTGGACCGAACGCCCCTCTCGTCGTCTTCTAGGCATCAAGATCCGAAGGGCGAAGTGTGAGGGTCCGGGCCTCCCGGGCCCTCACCGGATTCCCCGGCAGGCTGCGCGCACCCAGCTCACCGTCGAGGAGGCGAACAGCTCGATGTTCACCCCGGCCGATCAGCAGTTTCTCCTCGCCCCTGAGGCGGACACTCCGTCGTCGTGGGCACCCTGCCGCAGCTCAACGACCGCCCCCGCCAGTTCCTCGGCTGGCATACGCCCGCCGAGCTCTTCACTGAGCTCGTCGCAACACTGGAGTGATCACGTGTTGCGACGCTCGCTGGGATCCGCCTTAGAACTCAGGTTCGCCTCTCCGGTCGAAATCCGGACACCGCGCCGGGGAGAGGCGCGGGTTGGGCTCGGTACTTCAGTGCAGGGTGTTCAGCGACGCCGCGTCAAACGCGTTCAGGTCGTCGAGGCGGCCCTCAAGGACCTTCTTGGCCCACTCCGGGTCGGTGAGCAGTGCCCGGCCCACCGCCGCCAGGTCGAATTCCTCCGCCTCCAGGCGATCCAGGAGGTTGTCAATACCCCCGACCTGGGCGCCCTCGCCCTGGAACCAGCGGGACTCACCGACCAGGCCCACCGAGCCGACCGTGATCGCCGGCTTGCCGGTGAGCTTCTTCGTCCAACCCGCGAGATTGAGGTCCGAGCCCTCGAACTCGGGAAGCCAGTAGCGGCGCGTGGAGGCGTGGAAGGCGTCCACGCCCGCGGCCGCGAGCGGGGCGAGGATCGCCTCCAACTCCTCGACGCTCTCGGCGATCCGGGCCTCGTACGCGCCCAGCTTCCACTGCGAGTAACGGAAGATGACCGGGAAGGACGGTGAGACCGCGTCGCGCACGGCCGCCACGATCTCCGCCGCGAACTTCGCTCGGGCGACCGGGGCGCCGCCGTAGGCGTCCGTACGGCGGTTGGTGCCCTCCCACAGGAACTGGTCGATCAGATAGCCGTGCGCCCCGTGCAACTCCACCCCGTCGAAGCCGATCCGCTCGGCCGCGGCGGCAGACTCGGCGAAGGCGGCGACGACGTCGTCCAGATCCTGCTGCGTCATGGCACGGCCCGTGCCCTCGGTACCGTCGATGCGCAGGCCGGACGGGCCGAAGGCCGGAGCCTCGGGGTACGGCGGATCGCCGGCCTTGCGTACCATGCCGACGTGCCACAGCTGCGGCATGATCGTGCCGCCGGTCGCATGCACGCCCTCGGCGACCTTCGCCCAGCCCGCCAGTTGTTCCTCGCCGTGGAACCGCGGCACGCGGTCGTTGTCGCCGGCCGACTCGTGGCCCACGTATGTGCCCTCGGTGACGATCAGGCCCACGCCGGCGGCGGCACGTCGCGAGTAGTACGCCACCACGTCCTCGTCCGGGACGCCGCCCGGAGAGAACATGCGGGTCATGGGCGCCATGACGATGCGGTTCGGGACAGTCAGACCGTTGATCGCGACGGGACGGGAAAGGATCTGTGCCGCGCGGGATGAGGTTGAGGCGGTGGTGGTCATAGGAGGCTCCTCCTGAGGGATGCCGACGGGTATGTGAGCGTGCATTGAATCCTCATCCCTCAAGATGCTTCGGTCAATCTACTTGCAGAGTTTCATTAACGGACTCTAACCTCTTGCCCGGACAGCGCCGTCCAGGAGGAGCCCATGACTTCGCCGTTCACAGGGCAGCAGCGCCTCGCTCGACGGGAGCGCATGTCGACCGACGACGAGGGAGCAGACTGGTGACCGAACACGCGGTCTTCGAGATGTCGCGCTGGCCCGCACGGGACAGCGGGACCGTCCAGGACGCCACGATCGGCGAGCTGCTCCGCCGGGCGGCCTCTCTCGCACCCTCCACCGTCGCACTCGTCGAAGGCGTCGCCGACACCGCCGAGCGTCGGCGGTGGACGTATGCTCAGCTGCTCGAGGAGAGCGTGCGTGTCGGCCGTGCGCTGCTCGGCCGCTTCGTCCCGGGCGAGCGAGTGGCGGTGTGGAGCAACAACATCCCGGAATGGATCCTGGTCCAGCTCGGCGCCGCTCACGCGGGCATCACCCTCGTACCCATCGATCCCGCGTTGCAGGCCCGGGAGTTGAGGCATGTCCTGGACCACTCCGGTGCGGCCGGGGTGTTCTTGAGAGCGGAGTACCGCAGGAACGCGATGGCCTCGATCCTGGAGGCGGTGCGTCCGGGGCTGCCGAAGCTGCGTGAGGTCGTGTACTTCGAGGACTGGCCCCCGTTCGTGGCGTCTGGGTCCGCGCATCGCGAACTGCCCGACGTGTCGGCCGATTCCGAGGCGCAGATCCTGTACACGTCGGGCACCACCGGAGTCCCCAAGGGCGTCGTGCTGACGCACCGCGGGCTGGTCAACAACGCCCGCTTCGGCGTCGGTCGGCTTCCCTTGCGGCAGGGCGACGTGTTCGTCAACAGCATGCCGCTGTTTCACACCGTAGGTTCAGGGGTGTTGACGTTGGGGTTGATCGCCTCACTCGCCACGCAGGTCCTGATGCCCTTCTTCGAGCCGGGGCTGCAGCTGATGCTTTTGGAGGAGGAGCGAAGCGTGGTCGTCGGCGGCGTCTCGACGATGCTGCTAGCGATGCTCGAACACGAACGGTTCCCCGCCACGGATACCTCGACGCTGCGCTTCGCCCTCTCCGGCGGCGCCGCGGTGCCGCCGGAGCTGGCACGGCGGGTCGAGCGCGAGTTGGGCGTGCCGCTGGCGATCGTCTACGGTCAAACCGAGGCATCTCCCACCATCACGATGGTCGACCCGTTCCGGGACAGCGCGAACGACCGCACGCAGACCGTGGGACGGCCGTTGCCGGCCACCGATCTGCGCATCGTCGACCCGTTGGATCGTACGACCGTCCTGCCGGTCGGCGAGATCGGCGAGATCTGCACCCGTGGCTATCACGTCATGTCCGGCTACCTCGACGCCCCCGAGCAGACATCCGAAGCCATCGATGCCGACGGCTGGTTGCACACCGGCGACCTGGGCAGCATGGACGCGCGTGGCTATCTACGCATCGAGGGCCGACTGAAGGAAATGATCATCCGGGGCGGGGAGAACGTCTTTCCGAGCGAAATCGAAAACGTCTTGCTGACCCACCCGGACGTGCGCGATGTCGCGGTAGTCGGCGTGCCCGACCAGCGCTGGGGCGAGCAGGTGGCGGCGTTCGTCCTCGCGGTCGACGGCCATCGGCTCAACGAGGACGAACTCATCCGCTACTGCCAAGAACGACTCGCCCGGCACAAGGTCCCGCGCATCTGGCGAACGGTCGGGGAGTTCCCCAAGACCGGTTCCGGAAAGATCCGCAAGACGGTGTTGCGTGAGAGTTTCGCCAGTATGCCGACCGCAACGGCCGAGGCCTGAGCGCGCCCTCCCACCTCGGGCGAAGTGGGAGGGCCTGATGCGCATCACCGGTGTCGATGGAAGACGCGCCGATCGGCAGCACTTCAGCCGTCGGCCCAATGACCGCCCATTCCGGGCGAGTTGACGTGATCGGCAAGGAGGCTGTCGTGAGCAACTCAGACATCGACCGTATTTTGAGGGATGCGGTGAGCCAGGGCGCGGTGCCGCATGTCGTCGCACTGGCAGCGGATCCTTCCGGCTGTATCTACCAGGGCGCGGCCGGCCCGATGGCATCGGGCAGCCCCGAGCCGGTGGGCCCTGGTTCGCTGTTCAGGATCGCCTCGATGACGAAGATCGTGACGACGATCGCCGTCCTCCAGCAGGTCGAGCGCGGGAACCTGGACCTCGACGAGCACGTGGACGCCTATCTGCCACGGTTCGCCGACATCGGCGTGCTCGACGGTTTCGACGGCGATCGCCCTCTCGTACGACCGCCTGCGAGACGAGCCACCGTCCGACAGCTCCTGACGCACACTGCGGGCCTGGGGTACTGGTTCTGGAGTGCTGAGGTCCAGCGCTGGCAGATGGTCAACGGCGTCGTCAATCCGCTGGCCAGTGATCAAGCGAGCTACCTTTCCGCCCCGATGGTCGTCGACCCAGGCGAGCGCTTCATCTATGGGATCGGCGTGGACTGGCTCGGCGAGGTCGTGGAGAAGACCAGTGGTGCGACGCTGCAGGATTACTTCCGGCAGGAGATCTTCCAGCCGCTGGAGATGAGCAGCACCATGTTCGCCCCCGATGCCGACGCCCGGCAGGGCCTGGTGCCGATACACCTGAGAACCCCCGACGCGGGATGGATCGCCACCGACTTCGACCTGCAGGATCCCGAGTCCTGGCACTCGGGTGGGCACGGGTTGTACAGCACTCCGAACGACTTCCTGCGCCTGCAGCGGGCCCTGCTCGCCGGCGGTTCCCTGGACGGCTCGGCCGTGCTCCGAAAGGACACAGTGGATGAGATGTTCAGCAATCAGATCGGTGATCTCGTCTTCCCGGCGCACATCCCGACGGCAGATCCGGTAGTGGCGAGTTCGTGGAACGGTCCGAGCGGAATGAAGTGGGGCTACGGCCTTCTGCTGACCACCGACCAGGAGCCGGGCTTCCGGGCTCCTGGCAGCGGCGGCTGGGCAGGGCTGTTCAACACCTACTTCTGGATCGACCGGAAATCCAAGATCGCCGGCGCGGTCTACAGCCAGTTCTGTCCCTTCGCCGACCCCGCGATGCTGGCCGTGTCCCGGAACTTCGAGAACCGGCTCTACCGCGCGATGGTGTGAGCCGCAGGTTATGCGGACTCAACGGACAGACTGATCCACCGAGAGGAGGCCACTTCATGACCGCCGGGGCGACCAAGCTCGACGAAGTGCTCACCGACCTGGAGGCCGAGAGCAACCAACTCGATGCCCTCGTCGCGTCACTGGCTGCTGATGACTGGCGCATGTCGACACCGGCCGAGACTTGGACCATTGCTCATCAGATCGCCCATCTGGCGTCCACCGATGAGGCAGCCGTTCTCGCGGCGACCGATAAGCAAGGCTGGGACGGACTCGTACGGCAGGTGGGCATGGACCCATCGGGCTTCGTGGACTCAGCGGCGGCCTCACTGGTCGCCGCACCACCCGGCGATCTGCTGGCTGCTTGGCGCGCGTCGCGGAAGAGACTCCACAGCGCATTGCGGGAGTTTCCCGCCGGTCGGAAGCTGCCGTGGTTCGGCCCACCGATGAGTCCGACGTCGATGGCGACCGCTCGGTTCATGGAGACATGGGCGCACGGGCTCGACATAGCCGAGGCACTCGACGCTGTATCTGAACCGACCGACCCTGTTCGTCATGTCGTGCACCTGGGCGTGCGGACCCGAGGATTCACCTTCGCGAGCCGTGGACTGCCCCTGCCCACCGAGGACGTCTACGTGCACGTGACACTGCCCTCTGGAATGGTCTGGGAAGACGGATCGCCTGACGCGAAGAACTCGATCCGTGGATCCGCATACCACTTCGCGCTCTGCGTCACGCAACGTCGCCACCGCGACGATCTCGACCTGCTCGCGACCGGTGAAGTCGCCGACCAGTGGCTCGACATCGCCCAAGCCTTCGCCGGCCCACCCGGCCGGGGGCGGCGGCCAGCTCCCTGACCCGGGCAAGAACAAGCCCCAATGGTCCCGCTGATGTGTTAGTACCGCAGTCGCGGTTCTCCATTTGGACTGGTCAGTGGCCTGTTTTCGAGCCTAGTCGGCTGATGGGCCGTCATGTGGATCTTGGTTCGTGACTCAGTCGAGGCGGGGACGGTCGGTGTATCCGCGTGGCTTTCCCTGTAGGACGAGGGTCGTCCCTGGGGGTTGAAACGTACGGATGCAGGTATGCGGTCGGCGAAGTCCGGACTGGAGATAAAGGATCTGCCGAGGGCGGCAGCGCTGAGAAGAGGGCTCCGAGCCACATCAGCTGTAAGCGTCGCACGGCTGATACCACGTCGGCGTTCCCAGCCTGACCTTCGGCGAATTGGCCCGGGTGGAAGGTTGCTTGATGGAGCACCCGTCGATAAGGTGAGTTGCATTATGAGACTTACCTCTCGGGGGAGGGGCTCCCATGACAACCTCCTCATGTTCGTACCCCCCCCGTGCTGAACGGTCTTATCGACCGGTCTCTCATCGAGCGTTGGGGGGCGCGGTATCCGCGGTGGGGGGCCCGAGAGGCTTAACCAGGCGCAATCTCTATGAAACCGAGGTACTTGGTATGCCTGTGGTGATTGTCCGGCTGCACCCCGCCGCGGGTCAGCTTGAGAAGGTACTGGATATTTACCGCCAGGAAGTTCCCCTGATCCACGCCGAACCCGGCTGTGAACTGTTCGCCGTCCATACTGACGGCACCGACGTGTTCCTCGTCGAATCGTGGGCAACTCCGGAGGACCTCAAGGCCCACACGGACGGGGAGGGGTTCACGCGTACCAGAGAGCACCTCGGCCCGGTGCTGGACGGCCCAGGCGACATCCGGGTTGTCGACCCGATCCCGCTCGGTGTCGAGGCCAAAGGCACGCTGCGCTAACCTGCGCGTTTCCCTTGTGGCGCTGTCGGGATCATGAGCGGAAGCACGAAAGTCTTTTGAACCGGGGTGACAGGCACCGATGCTAGGTGGCACGGCCCGTGGCCTGCCTGACTCAACTCAGCTACTACCCCCGCCTCCGCGCCCGCGCGCCGAACTGGTCGAGGCTGGCTGTGCCACCGAGCGGATCGTCGAGGCCCTCGACGCCGAAGGCCTCGACGCCGACGGCTTCCGCCCGCCCAAGCGGTGTAAGCCGTTCACCAAGAGCGCAGTCAAGGACCTGCTGCGGGCCCCGGTCATCCAGCGCCCCCCCTCGCCGTCGCCCTGACAACCTGGACGAACACGAGTGGTGGCTCCGCGACCTCGCTGAGCACCTGGGCATGTCCGAGGTCACCCTGGACGCCTGGTGCGGCCGGGCTGGGCAACCGGATACCTGCACCCCCGGCCCGACTGACTGTCGTGCCCGCGGGGTGATGCGCAGGTAGCGGTTCAGGCCAGGCTTGTCGGGGATCTTCACGCGCAGCTCGCCCCTTTTGATGTCGCTGAGCTGTCGGTGTCCACGATCAGGTCGGTCAGCTGGGCGACGAGTTGGGTCGGGACTAGTGCACTCGATGAGGATGGCGGCTCCGCGACCCCAGGAGTTGCGGAGCCGCCACGTGCCGCAGCCGTGCCAGGTGCCAAGCGCCAGGTGCCAGGCGCTGTGCTCAGGCGGCGTAGGTGGGGTAGTCGGTGTAGCCGACCGCGCCGCCGCCGTAGAAGGTGGCGGGATCGGGGGTGTTGAGGGGGGCGTCCGCGCGTACGCGCTCGACGAGGTCGGGGTTGGCGAGGGCCATCGAGCCGACGGTGATGACGTCGGCGAGGCCGTCCTCGATGTCCTTGGCGCGGGTGGCTATATCTGCGCCTGCCCGGTTGAGGAGCAGAGTGGTCGGCCACAGCTTGCGGAGGGTGTGCAGGAGCTCCTCGTCGCCGCCGTGGGCTATGTGCAGGTAGGCGAGGTTGAGGGGGGCGAGGGCGTGCAGGAGGTGGGGGTAGAGCTCGTGGGGGTCGCTCTCCGCGAGGCCGTTGACTTGGAAGGGGTTGCCGGGAGAGATTCGGATGCCGGTGCGGCCGGCGCCGATCTCGTCGGCCACGGCTGTCGCGACCTCCACCGCGAAACGGACGCGGTTGTCGAGGGAGCCCCCGTACTGGTCGGTGCGCTGGTTCGCGCTGGGGAAGAGGAACTGGTTGACCAGGTAGCCGTTGGCTCCGTGGATCTCGACGCCGTCGGCGCCGGCCGAGATGGCGGCCGCGGCGGCGTGCCGGAAGTCGTTGACCGTCGCGGCGATCTCCTCGGCGGACAGCTCACGTGGCACGGGCATCTCCTGGGGCCCGTTGGCGGTGAACATGACGCCCGAAGGCTTGATCGCGGAGGGGGCTACCGGCTGCCGGTGGTGGGGGGTGTTGTCGGGGTGGGAGATGCGCCCGACGTGCATCAGCTGGATGACGACACGTCCGTCGACCTTGTGTACGGCGTCGGTGACCTTGCGCCAGCCCGCGATGTGCTCCGCGGTGTAGATGCCCGGGGTTGTCGGGTAGCCCTGGCCGTCGGCGGAGGGCTGGGTGCCCTCGGTGATGATGAGCGCGTGCGAGGCGCGTTGGGCGTAGTACTCGGCGTTCAGCTCGGTCGGCACGCCTTCCGGGGTGGCTCGGCTGCGGGTCAGCGGAGCCATGGCCAGCCGGTGAGACAGGGGGATCTCCCCAACGACGGTCGGGTTCCACAGGGCGTTGCTCATGGATGATTCCTCAAGGTGATGGAAGATGGCTCGCTGAAGGCGGGCGGATGCCGTCTGGGTGGGGTCGATCGGACGGACATCGGGTTCTTGTGGTTCAGGCCCGGTGTCGCACCTGCCAAGCCCCCCATCGGTCGCCCAGATGACGGCGCCACCTATAGAAGTACGTTCATAATTCTATTCGGGGTGGCGGGCTGCTGCAAGTAAGCCTCTTGAGGTGAGCTGAAGCAGGTGCCGCAGGATCCCTTCAACCGCGCCTGAACTATGTGGCAGGGACGGCGTCGAAGTTGTGGGCGAGGTTGCGGGCGAAGGCCGCAAGCGGAGCCGGGGTGTCGTGCTCGATGCCGGCGATCCACTCCTCAAGCCGGTCGCCGTGACGGGCGGCCATGACGGTCTCCTTCGTAGTCGTCATGCCGTACGTCCGGGAGAGATGGGAGACGATCTCGCCGGAGGTTAGGCCCTTCACTGCAGCGAGAGCTGCATGAGTAGCGTCGCCGACATCGTCACAACGAACGTCGGGCAACAAGCGACCTGGGGGTCGGCATTGAGGAACTGCGCCGCATTGCCCGGCAGTGGATCGTTGTCTTCACCTTCGACCACGACAGCAGCCGCAGGTTCTGGCTGCTGGACGAGTACTTGCCGGAGGCGGCCGCGTTCGACGACACACGAGCGGTCGCGGTCGACCGCTTGGTCACGCTGTTGGGAGGCGCCCGCATCGAGACGGTCCCCGTCCCGCACGACTGCACCGACGGATCAGTCGGCACCTCCCCTGTGAGGCCCCGCCCGGGCCCCCTCAATGGGGACGGCCCAGCGTTCGTGATCTCTCGGGGGAACAGTCGGCCGGGACTTCCGGGGCTATGAGGCGGGGAAAAGGTCAGCTGACCAGGTGTGTTCAAAGGCTGAAGACTCGTCGGGCGTTGCCGGACAGAAACAGCTCGGTGGTCTCCTCGTCCAAGTCCAGTTCGCCGAGGTGCTCCAGCGCCTGACTATGGGTGATCATGGGGTAATTGGTGCCGAACAGCACCTTCCGGCGGCCCCGGCCGCGCAGGTAGTCGACCAGCTCGCGTGGGTAGCGGCGGGTGGTGTAGGCGCTGGTGTCGATGTACACGTTCGCGTGCTTGTCGGCCACCGCGATCATCTCCATGGTCCACGGGTACCCGATGTGCCCGCACACGATGGTCAGCTCGGGGAAGTCGAGCGCGACCTGGTCGATGTAGGGGATGGGTCGGCCGGTTTCGGACGGGCGCAGCGGGCCGGTGTGGCCGACCTGAGTGCAGAAGGGAATGCCGAGGTCGACGCACGCGGCGTACAGCGGGTAATACAGTCGGTCGGTGGGCGGGAGCTGCCACAGCCAGGGCACGATCCGCAGGGCCACAAAACCGAGTTCCTGCACCGCGCGGCGCAGTTCCCGAACCGCCTGGACTGGCCGGGTGAGATCCGCGCCGGCCACCCCGCGCAGCCGCCCGTCGGACTGGGCGGCAAACTCGGCGACCTCATCGTTGCTGATCAGCGGACCCCCGGGCCCGTACCAGGCTGCCGACAGCCCGATCTCGACATCGGCCGCTGCCATCGCGGCCACCGTGGCCTTGACCGGCAACGGCTCCTGCAACAGCCCCCGCCCCGTCCACTGGCGCAACGACTCGAACATCTCGTGGTTGGAGTGACGGAGTGTGGGGTGCTGCATCCACGCATCAATGACCGGCATCGGACTCCCTGCCTCTTCGCTAGCCGCTCGCCGTCCTGCCCCGAAACGGCTAAGCGATCGCTTACTGCAACCCTAGTCGATGCCTGCAGCGCACAGCGACTGGAGGCGCGCCTCTCGTTCCGCGTCCGTCAGGGCCTCCTGGTCCGGTGCCGCGACGATTGTCAGGCCGACGGTGAGCGCCGGATCCTGACGGTTCACGTAGACGTCGTCCATGTTGGTCTCGGTACTCGACAGGGGCGTCTCGCAGTGCCAGCAGTACCAGAGAGCCCGGAAGGAGGTGTCCATGGCCTTGTAGCCGTTGTCGTACTCCACCCAGCGAGCCCGCCGCGCCGGGATCGCCGTCCTGTCTGCTGCAAAGTCACGATCTATTGGCATCTGCTGCTATCGTTTCCGCAGAATATAGGCACGTGATGCCTCTTCGGGAGGAAGGTGGCTCCATCCATGAAGGAGCTGGATGCAATCGACCGCCGCATTCTCCGGGTGCTCCAGGAGAACGGGCGGATCCAGAACGTTGAGCTGGCCGAGAAGGTGGGCCTGTCGCCTTCCCCGTGCCTGCGGCGCGTGAAGATCCTCGAAGAGGCGGGAGTGGTCGAGCGCTATGTCGCACTGCTCAACCCCTCCAAGATCGGAGTGGGCCTCACGGTCTTCGCGCGGGTCTGGTTGACCGGACAGGACGCCGAAACCGTCGAGCACTTCACCGACGAGGTGAAGCGGCTGCCGCAGATCGTCGAATGTCATCTGATGGCCGGCGACTGCGACTTCCTGCTCCGCGTCGTGGCAGCTGATCTGGACGCCTACAGGAAGTTCCAACTCGACCATCTGACCCGGATCAAGGGTGTGCAGAACGTCAAGACGGAGATTCCGATGCAGAAGATCAAGATGACCTCAGAATTGCCGCTCTGAAAGGCGTATCCGATTCCTGCCCAAAGGTTGTCGCGCCATCGGTGGGTGATAGCGCGGCCGACCGTGGTGGCTGTCGCTGAAGGATCGGGTGTTGCTGGTGGCGACGTGGCGACCTCGATGCCGAAGGTGTCCTGGAGGTCGTCGACGTCGTAGACGGCCTCGTGGGTATCGGTGTCGCCGTAGCGGTGCGGAGCGAGATCGCCGCCGCCGGGGAGGAGGCCGCCGTCGACGGACGACTTGTGCGTCCGCTACACCGCGGGTACGAACGCAACCTCGTCTGTCGGCGTCAGGAGTGTCTCGTCGGTGACGAACCCCAGTCGTACCTGCTGTCCGGTCTGCTGCAGCTCGCGCGTGGCGCTGACCCCTGACTCGGGTGGGATGAAGTCGTCGCCCCACTGGCCAAGCGCTGCGAGGAGGACGCGCAGCTCCAGGCCGGCTTCCGTGGGGTGATAGGACTGCCGGGTGCGGCTGCCTGCGTCTCGGTAATCTCGCTGCTCCAGGACGCCGCATTGCGTGAGGCGGTCCAGGCGGTTCGTGAGAACGTTCGGGGCGATCCCGATGGAGGCTGTCAGGTCGGCGAACCGGGTCAGGCCGAAAATCAGCACTTCACGAAGGATGAGCAGAGTCCATCGGTCGCCGATGATCGCGATCGTCCGTTCGATTGAACAATATGCGTCCTCGGCGGGCGTGGACACCGGCGGGGCGACGCGCCCGGCGTCGGGGGTGTCGATCTCCGGATCTACGGATGAGGGGCGTGTCATCAATCGACGCTCCTGTGGGCGGGTGACGAGCTATGGGCTATCACCCTGCGAGTGTACGACGCTTGCGAAACCTCCATGGTGAGGGCTCGGGAGGCGCCGGCGACGGATGCCGCCGGCCAACCGGGCGGATGCCTCCTGCCGCGCGCCCAGCGAGCGCCACTCGCTAGAGGAGACCGGGGGACCCTGTGGCTCCGGAAAGGATGAGCTGTCTTGCGTTTTGCAAGTCAGCATGTTTAGGCTGCGTCCATGACTCAGATCAGGATCACCAAACCCACTGCGACGCTCTGGCGTGCAACCTTCGACAACCCCCCGCTCAACCTCATGGGCGGGCAGATGGTCGTCGAGCTGCGTGCTCTGGTGGAAGCTGTGCAATCGGACCCCGACGTCGCCGTGATCGTGTTCGACAGTGCGAACCCCGACTACTTCATCGCGCACTGGGATCTCGCCGACAGCGGCGAGGCGATGACCAGCCTTCCTCCCGGGCCGACCGGCCAGCCGCCGCTCTTGGATGTCTTCATTCGACTCAGCAAGCTGCCCGTTCTCACCGTCAGCGCGATCCGTGGCCGCGCGCGTGGCGCCGGCAGCGAGTTCGCGCTCGCCACGGACATCCGGTTCGCAAGCGATAAGGCCGTTCTCGGCCAGTTCGAGCTCGCAACCGGAGTCGTGCCTGGCGGGGGCGCGTTGTCGCGACTGTCACGCCTGGTCGGGCGGGGCCGCGCGATCGAGATCATCGCCGGCGCCGAGGACTTCGACGGACAGCTCGCCGAACGATACGGCTACGTCAACCGTGCCGTCGCGGACGAGGAGTTCGACGCATTCGTCGACGCATTCGTGACGAGGTTGGCCAGGCTCGATCGCCGCGCGATTCGAGAGCTCAAGGAGGCGGTTGACCCGCTCACCCTGCCTGCGGACGAGGAGTTCCCGCCTCAGCTCGAGACATTCATGGCCGGGGTCATGAGGCCGGAAGTGCAGGCCCGTGTGGGCCGGCTGTTCGAGCAGGGCTTCCAGCGACCCGGACCAGTCGAGGACAAGCTCGGGGACTTCGTGGCGCAAGGCTGAGTGCCGTCGACGGATCATCCAGATGGGCCGAACCTGAGCCCTGCTTATGGATCGGCCCTTCAGGGAATCCTCATCAGAAGGACCCTAGGCCCCTGGGGAATCCGGCAACCGAGTGCGAGACCGGGCGATGCGGTACGCGACGCAGAGCGCGGAGAACCAGATCGCCCACACGTACAGCGCGGGCCGGGTGTCGTCGGAGGTGGCCATCAATGCGGCGACGAACACCAGCACGCCGATGCTCAGGATGGTGGTGACGGGCGCGCCGGGCATCGGGAAGTCCGTGGCGGGCACGGTTCCGGACCGAACCCGGGAGCGGAACCGCAGGTGGGTGACGAGGATCATCAGCCAGGTCCACATGCCTGCACAGGTCGCGACCGAGGTGATGTACACGAACGCCTTGTCCGGAGAGACCATGTTCACGATGACGCCGATGCCCATGATGAGCGTGGACAGTGTCAGCGCGGGCAGCGGCAGCCGTCGCTCGCTGAGCCGGCCCATCGCCTTGGGTGCTTCGCCGTTCAGAGCGAGACCGCGCAGCATGCGTCCGGTGGAGTAGATACCGGAGTTGCACGAGGACAGGGCGGCGGTGAGGACGACGAAGTTCATGATGCCCGCCGCGCCGGGGATGCCGACCTTGGCGAATACCTGAACAAACGGGCTGACACCCGGGGAGTAGGAGGTCCAGCTGAAGATGGACAGCAGCACGATGAGCGCGCCGACGTAGAAGAGCCCGATGCGGACCGGAAGCGTCTTGATGGCTTTCCGCAGGGTCTCCTTGGGATTCTCTGCCTCCCCGGCGGTGATACCGACCAGCTCGACACCGATGTAGGCGAAGATGACACCCTGCATGGCCACCATGGACTGCCAGGCGCCGTGCGGAGCGAAGCCGCCATCGGCCCACAGATGGCTGACCGAGGCGGCCTCTCCGGCCGAGGAGAACCCGAACGTCAGCACCCCCACACCAATCACGATCATCGCGGTGATGGCGACGACCTTGATGGTCGCGAACCAGAACTCCAACTCGCCGAACAGCTTCACCGAGACGAGGTTGGTCGTGAACAGCACCACGAGCGCGGCAGCCGCGGTGGACCAGGCGGGTATCTGCGGCCACCAGTAGTTGATGTAGGCGCCCGCGGCAGTCACCTCGGACATGCAGGCGGTGACCCAGAAGGCCCAGTAGGACCAGCCCGTGACGAACCCCGCGAAGGGGCCGAGGAACTCCCGGGCATGCTCGGCGAAGCTGCCTGACACCGGGCGGTGGGTGAGGAGTTCGCCCAGAGCCCGCATGATGAAGTAAATGACGACTCCGGCGACGGCGTAACAGGCGATCACGCTTGGTCCGATGGATGCGATCACGCTGCTGGAGCCGTAGAAGAGGCCCGTGCCGATGGCCCCGCCGAGCGCCATCATCTGGATCTGACGACTGCTCAGCCCCCGTTGGTATCCCTCCTCGGGGAGGACCGTGTCAGTTGCACCGCCGGGGGAGCGCTGCTCAACGGAGAACGGTTGCATACTGGTGTCTCTTTCGGTGTCTGCTGACGCGCGCCGTTAGGACGCGGTGTCCGGGCGGGGTGGGGAAGTGACGTTCGAGCCGCTCGCCTTGGTGCGGGCCTCGATGGCCTGGATGACCGACATCATGTCGAGCCTGCCGTTGCCGAGGTCCACGCTCTCGCCGTAGAGAATGTTGCTCAGGTCGAGCAGCGGCGATGCCACGCCGGCGGCGCGGGCGGCTGCGGCGATCAGCCGGGTGCTGGTGTAGGCATCGGACGTGGCCGCCTGCGCGATGAAATCTCGTTCGATGAGCATGGGGATCTTCACTCGGGTGACGTCGCAGGCCATTGGGCCGGCCTCGACTGCCGCGTTGAAGGCTTCGAGGTCGAGGCCGTTGACCTCGGCGAAGTGCACCGCTTCCGCCAGGCCGGCGAGCATGGTGACCAGGTACAGGTTGACGGCCAGTTTCATCAGCAGCCCGCTACTGGTCGGGCCGCACATCACAGTCTCCCGGCACATCGGCGCGAGCAGCGGACGGACCTTGGACACGGTGTCGAGGTCGCCGCCGAGCAGGGCGACCAACTGGCCGGCCTCGGCAGGCCTCTTGGAACCGGACACCGGCGCTTCAACGAACCGTCCGCCGGCGGCTTCGATGTCCCTCGCGAGTCCGCGTGCGTACTCGGCCGAGGTCGAGCCCGTCGACACGACGACATGGCCGGACACCAACTTCGCGAACGCGGGTGTGCCGCGCCCCAGCACCTCGTCGGTGACCTGTTCGTTGACCAGCATGACGAACACAGTGCGGGTGCGGGTGAACACCTCCTCGACGCTGTCCGCCACGGCCGCGCCGAGGGCCCGCAGCGGCTCGGCGCGTTCGGGGGTGCGGTTCCACACCACGAGGCTGGTACCGGCCTTGGCCAGGTTGAGCGCCATGGGCTGCCCCATGACGCCGAGCCCGACGAAGCCGATCTCCTCCTCGGACCGGTGGACGGGGCTCCTTGTCGCGTGGGTCATTTTCGAGGCTCCTGATGTTCAGCGAAGGTCGGACGGTCCTGTTCACAGCACCCGGTCGAGCCAGCCGTACGGGTCGGGCCTGCGACCGTTCTGGAGGTCGGTCAGCGCCGACTTGAGGCGTTGTGCGACGGGGCCTGCCTCGCCGTCGCCGATCGTGAAGTCGTGCGACTGGCTGCGGACTTTGCCGATCGGTGTGACCACGGCCGCCGTACCGCAGCCGAACACCTCTCGCAGGCGCCCGCTCTCGGCATCCGCCTGCCACTGGTCGATGGAGTACGGCTCCTCGCGCACCTTCAGCCCCAGGTCGCCGGCCAGAGTGATCAGGGAGTCGCGGGTGATGCCCGGCAGGATGGTCCCGGTGAGCGGAGGGGTTTGCAGGGAGCCGTCGTCGAAGACGAAGAAGACGTTCATGCTGCCGACCTCCTCGACCCAGCGCCGCTCCACGGCGTCGAGGAAGACCACCTGGTCGCATCCCTCACGAACCGCTTCCGCGTGAGCGGCGAGGCTGGCGGCGTAGTTGCCGCCGCACTTCGCCTCGCCGGTACCTCCGGGTGCTGCCCGTGAATAGGTCTCGGAGGCCCACAGCGTGATCGCCGAGGCGTCTGACTGCACGTACGACCCGACGGGACAGGCGACCACCGCGTAGAGATACTCGGCCGAGGGCTTGAGGCCGAGGGCGGCCTCGGTGGCGATCATGAACGGCCTCAGGTAGAGCGCCCCTTCCTCGGCCCGCGGAATCCAGTCCTGGTCGGTGCGGACCAAGGAGCGCACCGACTTGACGAACAGCTCTTCGGGCAGGGGAGGCATCGCGAGTCGGACGGCGGAGTTGTGAAAGCGGCGGGCGTTGGCGTCGGGGCGGAAGAGCGTGACACCTCCGTCGGGCAGGCGGTAGGCCTTCATGCCCTCGAAGATCTCTTGGGCGTAGTGGAGGACCAGCGACCCGGGATGGACCGGCAGCTCTCCCTGGGGGCACACCTTGCCGTCGTACCAGCCCCATTCTTCCGAGTACCGGATCGTCACCATGTGATCGGTGAAGACGCGACCGAAGACGGGATTGCGCAGCAGCGCCTCCCGCTCCCTCGCCGGAACAGGGTTCGGGTGCGACACATGCGATAGCTGTTCATCGCCAAGATTCATGGATGTCCGCTCCTTTTACGCAGGGGCAGTAGCCCAATACGCCACCTTGGCAGGATAGTTCAGAGAGGGTGGCATTTGATTGCTAATTGTGTCAGGAGTCTGCGCATGCACGGCATGGGATTTCATTGATCCTGGAATAGCTGAAATCTGATGCCTCTGGATGGCTCGGGAGTCCGAGGCCGACGGTGACGCTGCCTGATTGATCTGCCATGTACTCAAGGGATCTCGGACTGACCGAGACGCAGCGTGACATCAGGAACATGGCGGCGGAGTTCGTCGACCAGGAGATCGTCCCGCATGCCCGGGAATGGGACCGAGCCGAGCGAGCCGACCCCGGCATCGTCAAGAAACTCGGCGAACTGGGGTTCCTGGGGCCCGCGGCCTCGCTCGCCGCCCGGGCCGTCCGTGACGGAGGAGACTGGGTGCTCGACGGCACCAAGATGTTCATCACCAACGGCACCGTCGCCTCGGTCGCCCTCGCCTTCGCACGCAGGGGCGAGGAAGGGATCACCGCGTTCCTGGTTCCGACCGACGCACCGGGTTTCACCGCCACCGAGATCCACGGCAAGCTCGGGCTGCGCGGTCAGGCGACCGCTGAACTCACCTATGACGGTATGCGCGTTCCGGACTCCGCACGGCTCGGGGAGGTGAGCAAGGGCGGCCGGAAAGTACCTGTGTGATGTGCGGGTGCTCACCCTGTACGAGGGGACCAGTCAGGTGCAGAAGCTCATCATCGGCCGTGACCTGATCGCATGATGGGCCGGAGTGCTGTGAGTTGGTGCAGCGGGACCGGCAGCGTCTCAATCCGGGGTCCGTCCACCACCGACGGACGTGAGGTCAGACGGTGACGGGAGGGCCTCCTCCGCAACCGCGAGGACGGCGCGCAGGGCGGCCGAAGGGTTGTCCTTTCGCCACGCCAGAGCGGCCTGGAGCCGGATGGGAGGACCTGTCAGGGGCCGGTACACCAGGCCTGTCTGCTGGATGTGCTGGCATGAGGTGAGTGTGAGCGTCACCCCCACGCCGGCGGCCACCAGCGCCAGGATCGTGTGCGAGTCCGGGGCCTCCTGCGCGACTCGGGGAGTGAACCCCGCGTCCTCGCAGGTCCGCACGGTGGCGTCGCGCAGTGAGGAGCCCGAGTTGGCCGGGAAGCTGACGAAGCGCTCGTCGGACAGTTCCGCGACGGGGATGCGCTTGCGTCGTGCCAGCGGATGACCCGACGGCAGGGCACAGACGAGCTCCTCTTCGGCGATCACCCGGGCCGCTACGCCCGGTTGTGTCACGGGCAGGCGTACGAAGCCCAGGTCCAGTGCACGTTCCGCGACGCGACCCAGTGCGATGTTGGCGTACGTCTGACCTTCCAGGACGAGCTCGATCCCCGGATGGGCGGCGGCAACGGCGCGGGTCAGCAGCGGGAGGGTCTCATGACTCGATGCGCCGGCGAAGCCCACCGTCACACGGCCGAACTCACCTCGTCCGGCCGCCTTCGCGATGCGGGTGGCGACGTCGATGTCCTCCAGGATCGTCCGGGCGGGTTCGACGAGAGCCTGGCCTGCGCTGGTGAGTCGTACCGAGCGGGTGTTGCGCTCGAAGAGCTGGACTCCCAGCTCCTTCTCGAGCTGGCGGATCTGCTGGCTCAGTGGTGGCTGTGCCATCTGGAGCCGCTTGGCGGCCCGCCCGAAGTGCAGTTCCTCGGCGACGGCGAGAAACGCGCTGACGTGCCGCAGTTCCACGGGACCTCACTTCCGTTCAGGCCCGGCTCGGACATCTATCTCATCGGGATCTCAATGTGAGCCTAATTCGGTATTGGACGTGAATCAATGTCCGCTGCCACGGTGGACACATGCGCATCAGGATTGTGGGTGCCGGTGTCATGGGGCGTGGCATCGCCCAGTGGGCGGTCGTCGCGGGTCACACGGTAGAGCTTTGCGACGTTCTCCGGGAGGCCGTACCGGAAGCGGTCGGCTTCGTCAGCAGCATGATCGAACGGTCCGTCCAGAAGCAACGGATCACGCAGGAGGAGGCCTCCGCGGCCGTCGAGCGTCTCGTCCTTCTCGACTCACCGGCGGCGCCCGGTGACGACGTGGACCTGGTCATCGAGGCCATCGTGGAGAACCTCTCGGCCAAGACGGACCTTTTCCGGCAACTGGAGAAGGCACTGCCCGACCGGACGGTCTTCGCCACCAACACGTCCTCGCTGTCGGTGACGCAGATCGCGGCGGGGCTGTCGGATCCGTCCCGGCTGGCGGGACTGCACTTCTTCAATCCCGTGCCGCTGATGAAGATCGTGGAGGTGGTGCCCGGAGCGCTCACCCGCCCGGACATTCCCACCGCTCTCGCCGCCCTGGTCCGCGAAACCGGGCACGCGGCAGTCGTCGTGGCGGACACCCCCGGCTTCCTGATCAACCACGCCGGCCGCGGGCTGGTCACCGAGGCATTCGCGCTGCTGGAGGAGTCCGTCGCCGACGTGGCCGACATCGACCGCGTCGCCCGCGATGTGCTCGGTCTGCGGATGGGCCCCTTCGAACTGATGGATCTGACGGGCCTGGACATCACCGCCACCGTGATCGACTCCGTTTGGCAGGGCTTTCGGCACTCGGACCGGCTCCGGCCCTCCTACCTGACCCCCAACCGGGTCGCAGCCGGCCTGTACGGACGCAAGACGGGACGCGGCTTCTACTCCTACGGCGCCGACGCGTCCGCGGCCCCGGGCGAACCGTCCGTCGACGGCGACGCGGCTCGCCCGGTGTACATCCCTGGCACAGGCCCCGAAGCCGATGCGCTGCGGGATGCGCTGCACCGCGAGGGCGCTTCGGTCGAGGCGGAACTGTCCGAGCGGGCCGTGGTCCTCGTGCCGACCTGGGGCACCACCGTCGCCGCGACGGTGGCCGACGAGGGCCTGCCCGCCGCGCGCACCCTGGGCGTCGACCCGCTCTCCCTGAATACTCCACGCCGTGTGCTGGCCGTCACGCCCGCGTCGGACCCGCACGTGGCACGCGATGCGTGGGCCGTGCTGGCCAAGGGCGGTGAGTCGGCCGCCGCACGCACGGTCTCGGTCGTACGGGACACGGCAGGCTCAGTGGCCCAACGGCTGCTGTGCTCCGTCGTGTCGGTGGCGGCCTCGATCGCCGAGCGCTCCATCGCCTCCCCGCACGACATCGACCTCGCTGTGACGGCCGGTCTCGGCTATCCGGTCGGCCCTTTGGCCTGGGGTGAACGCATCGGCGCCACGCGGCTGTTGACCATGCAGGCGGCATTGCATCGCAGCACCGGCGATCCTCGCTACCGGCCGACCCGTTGGGTCACCGAACGCGCCCACCTGGGACTGCCACTGACCGCAGCAGGCACCAGCCCCTCACACGTCGTGCCGTAGGAACGAGCAGTCACCCGTCTCTCACGACGAGAGCTCTCCAGCGTCGGACGAGGAACATCGGACGAGAGCCGACCACCCTTATGCTGAGGTCGGTGTAGCTGACACCGAATAGCCCGGCCTGGCCGGAGTGCGGCCGACTGACGTCTACATGTGCCGACTGACGTCTACATGTGTCGTACCGAGTGGAGAGAGCGTCGTTGACCAAAGACGAATGGACCGCACAGAGCTACTACGAGCGGATCGACGAGGGAGAGTACAAGCCGACCGCCCACGCGAGCGGGGCATGGAGCACGGACGAACAGCACTTCAGCCCGCTCGGCGGCCTCATCGTCCATGCCGTGGAGCGCCACCTCGCCTCCGCCGCGACCCGGCCGGACATGCTGTTCAGCCGTTTCAGCTTCGACATTCTCGGACGGATCGCTCTGGACAAGACCCGCATCTCTGTCGAGACGATCAGACCGGGCCGCACCATCGAACTCGTCGAGGCGGTCGTCACCATCGCCGGGCGTGCCGTGGTGCGTGCCCGTGCCTGGCTGCTGGCTCCGCAGGACACCAGTGAGGTCGAGGGCGGTGCGCCCGCCGCGCTGCCCTCACCCGAACGGCTCGACAGGTGGGCCATGTCCGAGCGGTGGCCGGGAGGCTATATCGAGTCCATTGACGTCAGACCTGTCGGAGAGCCGCGTCCCGGCCGTGCCACAGCCTGGGTCTCCACACCCCTCACCCTCGTTCACGGTGAGCGCAGTAGCGCCCTGGCGAACTACATGGCACTCGTCGACACCGCCAACGGCATCGCCGTCCGGCAGCCGCCGATGCGGTGGATGTATCCGAACATCGATATGTCCGTGCACCTGTACAGGCAGCCCGAGGGGCGCTGGACCGGCCTGGACACGACGGTCGTCTTCGGGGCTGCCGGGCTGGGCGTGACCAGCACGGTTCTGCACGATGTCCACGGTCCTGTCGGATACGCGCAGCAGGCGCTCACGGTGCGCTCACAGCCGGCGGCCGAGTAGGGCGAGCAGCGCGCCCTTGTCGGCCGTGCTGTTCGCCGTCTCTCAGCTGAAGATGCGCAGCGCGCAGTCGACCGCATCGCGTCGGAGTTCCGCGTGGTCGGCGCCCACCACGCCTGGCAGCCAGACCGAGGACTGGTTGAGGATGCCGTGCAGGCACTGGAGCGCCACGTTGATGTTGGGGCAGGTGAACTCGCCGTTGCGGACGCCCTCTTCGACGACGCGCCGGAACACGGCGTCGTGGCGTCGGCGCATGTCCTTCATCGGCTCGTCGAAGAGCTCGGGCCATGACTTGGGCCATGAGAACACCGTGGCGACTTCCGGCGCCGTCTCCGTGAGGATGAGGATCTGCTCGTCCACGAGCGCGCGCAGCTGCTCGGTGGCGGACGTGTCGGGCACTGTCTGCCGTCTGGCCTCCAGCCGCGTGAGGACTTCCTCGGTGAGCGCCTCGAGTGCTGCGCCGACCAGCTCGTCCTTGCTTGAGAAGTAGTGGTACAGCGTGGCCTTGGCGATGTCGGTGCGCTCGGCCACATCCTCCAGGCTCATGCCCTGGTAGCCGTGCGAGGCAAGGAGCTCCGTCGCCGTTTGGACGATCTCGGCTTTGCGACGATCACGCCGGCGGGACAGGCGCGTGGCCCCCGGCGTGGAAGGCGCATCGGCGGAGGGCGACGGCTTGCGCGCTCCGGCGCCCGCGGTCTTCGTCGACGTGCCCGACTGCCGCGAAGCGGCCTCTGCCCTCTGCGTCCTCGGCACTGCGCCCCGGCTCCTCTCGTAAGCGACCGCATGGCGCGGCCGGGTTCAGCTTAGCAGCGAAGTGACTCAGGGATTCGGCTAATCATCCAGTGGGGCAGTTATGCGACTCCACAGACGGAAACCCGACCGATCGGTTGACAGTTTTCGGACGTGCTCCCTACGGTGGCCACACGGCCGCACTGTGGCGGCCGGCCGCCCCCGCGGCGGCCCCCGCCTGACCCGATGAAGGAGACCGGCGATGGCACAGCTGCTCAGCGTCGGCACCGGACGAACCGAGAACGGCCGAGTGTCATGAGCTTCAACAGAGTGATCCGAGGGGCGGTCGACCCCGCACAGGCCCAGAAGTACAAAGCCCTCGGCTGGTGGCGTGACCGCACGGTCGTGGACGACCTGCTGGACCACGCGACCGCGCAGCCGCTCAAGACAGCAGTGATCTCGCACCACCACGACCGCGAGCCGGACACCCTCACCTACGCCGAGCTGGCCGAATGGGTGGACCGCTTCGCCGGCGCGCTCCTGGAGCTCGGCGTCCGCCGCGGCGAGGTGGTCTCCATGCAACTGCCGAACTGGTGGCAGTTCGTCGCGCTGCACCTGGCCTGCGGCCGGATCGGAGCCGTCACCAACGCGATCCTGCCCATCCTGCGACGTCGCGAGGTGAGCTTCATCTGCGACCGGCTCCGATCGCGCGTGCTGATCGTTCCCAGGTCGTTCCGGGGGTTCGACCACGCGGCGATGGCCGCAGAGGTCTCCGCCGGACTGGACACGCTGGAACACGTGCTCGCGATCGATGCCGACGGAGTGGGTCTCCCCACCGGCGTCCGCGACTTCGACAGGCACTTCGTGCACGCTGACTGGCGGGGCCGACACCGCGAGACCCTCGCCGGACCCGGCCCCGAGCCGGACACGGTCGCCCAAGTGCAGTTCACATCCGGCACGACCGGCGAGCCGAAGGGCGTCGTACACACGTGGAACACGGTCTACGCCGGTATGCGACCTTCGGTCGAAGCGGTGGGCCTGACCTCCGACGACGTGGTGCTGGCCTTTTCGCCGCTGGCACACACCGTGGGCTTCTACTACGGGATCACCATGCCGGTCTCCTACGGCATGACCGTCGTCCTCCAGGATCTGTGGGACCCGCGCGTCGCACTCGGTCTCGTCCGTCGCCACGCTGTCACCTGGACGATGGCGGCGACACCCTTCATCAAGGATCTCTGCGACGCGGCAGAGCCCGAGGCGGCGGCCATGACCCTGCGGCGCATCAGCTGCGCCGGCGCCCCGATCCCGCCCTCCCTGGTGCACCAGGTCCAGGACATCCTGAACGCCACGCTGTTCAGCGTCTGGGGGATGACCGAGGTCGGCGCCGTCACCTCGACCCTCAGCTCCGACGACCCACTGCGTGCGGCCGAGACCGACGGCGCCGCGATGGCCTGGAACGAACTCGCCGTCCTCGGCCCCGACGGCGCGGAGGTACCGAAGGGAAGCGTGGGCCGCCTGGGCGTGCGCGGCGCGTCGCTCCTGGTCGGCTACCACGGCCGCCCCGACCTCTTCGAGGCCGCCTTCGACGCCCAGGGCTGGTTCGACACCGGCGATCTGGCACGGATGGACGACGCGGGATACATCCGCATCGCCGGCCGGGCGAAGGACATCGTCGTACGGGGCGGAGAGAACATACCGGTGGTCGAGGTGGAAGCCGAACTGGTCCGCCACCCCGGAGTGCGCGACGTCGCCTTGGTCGGGGTTCCCGACGAACGGCTGGGGGAGCGGGCGACTGCCGTCGTGGTGCCAACCGACCCCGCGGCCCCGCCGAACCTGGGCGACCTCACCGGCTTCCTCGAAGAACAGGGCATGGCCAAGCACTTCTGGCCGGAGTTCCTCACGGTCGTGCCCGAGCTGCCGCGCACCGCCACCGGCAAGATCCAGAAATTCCGGGTGCGAGAACTCGCCGTGGACCACAAGCCCGCGCCGGACGCCCCCTCCACGAGTATCGGCGAGGAGACGCCATGACGTACGAGAACCTGCTCGCGCCCCTGGAACTGGGGCCCGTCACCCTGCGCAACCGCATGGTGATGGGTGCCATGCACACGCGATTGGAGACGCTGGACCGCCCGACGGAGCGGCTGGTCGAGTTCTACCGGGCCCGCGCGCAGGGCGAGATCGGACTCATCCTGACCGGAGGGTTCGCCCCGCGCCCCGAGGGCCGGATGGATCCGGAGAGCAGCGTTCTCGACAGCACCGAGGCGCTCGAGGAACAGGGGCACCGCGAGATCTGCCGAGCCGTCCACGAGGCCGGAGCCGCGATCGTGCTGCAGATACTTCACGCCGGCCGCTACGCCAAGGTGCCTGAGTGCGTCGGCCCCTCCGCGGAGCGCGCACGGATCAACAAGTTCCCGCCACGGGTGCTGACCACCAGTGAGGTATGGGACCTGGTCGGTGACTTCGTCCGCACCGCCGAGCTGGCGCGGGAGGCCGGATACGACGGTGTCGAGATCATGGGCTCCGAGGGCTACCTGATCAACGAGTTCACTGCATGCCGGACCAACGATCGCACCGACGAGTTCGGCGGTGATCTCGACGGCCGTTTCCGGCTCCCGGTCGAGATCGTCCGTGCCGTCCGGGAACGGCTGGGAGCCGACTTCCTGCTGATCTACCGGATCTCCGCGGTCGACCTCGTCGAAGACGGGCTCACTCCCCACGAGATCGTGGAACTGGCCCGCCGGGTCGAGGCCGCAGGCGCGGACGTGATCAACACCGGCATCGGCTGGCACGAGTCCGCCGTGCCCACCATCGCCGCCGGCGTGCCCCGAGCCGCCTGGACCTTCGCGGTCAAGCGGGTCAAGGACGCGGTCTCCGTCCCGGTGATCGCCTCGAACCGGATCAACGATCCGGACACGGCCGAGTCCCTGCTCGCGGAGGGAACCGCCGACCTCGTCTCCATGGCCCGCCCGCTGCTGGCCGACCCGGACTTCGCCGCGAAGGTACGCACCGGCCGCGCCGACGAGATCTGCACGTGCATCGCCTGCAACCAGGCGTGCCTCGACCGCATCTTCACCGACCGGACCGCCTCCTGCATGGTCAATCCGCGTGCCGGCCGCGAAGTTGACTTCCTGCTTCCCCTGCCCGCGGTCCGCCGACGCGTGGCTGTGGTCGGCGCGGGGCCGGCCGGCCTCTCCTTCGCGCTGAATGCCGCCGAGCGCGGTCACCGCGTGACCCTGTTCGACGCCGCCGGAGAGATCGGCGGCCAGATCAACATGGCCAAGGCCGTACCCGGCAAGTCGGAGTTCGCCCAGATGCTGCGGTACTTCTCCGTCCGTCTGAACCGGCTCGGCGTCGAGATGCGGCTGGGCAAGAAGGTCACCGCGGAGGAACTCGCCTCGGGCGACTTCGAATCCGTCGCCGTCGCCACCGGAGTGGTTCCGCGCGTGCCCGACTTCCCGGGCGTGGACCACCCCAAGGTCGTGTCGTACGTCGATGTACTGACCGGGGCCGTGACACCGGGCCGTCGGGTCGCGATCATCGGGGCCGGCGGTATCGGGTTCGACGTCGCCGAGTACGTGCTCGGGGATCACCGCGAGTCGCTGGAGGCGGACGCGTTCCTGCGGGAGTGGAGCGTGGACACCGGCGAGCAGGCATCCGGCGGCAGCCTGAGCAGCGGGCGGCGACGCCCGCTCGGCGAGCCGCCGGCCCACGAGATCACGATGTTCCAGCGGCGCCCCGGACGCTTCGGACGCTCCCTGGGCAAGTCCACCGGTTGGATCCTCAAGACGCGGCTGCAGCACGCCGGGGTGAGCGAGATCGCCGGTGCCCGCTACGACCGGCTGGACGACGCGGGCCTGCACTACACCCTCGACGGCGAACAGCACGTGTTCGACGTCGACACCGTCATCGTCTGTGCCGGGCAGGAGAGCGAACGCAGCCTGTACGACGACTTGTGCGCACTCGGTGTCGAACCGGTCCTCATCGGCGGCGCCCACACGGCGGCCGAACTCGACGCCGTCTCCGCGATCGACCAGGGGACTTGGGCGGCCCACGCCCTCTAACGCCAGGGAAGCCGTCGACTCCACCCGAGACGACGTGGCCCGCTTTCACCGAACAAGGCGATCCGCCTCTCGCGGCCGCCTCCCGACACAGAGAGCAGAACATGAATCTGGAGAACAAGGTTGCCCTCGTCACCGGCGGTGCGTCCGGCATCGGACGGGCGATCGCAGTGTGCCTGGCGCACGCCGGGGCGACCGTCGCCGTCGTGGACGTCAACCAGCAGGGCGCCAAGGAGACGGCCGCGGGCATCGGCGGCCGGTCGACCGCGCACGAGGCCGACCTCTCCGATCACGCCGCCATCCTCGCGCTGCGCGAGGAGGTCATGGCGGCCCACGGCCTGCCCGACGTCATCGTGAACGCCGCTGGGTTCGACCGCGTCGAGCCGTTCATGGACAACGACGACCAGCTGTGGACCTCGCTGGTCGCCGTCAACTTCCTCGGTCCCGTCCGGCTGACCCACGCCTTCCTGGAGCCGATCCTGGCCGAGGACAGGACCGTCAAGATCGTCAACATCGCGAGCGACGCCGGCCGCGTCGGAAGCATGGGGGAGACGGTCTACTCCGGCACCAAGGGCGGCATCATCGCCTTCACGAAGTCCCTGGCCCGTGAGATGGCGCGGCACCGGATCAACGTCAACTGCGTCTGCCCCGGACCGACCGACACCCCGCTGTTCGACACCCTTCCGGAGAGGATCCGGACCGGCCTGGTGAAGACCATCCCCTTCCGCCGCCTCGCCGCCCCCGAGGAAATCGCCGACGCCGTGCTGTTCTTCGCCTCCGACCGGGCCGCGTTCATCACGGGCCAGGTCCTCAGCGTCAGCGGCGGCCTGACGATGGCCGGCTGAGCGAGGTCCCACGGACACGAGACGTGAGAACAGCGCAGTTCCACGCTTGAAAGGACCGAGCCATGACTGCCTCGACACCGAGCTACGCATCCGGAACCTCCAGAACACCGCTGCTGGGCGAGACGATCGGGGAGAACTTCGATCGCACCTGCCGCAGCTTTCCCGACCAGGACGCGCTGGTGGACCTCCCCTCCGGCCGCCGCTGGACATACGGGGAGCTCCACCAGGACGTCTCGGCCCTGGCCCTCGCACTGCTGCGCCGAGGCGTAGCCAAGGGCGACCGGGTCGGCATCTGGGCCCCGAGCAGTCCTGAATGGTTCATGCTGCAGTACGCGACAGCCAAGATCGGCGCGATCCTCGTCCCGGTCAACCCCGCCTACCGTGCACACGAACTCCAGTACGTCCTCGACCACGCCGGCGTCGGGCTGCTCGTCTCGGCGCAACGGTTCAAGACCTCCGACTACACGGCGATGATCGACGAGGTACGGCCGAGCACGCCCACCGTCAAGGACGTCGTATACCTCGACAGCCCCGCCTGGGAGGAGCTGACAGCCGAGGGCCGGGCGGCACTCGCCGCCAACCCGTCACCTCTGACCTCCGCACAGGACGCCCTGTCGTTCGACGACGCCATCAACATCCAGTACACGTCCGGGACCACCGGCTTCCCCAAGGGCGCCACGCTCAGCCACCACGCGATCCTCAACAACGGCTACTTCATCGGGGAACTGCTGGGGTACACAGAGCAGGACCGGGTCTGTGTCCCCGTGCCCTTCTACCACTGCTTCGGCATGGTGATCGGCAACCTGGCCTGCACCACGCACGGGGCAGCCATCGTCATCCCCGCCCGCTCGTTCGAACCCGTCGCGACGCTCCAGGCCATCGACACCGAGAAGTGCACATCGCTCCTGGGCGTGCCGACCATGTTCATCGCCCAGCTTGCGGTACCCGACTTTGCACACTACGACCTGTCGCATCTGCGGACCGGCGCGATGGGCGGCGCTCCCTGCCCCGTCGAGGTCATGAAACAGGTCATCGAGCGCATGGGCATCACCGAGATCGCCGTCTGCTACGGCATGACCGAGACGGCCCCCATCTCCATGCTGACCCGCCGCCAGGACAGCTTCGACAAACGGGTGACGACGGTCGGCCGGGTACTGCCGCATCTCGAGGTCAAGCTGGTGCACCCGGTCACCGGAGCGATCGTCCCACGAGGCGAACCCGGCGAGTTCTGCACCCGCGGATACTCCGTGATGAAGGGCTACTGGCAAGCGCCGGAGCAGACCGCCGCGTCCGTGGACCCGGACCGTTGGATGCACTCGGGCGACATCGGCGTCATGGACGAGGACGGATACGTCGCCATCACCGGCCGGATGAAGGACATGGTGATCCGTGGCGGCGAGAACATCTACCCTCGCGAGATCGAGGAGTTCCTCCACAGCCACCCGGACATCCTCGACGCGCAGGTCATCGGGGTACCGGACGCCACGTACGGCGAGGAACTCATGGCCTGGATCAAGCTGCGGGACGGCGCGCCGACGCTCGACGCCGCCGCCCTCAAGGATTTCTGCACGGGCAAGCTGGCCCACTTCAAGATCCCGCGCTTCGTGCATGTGATCGAGGAATACCCGATGACGGTCACCGGCAAGATCCGCAAGGTCGAGATGCGCGAGATGGCCAAGGACCTGCTGGGCCTCAAGCCCTGACCGACCGACAGAAACGGACGCATCGTGAGTGATGCCGTACTGACAGAGCGCGCGGACGGTGTCCTCACCGTCCGGATCAACCGTCCGCACGCGTTCAACGCACTCGACACGGAAGTCCTGGCCGGACTTCAGACGGCCGTCTCGCAAGCGGCAGACGACGACACCGTCCGCGCGGTCGTCGTCACCGGCACCGGCGACAAGGCGTTCAGTGCCGGCGCCGACCTCAAGGAACTCTCCGGCATCGGCCCGGACGCCGCCCACCGGGCGATGGAACACGGCCAGCATGTGCTGCGGTCCATCGAGCAGACGCGCGTGCCGGTGATCGCCGCCGTCAACGGCATCGCGCTGGGCGGAGGCTTCGAACTCGTCCTGGCCGCCACGTTCCCCGTGCTGTCGACGACCGCGTCGCTGGGACTGCCGGAGTCCGGACTCGGACTGATCCCCGGGTACGGCGGCACCCAGCGACTTCCGCGGGCCGTTGGGGCGCGGGTGGCGACCTATCTCATGCTCACCGGTTCCCGCCTCGACGCGCGCCGTGCGTACGACCTCGGCCTGACCCCGGTCCCGCCCGTGGAGCCGGAGACGCTGCTCAAGACGGCGACCGGGATCGCGGCCCGCATCGCCGGCCAAGGACCGCGGGCCGTGCGCGGGATCGTCCGTGCCGTCGCGGCGGGCCAGGACGCACCGCTCGACACCGGCCTGGGCGTCGAGACGGCGCTGGCCGCGCTGGCACTGGCCGGAGAAGAGTCGACCGAGGGAGTCAACGCCTTCCTCGAACGCCGGCCGGCCGCCTTCACCTCGCCTCGCGGACCGCACTGACCTCCGCCCGCCTGTCCGCCCTTCCTGCCCCCACCTCACCGGGAGACGCCCATGCCCACCCCCCTCCGCACGGTCTACGACCAGGACCACGAGCTCTTCCGCGACAGCGTCCGGTCCTTCATCGAGACCGAAGTGGCGCCGTACGACGACGCTTGGGAGCGCCAGGGCATCGTCGACCGTTCCCTGTACCGAGCAGCGGGCAAGGCGGGGCTGCTGATGTTCGGCACCCCCGAGACCCATGGGGGAGCGGGGGTGGAGGACTGGCGGTTCAATGCCGTCGTGGACGAGGAGTTCGCACGGTCCGGTTACGCCTCGGTGGGCCTGGGCATCGCCTTGCAGAACGACATCCTCGGGCCGTACATGCTGCAGTCGACCGTCGACGGGCAAAAGGAGCGCTGGCTGCCCGGTCTGACCTCGGGCGATCTCATCGGAGCGATCGCCATGAGCGAGCCGGGCACCGGCAGCGACCTCTCAGGCATCCGCACCCGCGCTGTGACCGACCGCGGCGGCTACTTGGTCAACGGCTCGAAGACGTTCATCTCCAACGGGCAGAACGCAGACCTCGTGCTGGTGGCCGTACGCACGTCGGAGGACCCGCACAAGGGCCTGACGCTGCTCGTCGTCGAGCGCGGCATGCCCGGCTTCGAGCGCGGCCGCAATCTGGAGAAGCTGGGTCTGCACGGCCAGGACACGAGCGAACTGCACTTCACGGACGTCCGGGTGCCGGTGGAAAACCGGATCGGGGAGGAGGACGAGGGCTTCTACCAGCTGATGCGGTACCTGCCTCAGGAGCGGCTGTCGCTGGCCGTCAGCGCCGTCGCCGCCGCAGAAGGAGTCCTCGCCCGAACTGTTGAGTACGCGGCCCAGCGGCGTGCTTTCGGCAAGCCGGTGGGATCGTTCCAGCACAATCGTTTCCTGCTGGCCGAGCTGCGGACCGAGGTCGACATCGCCCGCGTCTTCATCGACCACTGCGTCTCCCTGCTCGTCCGGGGAGAGCTCACCGCCGTGCAGGCAGCCAAGGCCAAGTGGTGGGCGTCGGAACTGCAGGTCCGGGTCGCCGACCGGTGCCTCCAACTGCACGGCGGGTACGGCTACATGCGCGAGTACCCGGTCAGCCGGGCCTTCGCGGACGCCCGGGTGCAGACCATCTACGGCGGCACCACCGAGATCATGAAAGAGATCATCGGCCGCGACCTGGGCCTCTGACGACCCGGCCACAAAACCACTACGGCCCGGTCTCGGGAGCCACGGCAGAGGCGCCCGAGACCGGGCCGTAGGGCGGTCGCATCAGTCGAACTCCGGTGTCCGCTTCTCGAAGAAGGCGGCGATGCCCTCGTAGGCCTCCGGGGTGCCGATCTGTCGACCGATCGTGTCGCGTTCATCGCGCAGCTGCTCGGCCAGTGAGCGGCCCTGGGCCGCGCCGACCAGCCGCTTGGCCTCGGCGAAGGCGCCCGCGGGACCCGACCGCAGCGCCTCGGCGACCCGCGCCGACTCCGCGGGCAGCTCGGCGGCCGGGACCGCCCGGCTGACCAGCCCCCATGCCGCGGCCTCCGCGCCCGTCACGACCCGGTTGGTCAGCGCGAGGTCCAAGGCACGTGCGGGGCCGAGCCGTTGGGTGAGGACCCAGGTCGCGCCGCAGTCGGGGGTGAGGCCGCCCGCGGTGTAGGCCAGCCGCAGCTTCGCCTCGGATGCCGCCAGCACGATGTCGGCCGCCAGAGCCATGCCGATGCCGCCGCCGGCAGCTGTCCCGTGCACGACACTCACCACAGGGACCCGGCAGGCGCGGAGCGCGAGGATCGCGCGGTGCAGTGCGTCGGCGACCTCTTTCACCTTCTGCCCGCGGTCCTCCGCACCGGCGAACTCCCGCAGGTCACCGCCCACACAGAAGGTCGGGCCCTCGGCCTCCAGCACGGCGACCCGGACGGTGCCGTCAGCGGCGCCCTTGACCACGCGGTCGGCTGCGTCCTGGAGGGCGGCTGCCATCGCCATGTCGAGCGCGTTCCCCGCCTCCGGCCGGGCCAGCGTCAGCCGCGCCACCTTGTCTTCCACGCTCCATCGAACGCGGTCACGCATCACTTCGGTCAACGCGCCACCCTCCTCCTTCGCGTCGGTGCGGTTCCCCGTGGACGGTACAGACCGGCTGCTCGTTTTTTCAACCGATGAGTCGATAGCTCGTAATACTAGTCGGGTAGCCGTAGATGTGGTTGGCTGGGAAGCGGTAAACCGGCTGCCTACGTGCGGGCGGCCGCTCGGATCCAGCGAAGGGGCGACGATGGCCTTCGACGGCTACAAGCAGCTGACGTTCTCGCGACGTGACAACGGCGTTCTGCTGATCACGCTCGACCGTCCCGAGAAGTACAACGCGGCCGACGAGGAGATGCACACAGAGCTCACCCAGGTCTGGAACGACGTCTCCGCCGACCCCGAGACGCGGGTCGCCGTGATCACCGGAGCGGGCAAGGCATTCTCCGCCGGCGGAGACCTGGCGATGGTCGAACGCATGGCCGGCGACTACGACCGGGTCTCGCACATGCTCAAGGAGATGAGCGACCTCGTCTACAACATCATCAACTGTGAGAAGCCGATCGTCTCCGCGATCAACGGAGTCGCCGTCGGCGCCGGAACAGTCGCCGCGCTCCTGGCGGACGTGGCCATTGCGGCCGAGGACGCGCGGATAGGGGACGGACACGTCAAGCTCGGCGTCGCCGCCGGAGACCACGCCGCGATCATCTGGCCGCTGCTGGCCGGCATGGCCAAGGCGCGTTACTACCTGCTCACCGGCGAGATGCTCACCGGCGCGGAAGCCGAACGCATCGGCATGGTCGCCAAGGCCCTGCCCCGCGACCAGGTCCTCGACGAGGCGCTCAGGATCGCCGACGGCCTGGCGACCGGATCACAGCCGGCGATCCGCCTGACGAAGCGAGCGCTGAACAACTGGCTGCGCACCTTCGGGCCCACCTTCGACCAGTCCGCCGCCTACGAGATGCTCACCTTCCTCGGCCCGGACGTCGTCGAGGGCTACACCGCCTTGCGGGAGAAGCGGGCCCCCAACTTCCCTTCCGCGCAGGCCTGAACCCACGACCGGCAGACAGGAGACGAGACGTGAGCGAGCAGTACGGCGACTTCCAGCTGGAGATCTATCACGCGGGCGTGCAGGGCGTGCTGCCCCGCTACCCCGTCGACTTCGCCTCGCTGGAGCGCAAGGCGGCCGAGGTGCTGCCGGAGTGGATTCTGTCCTACGTGGCCGGCGGATGCGGGGACGAGCACACCCAGCGAGCCAACGTCGAGGCGTTCCGCAAGTGGGGCCTCATGCCGAGGATGTTCAACGGCAGCTACCAGCGCGACCTGTCGATCGAACTGTTCGGCATGCGCCTGCCGACGCCTGTCTTCACCTCGCCCATCGGCGTCATCGGCATCTGCGCCCAGGACTTCCACGGCGACCTGCACGTGGCGCGCGCAGGCGCCCGGACGGGCGTGCCGGTGATCCAGTCCACTCTCTCCACGGACCCGGTCGAGGATCTCGGACCGGCTCTGGGAGACACCCCCGGTTTCTTCCAGCTCTACACGCCCAAGGACCGTGACCTGGCGATCAGCTTTATCCAGCGCGCCGAACGGGCCGGATACAAGGCGCTCGTGGTCACCCTGGACACCTGGATCACCGGCTGGCGGCCGAGGGACTTGAACCGGGCCAACTTCCCGCAGCTGCGGGGCTACTGCCTGGCCAACTACTTCACCGACGACCACTTCCTCAAGAAGCTCCCGAAGAGCCCCGAGGAGGACCTGACAGCGGCGGCCGCGGAGTGGGCGCGAGGCTTCGCCCGTTCCTTGACCTGGGACGATCTCTCCTGGATCCGCGAAGCGACGAGCCTGCCAGTGGTCGTCAAGGGCATCAGTCACCCCGACGACGCCCGCAAGGCCATCGACCTCGGCGTCGACGGCATCTACTGCTCGAACCACGGCGGTCGCCAGGCCAACGGAGGCATCCCGGCGCTGGACGTGCTGCCCGAGCTGGTCGAGGCGGCAGACGGCGTACCCGTGCTGTTCGACTCCGGGGTACGCAGTGGCACGGACGTCGTCAAGGCGCTCGCCCTGGGCGCGACGGCCGTCGGCATCGGCCGGCCCTACGCGTACGCCCTCGCGGTCGGCGGGGAGGACGGCGTCGTCCACTTCCTGCGATCGGTCCTCGCCGAGGCCGACCTGCTCATGGCGATCGACGGCTACCCCACGATCGCCGACCTGCGGGCGGGCGGCCTGCGGCGTGTGGACTGACAATCGCGCGGCGGGGCCGCCACGGTTCTCGCCGGGCAGCCCCGCCGCGCTCCACTGCGCCAGGTGTCCGTTCCTCAGCCTGCGAAGACGGTGCTGGTGAGGACGACGTAGACGGCTGTGCCGGCCAGGATGCTGAGCAGCGCGCTGCGGCGCCACAGATGAAGGCCAACCGTGGCGGAGAGCGCCGCCAGCGGGGCCACGGCGCCGGACACGCTCATCGAGACGTCGCGCAGGCAGTAGACCAGCAGGATCACCATCACTCCCGCCGGCATGCGTGTGCTCAGGTACTGGACAGTCCCGCTGGCGCGCAGCGGTGCCAGGAGTGTGAAGGGGAGAGCGCGCAGCGCCCATGTGGCGGCGGCGGAGAGGGTGACCGCGGTGAGGATGTAGAGCGAATCAGGCATGGGAAGTCCCCCTGCGCGACGTCATGTGACGCGCCAACAGCACGACGGTGAACAGGGCGAACGCCCCCAGCAGCATCTGACCGGGGAAGACGAGCCGCGCCGCCAACGCGCTGAGCAGGGCCAGCACGGGCGTGGGCAGGTCACCGCGCCGCTCGCGCACCGCGTCGACGGCGAGCACGGCGAACAGGGCGGTCATGGCGAAGTCGAGGCCTTTGACGCTGCCGGGTATGAGGGAACCCAGCAGGGCGCCGACGGTGGCTCCGCCCACCCAGTAGAGGTGCAGGAGGCCCTGGAGCCAGAGGATGCGGCGTCCGGACCAGGAGCGTGCCTGTTCCCTGGTGGTGAGGGCGTAGGCCTCGTCGGTGAGCGCGAAGGTGCTGTAGGCCTTGGGGAGGCCGCCCTGCACGCGGTTCAGCGGGAACGACAGTGCGTAGAAGACGTGCCGGACGTTCACCAGCGAGGCGGTCAGGACGATCGTCGTCAAGGGCGCCAGCACACCGAGCAGGCCGACGAGCAGAAATTCGAAGGACCCGGCGTAGATCAGGCTGGTGAACGCGCTGGCCCACCACCAGTCGAGACCGGATTGAGTCACGAACACACCGAATGCAAGCCCCAAGGGAACCAGACCGAGTCCCACGGAACCGGAGTCCGTGAGGGCGGACCGGAAGTCGGAGGGGGCGGCGGGGGGCGGAGCGGAATGGGGGAGCGCTGAGTGCTCAGCGACGGGCAAAGCTTGCATGCAAGAAATGATAGGCAAAAAATGGGGAACTTTGATTGCCAATCATGGCGCTAGGATACCGCTGTGAGCAATGAATCAAACCTAGACGCCATCGATCGAGAAATTATCTCTCAACTCCAACAGGACGGACGGTTGACCAACCTCGAGCTGTCCAAACGAGTCGGCCTGACCCCGGCGCCTTGTCTGCGCCGAGTCAAGCGTCTTGAGGAGGTCGGCGTCATCGTCGGCTACCGGGCGGTCATCGACCCCGTCGCCCTCGGACGCGGCCTGCAAGTCCTGGTGGAGATCGAGGTGTCTGCCACCGACCGGAAGACGGTGGAAGCCTTCGAGGCCACCGTGGCCGGGTACGACGAGGTTGCGAACTTCTACAGGATGTTCGGCCGCCCCGACTACTTCGTCCAGGTAGCCGTCGCCGACCACGCTGCTTACGAAGACTTCCTGACCCGCAAGCTCATGGGTTTGCCCGGCGTCCAGCGGATCGCATCCCACCTCGCCATGAAGAAGATCAAGGTCACGGCTTGAATTCGCTGTGGAGAGGATTGGTCTCGCATGCGCCGAGGGCGTGCCGGTAGGCGCGTTCGTCGTCTTCTTCGAACACGGTGAACACCACGCGGTCGAACCGTCCGGGATGCGCTGCGATCCAGTCGGCGACGGTGTGCAGCGCGACCGGTGCGGCCTCCTCCTTGGGGTAGCCGAAGACTCCGGTGCTGACGGCGCAGAAGGCGAGCGTGCGGATGGTCTCCACCTCGGCGGCGAGGTCCAGGCAGGCCCGGTAGACGGAGGCGAGCGCCTGCGCGTCCTGCGCGTGCGGACGGCCCTGGACGACGGGGCCGACGGTGTGCAGGACGTACCGGGCCGGCAGGTGGTAGCCCCGGGTGATCTTGGCCGTGCCGGTGGGTTCGGGGGCTCCTTGCGCCGTGATGATCGTGTGGCAGTCGTCGCGCAGGCGAGGTCCGGCGGCATTGTGCAGGGCGTTGTCGATACAGGGGTGCAGAGGGCGGAAGCAGCCGAGCAGTCGGCTGTTGGCGGCGTTGACCACGGCGTCGGCGGCGAGCGTGGTGATGTCTCCCCGCCACAGCACGGCCTCGGCCGGGGCCCGGAAGGTCGTGCCGTGGAACTCCTCTGCGATCGTGGGCAGTTCACGTGCCGAGACGGCGGGCCGTAGGCGCCGCTCCGCGCCGAGGAGCGCGTCCAGTTCCCGGTCCGCTCCCTCCGGCAGCGGACCGGGATCACGTACGGTCAGCAGGGCGCGCAGCGCCCGACGGGCCGTGTCGGCGTCGGGGAGGCGCCCCAGTGAGTCGGCCCGCAGCCCGAGCCGGGACACGGCCGGGTCGGCGCTGAGCAGCTGCAGTGCCGAGCGCACATGGGCGTCCAGCCGAGCCGGTGTGGCCGGGGCCGCCGTGGGGCGGAAGGGCTCGTCGAGGACGACGGCCGTGCGGTAGGCGGCCAGGGGCAGTGCGGAGAGCTGTGTCTCCGTCCCGGCGGCGGCATCGGACTCGACGCGGATCGGCATCATCAAAGGCTCCGGGCGGGGCGGGTGAACGAGGGGCGCCGATGGCCCGGCATCCGCACGTCGGCGCGCGCGGGGCCGGGCGACCGGCGGGTGGATCACATCTCTTCTGTACGTCTTTCCTGCGTAGGTGAGGTCGCTCAGGTCAGAACAGGCCGTTGCCGTGGGGCAGTTCGGCCGGGATGGGGGCGATGACGTCCCAGTGCTCGACGATCTTGCCGTCCGCGACCCGGAAGAGGTCGTAGTAGGCGACGGGCACGCCGAACTCGCCCTCGGACTGCGTCAGGACGAACTCGCCGTCGGCGATGACCCTGTGCACCTTCTTGTAGACGAGGTTCTTGCCCTGCTCGGCCCACTTGGCCGCGGCCGCCCCGAAGCCGTCGAGGCCGTCGGCGGCGTCGGTGTTGTGCTGGTGGTAGGTCTCGGTGGAGATGTAGTCGGTGAGCACCGAGTAGTCGGCGCCGACGAGGACCTTCTCGGCGAACTCGGCCACCAGGGCACGGTTGGCGTCGGTCTTGTCGGTCTCCGTGACCGCGGCGGGGCCGTCGGTCTGGGAGCGGCCCGAGAGGGTGTCCTTGACCTCGGGGGTCAGGGCGTCCCAGTGCTCGGCCAGCTTGCCGTCGGCGTCGACCCGGAAGATGTCGAACCCGACGAGCGGGTCCGGACCGAAGCCGTGGTAGGTGCCGTGCAGGGCGACCAGGTCGCCGTCGGCGATGACTCGGGCGCCTTCGTAGCGGAAGTCCTCGCCCAAGCCGGCGACGAGCCCGCGCAGGGCCTCGGGCCCGTCGGCGGCGAGCGCGCTGTGCTGCTTGTAGCCCGCTGCCGCCCAGCGGTCCACGGCGGAGGGGTCCTTGTCGCCGAACAGCTCGGTGGCGGCCTGAAGGACGGTGTTCTTCGCGTTGCTCATGACTGTCTTCCTTGCTTGAGGGCCCGGCCGGGGACGGACCGATGGTCCGGCGGCGATGTGTTCAAACTATGTCGACGAAGCGCGATCGATCCGCAGGAATGGCGACTGAAGATGTTCAAAAAGCGACACGCTTTGTTTGTCGAGCCGGGCGAGGACGTCGTCCGGCCAGACGGTGCCGACGGCGGTGCGGGTCAGCTCCCTGTCGCGCGGACGACGTCGGCGAGGGGCGTGGCGGGGTGGTCGGTGAGGCGGGGCACGGCGTCGCTGACTCCGTCGAGTTCGCCGGACGCGATGGCCGTGTAGGTGGACACCCAGGCGTCCAGCAGGGTGAGGGACTCGGGCCCGGTCAGGTCGTAGGCGAGGCCCGCGTGGTCATCGGGCCGGGACAGCACCGACGCGGCGGCGTCGGCGATGTCGTCCTGGCCGACGAACGCGGCGCGTCCGTGCCCGGCCGGTCCGCGGATGACGCCGTCCTCGCCGACGAGGTCGGGTACGAACTCCGCGTAGAAGTTGTCCCGGAGGAAGGTGTACGCGAGGCCGCTCGCGCGGATGTGCTGCTCGGTGTGGAAGTGGTCACGCGCCAGGGTGAAGGTGGCGTCGGGCGCCGCGCCGTAGAAGGACACGTACACCACGTGCCGGACGCCCGCCTCCGCGGCGGCGTCCACGAACGCCTTGTGCTGGGCGAGCCGGTCGGCGCTCTCGGAGGCGGAGACCATGAAGACGGTGCGGGTGCCGACGAGGGCGTCCCGCACGGCGCCCTGGTCGGCGTAGGCGCTTCGCACCGCCGTCGCTCCGGGGAGCCGTGGAGCCCGTTCCGGGTTGCGGGCCAGGAGTTTCTGCGGGACGCCCCGCCCGGCCAGTCGCCGGGCGACGCGCCCGCCCAGTCGGCCGGTGGAGCCGGTGACGGCGATCGTGGGGACGGGTGCCTCGGATGCCTGGGACATGTCGTGACTTCTCTTCCTGTGGGACAGGGGCGCGCCGCGCCGGACGTCAGGGAGCGAGCCCGTCGAGGAGCAGGTCCGCTCCGTGGGGAACGGACAGAGCTCGTGTCCCGAGGTCCGACGGGACGTCGGGATGGTCGGGATTGATCCGGACGAGGCGGGCCCGAGGGGTCTGGCGCACCAGGCTCTCCATGGGCCGGCGGATCACGCCGGGGGTATTGAATCCGGCGCCGATTTCCAGCACGAGCAAGGTGCTGTCCGTGGGCGCGCCGTCGAGCCATCGAGCCAGCCGCTGCCCCGCGGGCAGATAGGAGTCGTCGACGAACTCAGGGCCGACACGGATGTTGGGGAAGACGTCGGCGCCGCAGCGGGGGCAGCGCGGCAGGGCCGCCGGGTCTGTCACCCGGCCGGTGTCACGGTCGTACGCGGCGAGGAGCGTGTCGAGGTGCGGCCTGCTGGACCAGGTGTCCCGGGTGCACGGGACCGTGCACTGGAGGCGGCCGTAGTCGCCCTGCGGAGTGAAGACCCGGTCCGCCTCGAAGCCGTTGCGGGCGAAGAGGGCGTCGACGTTGGACGTCATCACCCAGTGGTCGCGGGCGCCGACCAGCTGCCTCAGCGTGCGGTACAGGGGGTTGGGTTCGGCGCCGTAGCGGATGTCGTCGATGTGGACGGCCCAGTAGCCCCACATCATGTCCTTCGGCAGGGGCACGCCGAGCAGGTAGCGCGAGCGCAGGCCGAGCCGGTACAGCGCCGGCAGCAGTTCGCGGAAGCGTTCGGTGTCGCCGTAGTCGTAGCCGGCGGCCGCGCTCAGACCCGCGCCGGCCGCGATCAGGACCCGGTCGGCCGTGTCCAGCCAGGCGCGGATGGTCTCGCGCGCCGGTGCGGTCGAGACGGGGACGTTGTTCATGGTGCTCACGACGCGCAGGTTCCTTCCAGTGCCACGGACATCTGGTGCGTGTACTCGTCCGTTTTCCGCAGCGGTACGACCAACGTACGAAGAGCGCGCAGGGAAAGCCGGATAAACTTCCGACTGATGATGGCCAAAAGCCGACACGGATCCCCGCGTGAGATCCCCGAGGTCGCGTTTGCCGCTCCCGCGGGCACTCCCGCCGGTGTGGAGGTGATGTCGCTGGCCGAGCTACGGCGACGCGTCTCCGAGCGCACCCTCGTGCGGCCTCAGCGCCCCGACTTCCATCACCTGCTCACTCTCACCGCCGGCGACCTCTGGCACGTCGTCGATTTCGAGGGCCACGCCCTGCGGCCGGGCTCCTGGCTGTGGGTGCGCCCGGGACAGGTGCACCAGTGGGGAGACCTCACCCAGGCCGAGGGCACGCTGATCCTCTTCCAGCAGGACGTGCTGGACCCGGCCACGGCGACGGCCGCCCGGGTCGACGACCCGCACGCACCGGTCGTGTGCACCCCCGTCGCCGCCGAGGCCGAGGCGGTGACCATGGCCGCGGAACACCTGCGCCGCGAGTTCCAGGCGCTCGGTCACCTGCCACTCGATGTGCACATCGCGGCCCTGCGCCACCTCCTCGCCGTCCTCCTGCTGCGGCTGGCCCATCTCACCGTCCCGGTCGGCAGCCCCGCGCCGGAGCCGGACGAGACCTACCTGCGGTTCCGTGACGCGGTCGAACAGCACTTCACCGCCACCCGACGGGTGGAGGACTACGCCCGCATGCTCGGCTATGCGGGCCGCACCCTCGCCCGGGCGACCCTGTCGGGCGCCGGGCTCAGCGCGAAGGAGTTCATCGACCGCCGGGTCGTGCTGGAGGCGAAGCGTCTGCTGGCGCACGGCGACGAGACCGCCGCCCAGATCTCGGACCGCCTCGGCTTCGTCACGGCCTCCCAGTTCAGCAAGTACTTCATGCAACGCACGGGCCGTTCCCCCATCGACTTCCGCAAGGAGATCCGGGGACAGGCGCCGAACGAGTCGCATGGTGTCCGTCAGGGCGCCGATCAGAAGGGGTAGCGGGCCTGCTGGGTCGCGATCGTCACCCAGCGGGTGTTGGAGAACGCCTCGATGCCCCACCGTCCACCGAACCGGCCGTAGCCGGAGGCCTTCACGCCGCCGAAGGGCGCGTGGGGCTCGTCGGCCACGGACTGGTCGTTGATGTGCACGATGCCCGTGCGGACCCGACGGGCGACGCTCAGCCCGTGGGTGGCGTTCTCGGTGATGATTCCGCAGGTCAGACCATGGTCGGTGTCGTTGGTGACGGCCACGGCGGTGTCGTCGTCGCCGAACGTCTCGACGACGCAGACCGGCCCGAAGGCCTCCGCGTGGTACAGGTCCGCCTCCTTGGGAACGCCGGTGAGCACGGTCGCCGTGTGCACCGCGCCCTCCGGTCGTCCGCCGCCCGTCAGCACGGTGGCGCCCTTGGCGACCGCGTCCTCCACCAGAGCGGCGACGCGCTGTGCGGCGGAGGCGGTGACCAGCGGGCCCACCACGGTGTGCGGATGGGCGGGGTCCCCGGCCTGGAGGGAGGCGACCTTCGCGGTGAACTTCCGGGTGAACTCCTCGGCCAGCGACTCGTGTACGAGGATCCGGTCGCCGGACATGCAGATCTGCCCGGAGTTCATGAACACGCTGAAGGTGACGGCGTCGACGGCGTAGTCCACGTCCGCGTCGTCCAGGACGATCACCGCGTTCTTGCCGCCCAGTTCCAGCACGGCCGGCTTGAGGTGCTTCGCCGCGTGCGTGCCGATGATCCGGCCGACCCCGGTGGAGCCCGTGAAGTTCACGGCACGCACCCGGGGATCGGCGATCAGCACCTCGGCGATCTCCGCCGCGTCCTCGCGGGCGTTGGTGACCACGTTGAGCACACCGTCGGGCAGTCCCGCCTCGCGCAGTACGTCCGCGACGAGCAGTCCGCAGGCGATCGGCGCGTCCTCGCTGGGCTTGACGACGACCGTGTTGCCGGCGGCGAGCGGCGCCGCCACGGCCCGGACGCCGAGGATGACCGGAGCGTTCCACGGCGCGAACGCCGCGACCACGCCCAACGGTTCCCGCACGGCCAGGCCCAGCGCGCCTTCCTCCTGCGCGCTGAGCACCTCACCGCGCGGAGCGGTGATCGCGGCGGCGGCCTCCCGCAGGATGTTCGCCGCCAGCGCCACGTTGAAGAACGCCCAGGGGCGGGTGCCGCCGGCCTCGTGGGCCATGATCTCGGCCACCTGCTCGGCACGGGCGTCCAGCAGATCCGCCGCCTTGAGGAAGATCGCGCGACGGGCGAAGGGCGCGAGCGCGGCCCATGCGGGGAACGCCGCGTCGGCGGCGTCCACGGCCCGGGTCACGTCCTCCGGCCCGGCCGCGGCGACGGTCGCGTAGACCTCACCGGTGTAGGGGGCGATGTCATCGGCGGTGCGGCCGGAGACGGCGGGCACGTCCTTGCCGCCGATGAAAAGTTCACGGGTGAGAGACATGAAGGGCTTCTTTCGGTACGGGGCAGTCGCGGCAGGGCCACGGGGCGTGCGGTGCTCAGACGGGCATGCGGACGATCGGCTTGATGACGTCGCCGGCGTGCGACGCCTGAAGCGCCTGCTCGATCTGGTCGAAGGCGAACCAGGAGACGAGGCGTTCCATGGGGAAGCGGCCCTGGCGGTACAACTCGATGAGCGCGCCGATGAGTTGGGTACTGCGGCCGCCGCCGCCGAGGACGCCGACGATGCGCTTGCCCCACAGGGTGGTGAGGTGGTCGAGGGTGAACTCGGCTCCCGCCGGGGCGCCGCCGATGAGTGCGCAGGTGCCGAGCATGCCGACCGAGTCGGCGGCCTGGCGGACGACGGAGATGATGCCGGTGCACTCCAGGGCGTTGTCGGCGGGCCCGCCGCAGATGTCGTGCACGGCGGCGACGGGGTCGGTGTCGGCGGCGTTCACGGTGTGGGTGGCGCCGAGTTCCGCCGCCAGCTCCAGCCGGGAGGCGTGCCGGTCGACCGCGATGATCGTGGTCGCGCCGCTGTTGCGGGCCGCCATGACGGCGGCGAGTCCCACCGAGCCGGCGCCGTAGACCACGAGGCTGGAGCCGGTCTGCGGGCGCAGTGTGTTCAGCACGGCGCCCGCGCCCGTGGACAGCCCGCAGGCGAGGGGGCCGAGCAGGTCGAGCGGGACGTCGTGCGGGACCTTCACCAGGCTGTTGGCCCGGGTCAGGGAGTGCGTGGCGAACGACGACTGGCCGAAGAAGTGTCCGTGCAGGGCGCTCCCGTCCGGGCGGCGCAGGGCCGAGGTCCCGGTCCCCGGCCGGACTCCGCCGACGAGCAGTTCGCCGAGCCGGGCACAGTAACGGGGCTCGCCCGCCAGGCAGTTGCGGCACTCGCCGCACCAGGGCCAGCCGATGACGACGTGGTCGCCCTCCCGCACCGATGTGACACCGGGACCCACCGCCGTCACGACACCGGCGCCTTCGTGACCGAGCACCCCGGGGGCGGGGAAGGGAAGGTCACCGTGACGTGCCAGGCCGTCGGTGTGGCAGATGCCGGTGGCCGCGATCCGCACGACGACCTCGCCCGCTTCCGGGTCGTCCAGCTCGACGTCCTGGAGCTGGAACGGGCCGTCCTGCTTCTCGAACACGGCGGCTTGTACACGCATGGCGGCCTCCCGGACACAGAGAACAGCTCTGTTCGCCTGGTGAAGTTACGTCCACAGAACTGTGGCGGCGGCGTGAGTCTGCGCCCGGTCCGGAACCGGTGTCAATGAAATGAGTCCGCCTTGTTCCGCTTATAGGGACCGATGTTTCAACTATTCAAACAACATCGCTGAGACGGCTGTGCATCAGGCCTGCGGCCGATGACCGAGCCGGGTGGAGATCTCGGTGGTGGCGCGCCGCAGGGGGGCTTCGAGGCGCGACATGACGGATTCCACCGACGCGTTCCACACCGTGAGGTGCACCGCGACGTTGACCGCGGCCACCACGGCGCCGGACCGGTCCCTCACCGGTGCGGCCAGCGACCGCAGCCCGGGCGCGAGTTCCTCGTCGTTGAGCGCGAACCCGGTGCGCCGGACCCGGGCCAGCGCCACCATGAGCTGCTCCCGCGCGGTGATCGTCTTCGGCCCCCGCCGGGCGAGGTCCGTGCGATCGACCAGGTCACGCAGCACGGCCGGCTCCTGGTAGGCGAGCAGGACCTTGCCCATCGACGTGCAGTAGGCCGGAAGGCGGGAGCCGACGTGCAGGTGGAGGCCCATGGCGAAGGCGCTCGCGCGACCGCTGCGCCGCCGGTCGACGTAGACGATGTCCGGGCCGTCGAGCACGGCCATGCTCACGGTGTAGCCGGTCTCGTCCGACAGGGCCTGCAGGAACGGCCCGGCGACGCGGGTGATCTCCATGGAGTTGATCGCCGCGAACCCGAGGTCGACGACCCGGGGCCCGAGGGAGTACTTCCGGGAGTCCGGATCCTGTTGCAGGTAGCCGAGTTTGGCGAGGGTCGCCACGTACCGGTAGGTGGTGCTGCGGTTGAGGCCGACCGCGCGCCCCAGGTCGGAAATGCCCAGCACGGGCCGGGTCTCGCTGAACGACGAGAGGATCAGCAGTCCGCGCTCCAGGGACTGGGAGAACCCTGCGGCCGCCGCCTTCGGGGGCGTCGCCGCGCCCTCGGCGGCGTCGGCTTCGACAGGGGGCGTGGGCTCGTCGGATGCCGACGGCGGTCTCCGTGAGGTCATGCCGCATGGTAGCGCCGCATGTTTCAGTTATTGGAACGCCGCGTTGACTTTCGTGACAGCCGCTCCTACGTTCCCCCCACCTTTGGTTCACGAGGAGGGCGAACATGCCTAAGTCTCCTATGTCCGAACCGTCTCCCGAACCCAGCAGACGCCAGCTTCTGCGTACGGCGGGACTCGGTATGTCCGGACTCGCCCTGGCCAGTCCGCTGCTCGCCGCCTGCAAGGTCGGCAGCGGCGGCAGCGGCGGCGGCAGCGGAACGGCCACCCTGAAGATCGGGTTCGTCAGCCCGCGCACCGGCGCCGCGGCTGGTTTCGGCGAGCCGGACGCGTACGTGCTCGGCCTCGCCCGCAAGGCCTTCGCCGACGGCCTGACCGTCGGCGGCAAGAAGTACCAGGTAAAGATCATCGACAAGGACGGCCAGTCCAATCCGCAGCGCGGATCCCAGGTCGCCAACGACCTGATCAACGCCGAGGGCGTCGACCTGATGCTCACCACGTCGACGCCCGAGACGGTCAACCCCGTCTCCGACGCATGCGAGGCCGCCGGCGTCCCGTGCATCTCCACCGTCGTCCCCTGGGAGGCCTGGTACTTCGGCCGGGGAGCCAAGCCGACCCAGAAGCAGGCCTTCCGGTACACCTTCCACTTCTGCTTCGGCGTCGAGCAGTTCCACCAGGCCTACACACATCTGTGGCCACAGGTGAAGACGAACGGGAAGACCGGCGTCATGTGGCCGAACGACTCCGACGGCAACGCCATCCGGCAGGCACTCGGGCCCCTGCTGAAGAAGGACGGCTACGACGTCGTCGATCCCGGCGCCTACACCGACGGCACCAACGACTACTCGTCGCAGATCGCCAGGTTCAAGGCCCAGAACTGCGAGATCTTCAACACCTTCCCCATCCCCTCCGACTTCGCCACCTTCTGGCGGCAGGCGGCGCAGCAGGGCTACCAGCCCAAGATCGTGCAGGTCGCCAAGACGGGCCTCTTCCCCTCCCAGGTCGAGGCACTGGGCTCCATAGGCATCGGCATCGCGGGCGGCGCCTACTGGACCCCGACCTTCCCTTACAGCTCCTCCCTCACCAAGACCTCGTCCAAGGACCTCGCCGACGGCTACCAGAAGTCGTCAGGCAAGCAGTGGACCCAGCAACTCGGCCCCAGCCTCGCCCTGTTCGACGCGGCCGCGGCCGCGTTCCAGGCCGCTGCCGACCCCAAGGACAAGAAGGCCGTCGCCCAGGCGATCGCCGGTCTCGACGTGCAGACCCCGGTCGGCAGGCTCCAGTGGGGCAAGGGACCCAACGCCAACGTCGTCGCCACCCCCATCCTCGGCGGCCAGTGGGTGCAGGCGGCCCAGGGCAGTCCCTACAAGCTGGACTTCGTGCTGTGCGAGAACTCCAGCGACCCCAACGTCCCCGTCGCCGCGCGACTGCGCCCCTACACCTCATGAGCGCCGTCAGCACCCCGGCAGCCGACCCCGCGAGGACGCAGGACCTCCCGCACGTCCTCGTCGGGGCCGGACTCACCCTGAACTACGGTGACCTGCGCGTCCTGGACGGCGTCGACTTCCGCGTCGGCGCCGGCGAGGCCGTCGGCATCGTGGGCCCCAACGGCGCCGGGAAGACCACCCTGTTGAACGCCCTGGCCGGATCGGTGACACCGGACCGGGGCACCGTCCACCTCGACGGCCACGATGTCACGCCGCTGCCACCGGAGCTGCGGTGCCGTCAGGGGATCGGCTGGGCGTTCCAGATCCCGCGCCCCTTCGGCGGGATGACCGTCCTGGAGAACGTCCTGGTCGGCGCCTCGTACGGCGCCCGGCTGTCGCGGCGCGCGGCCCACCAGCGGTGCGTCGAGGTCCTGGAACTGTGCGGTCTGATCGACCTCGCCAACCGGCGTGCCGAGAGCCTCGGCCTGCTGCACCGCAAGCGGCTCGAACTCGCCCGCTCCCTGGCGACCGACCCGCGCGTCCTGCTCCTCGACGAGATCGGCGGCGGCCTCACCGACGCCGAGGCCGCCGAACTCGTCGGCACCATCAAGCAGGTGCGGGCCCTCGGCATCAGCATCGTGTGGATCGAGCACATCGTCCACGTACTGGTGCAGGTCATCGACCGCCTGGTGTGCATGGACGCCGGACGGGTCCTCGCCGAGGGCGAGCCCGAGGCGGTCCTGCGCGACGCGCATGTCGTCGACGCCTACCTGGGAAGGGGCAGCCATGGCTGACCTGCTGCACGTCTCCCGCCTCGACGCCCGCCACGGACTCCTCCCGGCGGTACGGGACCTGTCGCTGACGGTGGCGAACGGCGAGGCCGTCGCCCTCGTCGGCGCCAACGGGGCGGGAAAATCCACCTTGTTGCGCACGGTGGCCGGGGCCCACCCGACCACCGGGGGAAGCGTCGTCTTCGACGGAGACGACATCACCCGCCTGGCGGCGCACCGCCGCGTGGCGCGTGGCCTGGCCCTCGTCCCCGAAGGCCGCAAGCTCTTCCCCGACCTCACCGTCGAGGAGAACCTGCTCGTCGCCGGCCGACGCGCCAGGCCCGGCCCCTGGAGCGTCGACACCGTCCTGGACGCCTTCCTCCTCCTGCGGCCGATCCGCCACAAGAGGGCGGGCAGCCTGTCCGGCGGGCAGCAGCAGGCCACCTCCATCGGCCGCGCCCTGATGACCAACCCCAGGCTGCTGCTGGTCGACGAGGTCTCGCTCGGCCTCGCACCGGTGGCCGTCGACTCCGTCTACGAGTCGCTCACGGCACTCATCGCCGACGGCGCCACCGTCGTCCTGGTCGAGCAGGACCTCAGCCGCGCGATGTCGGTGGCGGACCGCGTGGTCTGCGTGCTCGAGGGCCGCGTCGTCCTCGACGCCCCCGTCGGCGAGATCACCCGCGACCAGGTCACCGACGCCTACTTCGGTCTCGGCCGCCTCGGCACGACCTCCGCCCCCGTCGGCACACCGGCGGCCCACCCCACCCCGGAGCGGACATGAGCTGGATCAACGCCGTCGTCCAGGGCCTCTTCCTCGGCGGCCTGTACGCCCTCTTCGCCTGCGGCCTGTCCCTGCTGTTCGGCGTCATGCGCATCATCAACCTCGCCCACGGCGACCTCGCCGTGCTGGGCGCGTTCGGGGTCTGGTGGGTCTCCGACCGGGCCGACGTGTCACCGTTCCTGGCGCTGCTCGCGGTGCTCCCGGTGATGCTCGCCCTCGGCTACGCGCTCCAGCGCACCGTCCTGGCCCGCAGCCTGCGCGGCGGAGAACTCACCCCGCTGCTGACGACCTTCGGACTCGCCATCGTCCTGCAGAACGCCCTGCTTCAGATCTTCTCCCCGGACGTGCGCTCCCTGGGCCCGTCCGTGGGCTCACTGTCGACCGGCAGCTGGAAGATCACCGACCAACTGTCCGTTCCCTACCTCGGCGCGCTGATCCTCGCCGTCGCCGTCGCGGTCCTGGGCGCACTCCAGTTCCTGCTGCAACGCACCGGATTCGGCCGGGAGATGCGCGCCACCGCCCAGGACCCCGACACCGCCGCGCTGGTGGGCGTACCGGCGGCGTCCGTCTACGCCCGAGCCGCCGCGATCGCCGTCGCGGTCGCCGCCCTGGCCGGCACCTTCCTGGCCGTCCACTCCACCTTCGACGCCTCCAGCGGCCCGACCCAGCTCATCTTCGCCTTCGAGGCGGTCGTCATCGGCGGCCTGGGATCCCTGTGGGGCACGCTGGCCGGCGGCGTCGTCCTCGGCATCGCCCAGACCCTCGGCGCCCAGATCGACCCGCAGTACTCGATCCTCGCCGGGCACCTGGTCTTCCTCGTCATCCTGGCCGGCCCCCGCGGCCGGTTCATCGCCACCCGGAGAGCCCACGCATGACCACAGCAGCCGCCCCCGCCCCGCCCGGCGCATGGTCCGTCCAGCGCGCCGGCCTGGCGTCCCGCATCGGTTCCAGTGCGCTCGTCCTCGTCGCGATCGCCCTCTTCGCCGTCCCCCAGGTCCTCAGCGCGAACGTCGTCCAGCAGCTCACCAGCCTGCTGATCTTCCTCATCCTCGCCGTCATGTGGAACGCGCTGGCCGGATACGCCGGGCTGGTCTCGGTCGGCCAGCAGGCGTTCATCGGGTTCGGCGCGTACGGCACGATCTACCTCACCCAGCGCGGCGTACAGCCGTACCTCGCCGTCGTCCTGGCATCCCTCGCCTCCGCCGTGCTCGCGGCGGTGCTCTCCCTGCTCGTCCTGCGGCTGCGCGGCGGACAGTTCGCCGTGGGCACCTGGGTCGTCGCCGAGGCGATCGCGCTGTTCGTCATGCTCGACCAGAGCCTCGGAGGCGGAACCGGAGTCTCCCTCCAGGGGCTGAGCGGTTACGCCCCCGAGGTGCGCCGCGCCTTCACCTACTGGCTGACCCTCGCCTTCGCCGTCCTCCTGCTCGTGCTGCTCTTCCTCCTGCTGCGGCACCGCACCGGAGCGGCCCTGCAGGCGATCCGCGACGACGAGGACGCCGCCGCCTCGCTCGGCGTGCGGGTCAGGCCGCTCAAGCTCATGCTGTTCGTCCTCGCCGGGTTCGGATGCGGCGCCGCGGGCGCCCTCACGCTGGCCAACACCCTGTTCATCCAGCCCCAGTCGATCTTCGGGGTGCAGTGGTCGGCGTACATGATCTTCATGGTGCTGGTGGGCGGCATCGGCACCTTCGAAGGCCCGGTCATCGGCGCCGTCCTCTTCTTCGCCGTGCAGTACTTCTTCGCCGACCAGGGAACCTGGTACCTCATCGGACTCGGCCTGACCGCCGTCGCCTTCGCCCTCTTCCTCCCGCGCGGCCTGTGGAGTCTGCTGAACGACCGGCTGCACGTCCAGTTGCTACCCGTCGGTTACCATCTGCGACGGCAGGGGACCCCGCCCCGGTCGTCGAAGAGGGAGACTTGACCAGGTGAACGTTCCTGACCCCGCGGCGACGGACGCAGGCCGACCGGATCTCCCGGTCACCGTGCGCCACCACATCGGCGGCGAGTGGACCGACCCGCTGGGCGGAGGAACCTACCCCGACCACGACCCCTGGACCGGATCCGTCATGGCGACGGTCGCCGCCGGCGACGCCGAGGACACCCGCCGGGCGGTGGACGCCGCCCAGGCGGCCTTCGCCGGATGGGCCGACGCGCCGCCGGCCGAGCGACAGCGGGTTCTGCTGCGCGCGGGCGACATCCTCGACCGCCGTCGCGCGGAGGTCATCGAACTGCTGACGACGGAGACGGGGTGCGGCCGCCACTACGCGACCGTCCAGCTCGACTTCAGCGTCTCGCTGCTCCGCCAGGCCGCCGGACTCCCCTACACCGCTGTCGGACAGGTGCTGCCCTCGGACATCCCCGGCACCCGGGCGCTCGCCGTCCGCCAGCCGGTCGGAGTCGTCGCGGCCATCGCCCCGTGGAACGCCTCCCTGGTCCTGTCCGGTCGCAGCATCGTGGGCCCCATCGCCGTCGGCAACACGGTGGTCCTCAAGCCGTCCGAGGAGTCCCCCCTGACCGGCGGCACGCTCTGGGCGGAGATCTTCGCCGAGGCCGGACTCCCTCCGGGCGTCCTCAACGTGATCACCCATGCCCCCGGGGACGCCGGCGCCATAGCGGACGCGCTCCTCTCCCATCCCTCGGTGCGCCGCGTCAACTTCACCGGCTCCACGCCCACCGGCCGCCGCCTCGCCGAGACGGCAGGCCGCCATCTCAAGCGCATCGTCCTCCAGCTCAGCGGCCAGAACCCGCTCCTCGTCCTCGCCGACGCCGACCTGTCCTACGCGGTCGACGCCGCGATCTACGGCGCGTTCGTGCACCAGGGACAGGTGTGCATGTGCGCCCGCCGCATCTACGTCGAGCGGCCCATCGCGGAGGAGTTCACCCGCCTGTTCACCGAGAAGGCGGCGGCGCTGCCCGTCGGCGACCCGCACGATCCACGCACCGTGATCGGACCGGTGATCAACAAATGGGCGTTGTCCCTCCTGGACCGCCGCGTCGAGGAGGCCGTCTCGATGGGCGCCCGCCTGCTGACCGGGGGAGTGGCCGAGCCCCCGTGTTACCCGCCCACCGTCCTGACCGACGTCCCCGAGGACGCCGAACTCGCCTTCGACGAGACCTTCGGCCCGGTCGTGATCCTGGAGACGGTCGACGACGCCGACCACGCGGTGCAGCGCGCGAACGCCTCCCGCTACGGGCTGACCGCGGGTGTCCTGACCAGCGGCGCCCATCGCGGACTGGACATCGCCCGCCGTCTCGAGGCGGGGATAGTGCATGTCAACGACCAACCGGTCAACGACGAGCCGAACATGCCCTTCGGCGGTGTGAAGGAGAGCGGCTGGGGCCGCTTCGGAACGGGCTTCGCGGCGGAGGAGTTCACCGAACTCCGCTGGATCACGCTGCGCGGAGAGCCTCGCGACTTCCCGTTCTGACGCGGCCGCCGCGGGCGCCGTTCCTCCGTCAGCCTCCGCTGGAGACCGACCACTTCTGGTTGGATGCGCCGGTGCAGCTCCACAGCTGGACCTTGGAACCGTTCGCCGTTGCCGTGCCCGTCACGTCGAGGCAGAGGCCGGACAGGTCGTTGGTGACGCTGCCGTCCGCGTGGAACGTCCACTTCTGACTGGAACCGCCGTTGCAGTCCCAGGTGATGACCTTGGTGCCGTTGGCGGTGCCGTTCCCATTCGCGCCGAGGCACTTGCCCGCGACCTGGAGTTCACGGCTCGCCGAATAGGTGTAGGCCTGGTTGGCGCTGCCGGCCGCACAGTCCCAGATGTACTGCTGGACACCGTTGGCCGGGTTGCCGGTGTCGTCCAGGCACCGGTTCGAGCCTTGGCCGACGATCTGCGCGGCGGCCGTCTGCGCGCCTCTGGTGAAGGTCACGGTGGCGCCTGCAGGCAGGGTGTACTGGAAGGATCCCGCGTTGTTCCAGGTGACCGTGAAAGCGGTGCTGCTGGAGTTGTTGTTGTGCGCGACCAGCACCTCACCGCCGTCCGGGTTCTTGTAGGCCTGGGCCCAGACGTTGCCGCCGTCGCCGTAGCCGATGCGCGTCGCGCCGGGGACGACGAACTTCGAGAACTGGCCGAGCTGGTAGTAGTTGTTGGTGTACGTGGCCTTGCCGGTGGCCTGGTCGACGGTGACCAGGCCGGTGCAGTTGTCGCAGCCCACGCCCATCTTCGGGCCGCCGTTGGTGTCGAGCGCCAGGTTCCACAGCAGTGCGCCGTTGGCCCAGTTGAAGGTGGACTCCAGGGCGAGCTGAGCGGCGTTCATCGGGGCGATGCCCGGCCCGGTGGAGCACTCGCTCTCGTAGATCCGCTTGTCCGGGTAGGAGTTGTGGATCGTGGTCATCTTGCCGAGGTCGTTCTGGTAGCAGTGCCACGCCGTGCCGTACATCGCGTCATGCGCCGCCTGGTTGCCCATCAGCGTGTTGGCGTAGTTGGTGTCCACGTGGTCGGCGTCCCCGCCGAGGATCTTCGTGTCGCTCAGGCCGGCCTGCTGAAGTGCCGGCGCGAGGTTGTCGGCGATGAAGTTCGCCTCGTCGCCCGCGGGCCACAGCATGGCGGAGTACGTGGACGGCGAGATCGTCGGCTCGTTCTGCGGGGTGACGCCCCAGACGTTGACGCCCTTGGCCTTGTACTCCTGGAGGAACTTGACGTAGTACTGCGCGAGCGGGCCGTACATGTCGGACTTCAGGGTGCCGTTGCCCTGGCCGAGCATCGTGTTGGTGGTCTTCATCCAGGCCGGCGGGCTCCAGTCGTTGGCGAAGAGCTTCATCGACGGGTTGAGCGCCTGGGCCTGCTTGATGACCGGGATGACGTAGGCGTCGTCGTGAGCGGTGGAGAAGTTCGCCAGGGTGGGGTCGGCGACGCCGCCGTTGTCGTCGTAGGAGTACGTGGAGGGGTTGCTCGCGGGGGTCGCGGTGTAGTCGGAGGAGCCCATCGGGACCCGCATCAGCGACAGGCCGATGCCGGAGCCGCGGGTGAACAGGTCGCGCATCACCCGGTCGCGGGCGGTGGCGTCGAGCTTGTTCTGGAGGAGGTAGGCGGAGGTGTCGGTGAACGCGGCGCCGAATCCGTCGATGCTCTGGAAGGTCTGGGTGTCGTCCACCTTCAGGTTCACGCTGCCCGAGGACACCGGACCGAGTGCGATGCCCGGCTGCGGGGTCAGGGCTTGGCTGAGGTCGGACGTGGTCAGGGTCACGCCGATCGTGCTGCTCGCGGCCGACGCCGGCGACGGGGCCAGTACCGCCACTCCGCATGTGACGGCGAGGGCGAGAGCGGCGGCCTGCGCGCTCAGTCCGCGGAGTGGTTGTCTCATCTGCATGGAAGCGTCCCTCTTCACTTGGGTGGGTCAGGTCATCCGCCATCGGCGCCGGCCGGGGTTCAGCACCGCACCGGGCCATGGGCTCTCGGGAACGGGTCAGACGGGGCTGATGGTCCACTGCAGGTTGGTGTTGTTGCCCCAGGCCCACTGTTTGGCGACGGAGCCCTCGGAGACGTTGCCGCCGCCGTCCAGGAGCTTGCCCGTGGTGCGGTTGACGATGTTGTACTGGCCGCCGCCGCGGTGCGTGATCTTCCACTGCTGGTTGGTGTGGCCGTTCCAGGCCAGCTGCTTGCAGGTGGCGCCGTTGCTGGTGGCGCCCCAGCTGTCGGCGACCATGCCGTTGGTCCGGTTGACCAGCTTGTAGTAGCCGCCTCCTACCTCTACCGCCTGCCACTGGAGGTTGGCGTTGTCGAACCAGTGCCACTGCTTGAGGTCGGATCCGCCGGCGACGTTGCCGCCGCTGTCCAGGGCCAGGCCGTCGGTGTAGTTGATGATCTTGAGATAGGTCGACGGGTTGAACTGCACCTTCAGCGAGGTGATCTTGTCGTTCTGGCCGCTGACCCGCAGGTCGGCGTTGTCGGCGGTGAACGTCCACTGGGTGCCGGTGAAGTTGTCGCCGGAGTAGGCGACGATCTGCTGGCCCGGGGCGAGCTTCAGGGAGGAGATGCTGAGCGCGGGCATCCCGTGCAGGTCGAGCTGGTCGGCGGTGTAGTCGCCCAGGCCGAGCGCGGCGGAGGCGCCGCTGTAGTTGACGTCCCCGAAGACCAGGGCGCCGTCGACCGGCTGGAGCGTGGGGAGCTGGCCGGAGAAGGTCAGCTTCAGTACGTACATGGGCGCGGAGAACGGCGCCGACGACGGCAGGGTCACCGTGAGCCCGGACGCGTCCTGGGTGCGGTTCGGCAGGTCGATGTAGGCGCCGGCCGTGCTGTCCAGCAGCTTCACCGAGGTCAGGGAGCCCAGGTTGATGCGACTGGAGCTGAGCGTCTTGACGGTCAGCGAGGCGCCGGGCCAGCCGAGCACCGTGGCGTACAGGGTGTCGTTCGCCTTGTTGCAGGTGAAGCGGATGTCCTGCGCGGTGCCGGCGCTCGGGTTCATGAAGGTGCCGCCGCCCATCTTCGTCGGCCCCTCGCCGTAGGCGGTCCAGGCCCGGGTCGAGTACACCGACTCACCGAAGCGCTTCAAATAGTCGCCGATGCCCGTCAGGATGTCGCGCTGGCCCTGGGGGATGGTGCCGTCGGCCTTCGGCGCGATGTTGAGCAGGACGGTGCCGTTCTTGCTGACCCGGTCGATCATCGCGTGCAGCAACAACTGCGCCGTGTAGTAGCCGATGCCCTCCGTGTAGCACCAACTGGTGCTGGAGACGCTGTCGTCGGTCAGCCAGTAGGGCGAGGTGATGTCGGCCGGGCCGCCGCGCTCGTAGTCGAAGACCTCGCCGTGGCCGTTGAACGCGTCCTTGTAGGTGGCGATGACCTCCCGGCCCCAGGAGTTGGCCTGGTTGTAGTAGTAGGAGAGGAAGTTCAGCAGCTGTGTCTCGGCGATCTGGTCCAGGTGGACGTCCTGGTAGATGATGTCCGGCTTGGCCAGGTCGATGACCTCCTTGAGCTTGTCGTGCCACAGCTGGTCTTCCGTGGTCTTGTCCAGCTGTCCGTAAAGCTTCTTCAGGCTGGGGTCGGACTGCGCCGGGACCGCCTCGTAGTAGCCGAGGTAGTTGTAGGCGTGGTGCATCGACACCAGCAGCTTGAGGTTCTTCGCGCGGACGGCGTCGGTGAACAGCTGCAGCAGGTTGAGCTTGGGACCCTTGGCGACCGAGTTCCACTCGTTGACCTGGCTGTTCCACATCGAGAAGCCGTCGTGGTGCTCGGCGACCGGCCCGGCGAACTTCGCCCCGGCGTCCACGAACAGCTGCGCCCACTCGTCGGGGTCGAAGTTCCCGCCGGCCGACTTCAGCTTGGGCGCGAACTGCGTGAAGTTGCCCGCCTTGTCGTTCGCTCCGTTGATGAAGTTGTGGTAGGGCCACACCGAGGGGTCGCCGTACGTGGCGACATGGTGCTGGTTCACCTTGCTGCCGCCGAAGTACATGTTCCGCGGATACCACTCGCTGTCGTAGGCGGGGACGCTGAAGACCCCCCAGTGGAAGTAGATGCCGAACTTGGCGTCCTTGAACCACTCGGGAGACGCCGGGTGCTGGTTCACCGAGTCCCAGGCGGGCGTGTACGTGGACGGTGCGGCCAGGGCGGGGCCGGCGTCGAACAGGCCGCCCGCGACCACGGCCGTAGCGACGGCCGTGGTACCGGCGAGGAACTGCCGTCTGCTGATCGCTCTCGACATTGAGAGGCCTCCAAGGCAACTGAGTGTTCCGATGGTTGACAGTGCGAAGCGCAGGAGGGGGCTCCGGCACACGCCTCCCGGGCGGCACGCCGTGCAGGGATGCTGCGAATTGCTCCTATGTCTCTGAGCGGTGAGGACGTTACGGCGAGGTTGCAGACGATGACAAGAGTTCGGTGGCGGTGATTCACGCGCCGGCGGGCCGCGGAACGAGGCATGAACGCCTGCGGCGGACTTCAGGGAACGGAACGCACCCATCTGACCTGGGCCTTTAAAGGGATCGTGAGCCAAAGGGATGCGGACTGCGACGTCGCAGAATTTGCCAACGCCTTTGACGAAAAGCGCAGACGTCGTCCGATCGCCCTCGTCGAGAGGCCGAGGGCCTTAGTGGATCGCCAGTCGCTCTACGGATACTTACGGCCGCCCTGGCCTCATTCATCCAATGTGTAGTGCGCGCTCGCCGTCTTCGGGCACCGAGTGCGAGACCCGGGTGCCGGACTCCTTGTGCTTTGGGAGGAGGGCGACCAGTACCGGAGTAGGAGGCGGCAGCGGCGTATTCGCTTCCCCAGTGCCGTGGGTGGCCGGATTTCCGCGCCTAGTTTGATGGACGGGTCACGCAGACCCACCCCAGTTCTCGTCATCCGTCCCGTTGTTTTCCCAGGTGGGAGTGTCTCTGTGGCCACCTTGCTCTACAGGCTCGGCCGGTTCGCCTTCAGGCGACGACGCCTCGTGGTGGTGCTGTGGATCGCCATCCTGGCGGTCGTGGGCATCGGCTCCGCGAGCGTCTCCGGCAAGACGTCGGACCAGTTCACCATTCCCGGCACCCAGTCGCAGAAGGCGCTGGACCTGCTCGACGAGGAGTTCCCACAGGCGTCTGCCTCCGGGGCCACCGCCCGAGTCGTCTTCGAGGCCCCTGACGGGCAGAAGCTGACGTCCGGCGCCCACAAGACCGAGGTCGAGTCACTGATCGCCGACCTCAAGAAGGCTCCCCAGGTGGCGAACGTCAGTGACCCCTACGCGAGTCGTCTGATCAGCCAGGACGGCGCCATCACCTACGCCCAGGTGACGTACCGGGTCGCCCAGGCCGACGTCACCGCCGAGGCGCGTGACGCCCTGCGCGCCGTCGCCGACAAGGGGCACGAGGCGGGCCTCGCCGTGAGCCTGGGCGGCAACGCCGTCAACGAGAAGGAGGGCGCCAACGCCGGTGAGCTGATCGGTCTCGCGGTGGCCGCAGTGGCGCTGGTGATCACCTTCGGCTCGCTGCTCGCCGCCGGTCTGCCGCTGCTGACCGCCCTGTTGGGCGTCGTCATCGCGATCCTCTCGATCACCGTCGCCACCGCGATCTGGGACATGAGCTCCTCCGCGTCGACGCTCGCGTTGATGCTGGGCCTGGCGGTCGCCATCGACTACGCCCTGTTCATCGTCTCCCGCTACCGCGGTGAGATAAGGGAGGGTCACGAACCCGAGGACGCCTGCGGCCGAGCCCTGGGGACGGCCGGATCAGCGGTCGTGTTCGCCGGTCTGACCGTGGTGATCGCTCTGGCGGGACTCAGCGTCGTCGGCATCCGACTGCTGTCCGACCTGGGCCTGGCGGCGGCGTTCGCGGTCGTCGTGGCCGTGGTCGTCGCGCTGACCCTGCTGCCCGCGGTCCTGGGCTTCGCCGGGATGCGCATCATGAAGGGGAACCTCCAGACCAAGCGCATGCGGGCGCTGGAGCGCGGCGAGAGCGAGTCGATGGGCGTGCGCTGGGTACGGCTCGTCATCCGGCGCCCGTGGCGGGCGCTCGTCGTCTCGGTCGCCGTCCTCGGCGTCCTGTGCCTGCCGGTGTTCTCGATGCGCCTGGGCATGCCCGACGACAGCACCGCCCCCGCGGGCAGCACACAGCGGGTCGCCTATGACACGCTCAGCAAGGGATTCGGCCCGGGCTACAACGGTCCGCTCACGGTCGTCGTCGACGCCCGGGACGGCAAGGACCCGAAGGCCGCCGCCGAGGAGACGGTCACGGCACTGGGCAAGCTGCCCGACGTCGCCTCCGTGAGCCCGGCCGTGTTCAACGCCTCGGGCGACGTGGCACTGATCCGAGCCGTCCCCAAGAGCTCCCCGAGCAGCCAGGAGACGGTGGACCTGGTCGGGGAGATCCGTGACACCACCGCCCCGGCGGTGCTGAAGGCCACGGACGCGGAGGTCGTGGTCACCGGTACGACGGCCCTGAACATCGACGTCTCCGACAAGCTCGGCGCCGCCCTCGTGCCCTACCTCCTGGTGGTCGTCGGCCTGGCGCTGATCCTGCTGCTGCTCGTGTTCCGGTCGATCCTGGTGCCCCTCAAGGCGACGCTGGGCTTCCTGCTCAGCGTGGTCGCGACCCTGGGCGTCCTGGTCGCGGTCTTCCAGTGGGGCTGGCTCAAGGACCTCTTCGGCGTCGACACGACCGCGCCCATCGTGAGCGTGATGCCGATCTTCATGATCGGCGTGGTCTTCGGCCTCGCCATGGACTACCAGGTCTTCCTCGTCACCCGGATGCGGGAGGAGTACGTCCACGGCGCCGAGCCCACCGAAGCGGTCGTGGCCGGCTTCCGGCACGGCGCCCGTGTGGTGACGGCCGCGGCGATCATCATGATCTCCGTCTTCGCCGGGTTCCTGCTCGCCGACGCCGCCCTGATCAAGTCGATCGGTCTGGGGCTCGCCTCGGCGGTCCTCTTCGACGCCTTCGTGGTCCGTATGACGATCGTGCCCGCGGTCATGGCCCTGCTGGGCCGCCGTGCCTGGGCCCTGCCCCGGTGGCTGGACCGGATCCTGCCCAACGTGGACGTCGAGGGCGAGAAGCTGCGGCACGTCCTGGACGGGCCGACCGCCACGACAGGGCCGGACGGGGAAGCCGGGCCGGGAAGCGATCAGGGCAGGCCGCTCGCGCCTGCCCGCCGAAGCCGGGACTGACCACCGCGCCGCTTACAGTGGGCCGGCACCCGTGATCCCACAGAGTGGGAGCCGCCCCTTCCGCCGCCGTCCGTCGGCCCTTTCCCCCAAGGGCCGACGGACGGTCCGCCGGTACCTCGGAGACACACGCCGTGACCTCAGCATCGAAGGACCACATCGTCGATTCCGGCGCCCTGCTGGGCAGCTCGGAGGACCGCACTGTGGTCCGGCTCCTGACCCTGATGGCCTCGGTGGGACGGGCGGACCAGACGCATCCCCGCGTCAGGAGGTGGGGGGTGCCCATCCTGTGCGCCGCGCTCGGCCTCCAGCCCCTGCTGGCATACCCCGCGTCCGGACCCGCTCTGCCGGTCTCACTGCTTCTGCTGGCCGGGATCACCGTCCCGCTCCTGTGGCGCCAAAGCCGTCCTGTTCTGGTGTTCGTCGTCGTCACGGGCTTCTCCGCGGCGCAGGCCGCCTGTGGGGTGCTGACCAACGCGCACTTCCTCGCCCAGCTGATCATGCTGCACAACGTGGCCCGTTTCGCCACCCCCCTCGCGCTGGCCGGGGCCGTGTCGGTCGCGGTGCCCCAGACGTTGATCACCGTCCTCGCGTTCTCGTCCGACGTGCAGCTGAAGCGCATCACCACCGCCCTGGCGCTGGCCGTCATGCTGACGCTCGGCATGATCGCGATGGCCGGACTGGGGCTGGGCGGCCGGGTGGCGCGCCTGTACATCACCGCACTGCAGGACCGGGCGGAGCGGCTGGAGGTGGAGCGGGACCAGCGGGCCCGGCTCGCGGAAGCGGCGGAGCGAGCCCGCATCTCCCGGGAGATGCACGACATCCTCGGTCACACCCTCGCCGTCATGGTCGGTCTCGCCGACGGCGCGGCAGGGTTGGCCGAGGCCGCACCCAAACGAGGCGCCGAGACCCTGCAGCTCATCGCCGACAGCGGGCGTGGCGCCCTGTCGGATCTACGCCGGCTCCTCGGCACCCTCCGCCAGAACGGCACCGCGTCCTGCGACTCCCCGCTGGCGCCTCAGCCCGGCCTGACCGACCTCCACGCCCTCATGGAAAGGGTCCGGGCCGCCGGCCCCACCGTGACCCTGCACACCGACGGGGACCTGACCGGCCTTCCCGCGGGACTCCAGCTCACCGTCTACCGCATCGTCCAGGAAGCACTGACCAACACCCTCAAGCACGCGGCCCTTGCCACGACGATCGACGTGGTCGTGGTGGCGACCTCCCGCACGGTACGTGCCGCTGTCGAGGACAGCGGCCCCCCACGGACGCCGCGCAAGGGCCCTCGCGGCGACGGGGGACAGGGGCTCCTCGGCATGCGCGAGCGCGCCTCGCTCTACCAGGGGACCGTGACCGCCGGCCCGAACTCCCGGGGCGGCTGGAGCGTCCGAGCGGAACTGCACCTCCTCCCACCCACCAACACGCCTACGCCTACGGAGAAGCACCCGGCATGACCACTGTCCTCATCGTCGACGACCAGGCCCTGCAACGCCTCGGCTTCAGCATGCTCATGGAACAGCACCCCGACCTGACCGTCGTCGGCGAGGCCACGCACGGCGCCGAAGCGGTACGCAAGACGGCCGAACTCCACCCGGACGTCGTCCTGATGGACGTGCGCATGCCCGGCATGGACGGCATCGAGGCGACCCGACGCATCGTCACCTCCGGCGGCCGCTCCCGCGTGCTGGTCATGACCACCTTCGACCTGGACGAATACGCCTACGACGCCCTGCGCGCGGGAGCCAGCGGCTTTCTCCTCAAGGACGCCCTGCCCGAAGAACTCCTTGCCGGCATCCGCGCGGTCGCGGCCGGGGACGCCGTCATCTCACCGGGGCTGACCCGCAAACTCATCGACGCCTTCACCACGCGCCTGCCCGGCCACACCCCCGAGCAGGCGCGACAGCTGGAAGCCCTCACCGAACGCGAGATCGAGGTTCTCACCGCGGTCGCCACCGGCTGCAGCAACGCCGAGGTCGCCGAACACCTGCACCTGGCCGAGACCACCGTCAAGTCCCACGTCAGCCGCATCCTCGCCAAGACCGGCGCCCGAGACCGGGTCCAGGCGGTCATCTTCGCCTACGACGTGGGGCTCGTGCGGCCGGCCTGACCAACGAGCCGATGATCCAGAGCCGCACCCTGCAGATGCACCCCGCGTCGTCCGGGGCCTGACCCGCCGACACGAGTGGGGTACCGGCCAGGAGGGGAGTGCGTCCCTTCGGAGGAAGGCGGCCACTACCGTGGTAGGAGCTGCCGTCCTGGTTTTGGGTCCCCCAGTGCCACGCGTGGTCGAGGCGACGCCTTTAACGTGACATATGGGCCCGCGCGACGGCCCCTCCGCACTTCTTCCGCGACGAGAACGGATCGCGGGCGTGAGCCGCTTCCTGTCAGCCGCCGTCCGCCGGTCCTTCCCACGCAGAGGTGGCGGACGGTCCGCATGCACCCGGAGACGCATTCAGTGACCACCACCTCCTCGCGGGTCCGCCCGGTGGAACCCAGCAGCCTTCTGGGCGGCCCGGAGCACCGCACGGTCTTGCGGCTACTGGCCTGGCTGATATCGATACAGCGGGCCGGCCAAGAGCACCCCCGGGTCAGGCAGTGGGCGGCGCCGCTGGTGTGCGCGGCTCTCGGCGTCCCGGGTCTTCTGGACAGTGCCGCCGGGGGCGGTCCGGGTCTCCCGGTCGCGCTCATGGTGATGATCGGGTTCACGGTCCCGCTGCTCGCGCGGGATCGTCATCCCTTCCCGGTCTTCGCCGTCATCACGGCCTTCTCCATGGCGGAGGCCGTTTCCGGGGTTCTCACCTACGCCCATTTTCTGGCCCAGCTGATCATGCTGTACAACCTCGCCCGGTTCGCACCGCCGGTCCAGTTGACCGTCGCCGTCTCGATCACCGTTCCCCAGACCATCGTGACGATCATGACGTTCGCACCGGACCGGCGGATCGAACGGATCGACAGCCCCCTGGCGGTGACCACCGACCTGGTGCTCTGCATCCTCGCCATCGCCGGCCTGGGCCTGGCCGGCCGGGTGGCGCGCTCGTACATCACGGCCCTGGAGGACCAGGCGGTGCGTCTGAAGGTGGAGCGCGACCAACGGGCCCGCCTCGCAGAGGCCATGGAGCGGGCACGCATCTCCCGGGAGATGCACGACATCCTCGGCCACACCCTTGCCGTCGTGGTCGGTCTGGCCGACGGTGCGGCGGGGCTGGCCGAGACCAAGCCGAAGCAGGGCGCGGAAACCCTGCGGATCATCGCGGAGAGCGGGCGCGGCGCCCTGGCCGACCTGCGCCGGCTCCTCACCGGGATTCGCGATGAGGGACCTCGTCAGACGCCCTTCCGCCCCCAGCCGGGCGTCGGCGATCTCGACGCTCTGCTGGAGCGGATCCGTGCGGCCGGTCCCGACGTCGGCCTCCATACGGCGGGTGACCTGACCGGCCTGCCCGCAGGACTGCAACTCGCCTTGTACCGCATAGTCCAGGAAGCTCTGACGAACACCCTCAAGCACGCCGCCTCCGACACCGCGGTCCGTGTCTCCTTGATCGCGGAGCAGGACGCCGTACACGTCACCGTCGAGGACACGGGTCCGCCCGCCGCGGAACGGGATCCTTCCTGGGAAGGCGGCGGGCAGGGGCTTCTCGGCATGCGTGAACGCGCCGCGCTCTACCAAGGCACGGTCACCGCCGGTCCCAACTCCGAAGGCGGCTGGAGCGTTCACGCCGTTCTGCGACCCGCAAGGCCGTGGCCGCCTCTGCCGGGGCATCCGGCGTGATCACCAACCTGAAGCCGACACCCCGCACCGCCTCGATGCACAGTGCGCCGCCCAACTTGTGCCGCAGGGAGGTCACATGGGTGTCCAGGGTCTTCGTCGAGCCGAACCAGTTGCTGTCCCAGACCGCCGCCATGATGGATTCGCGGGTCACCAGCGTGTCGGGTCGCCTGGAGAGGTACTCCAGGAGGGCGTACTCCTTCGGGCTCAGCGAGACCTCGGTTCCGTCCATGAAGACCCGGTGCGCCTGACGGTCGACGGCCACGCGACCGTAGGCCGTGCGCCATGCCGTGCGGCCGGAGTGCCGGCGTTGTACCGCTCGCATGCGCGCGACCAGTTCACGTATGAGGAACGGCTTCACCACGTAGTCGTCAGCGCCGAGTTCGAGAGCGACGATCTTCTCCGTGGCGCAGGCTCGTCCGCTCACCACGATGAGCGGGACGTCGCTCCGGGCCCGTAGCGCTCTGCAGACGTCGAGCCCGTCGAGGTCCGGCAGGCCGAGGTCGAGCAGGACCATGTCCGTCGGCTCCGAGAGGAGCGCCTTCTCGCCGGTGGACGCCCACACCACCTCATAGCCGTACCGCGGCAGGCCGCGCAGCAGGGAGTCGGCCACGAACTGATCGTCCTCGATGAGCAGTACCTGCATGTCTTCTCCCGCCGGGGTGCGTGTCGGGTAGCCATGGTCTGGCGCAGAGGCGACGGCGACGAGGTCCCGCGGGGACGGTTGCTGCCGGATGAGGGATCGTCTCGTTCGGGGCCGACCTGACCCGGTCCTCAACGTAGAAGCGGATTGCCGCTCCACCCCAGTACCGGAGGACTGATTGTGGCCGGGTCCAGTCCTACCGAAGTAGGAACCGGGCCTCCTTCTCTCTGCTCGCGTGCCGTGGCTGGACCCGGACTCCTCAGAGCCGTCCGGTCGTCCTGCTCGGAGTCACGCGGACGATGACGCGGTCCCCGTCGTTCTTCGAGGCCGGGTTGAAGGTGGCGTACTCCTGGCCCGTGTACTTGAGGGAGAGCTCGTTCACCAGGTCGTTGGCGGGGTCGGGGGTGAGCGTCGCGGTGCCGCGGATCTCGGCGTAGGTGTACGGGTTCTCGGGCGGGTTGATCATCACGGTGACGCGCGGGTCACGGGCGATGTTCCTGCCCTGCGCCCGGTCCACCGTGGTGGAGAACAGCAGGTCGTCGCCGTCGCGCTTGATCCAGACGACGGTCAGGTGCGGGCGCCCGTCGGCCGCCACCGTCGCCACGGTCGCGAAGACCCGGGAGTCGTCGAGGTACTTCTTCAGTTCGTCGGAGAGCTCGGCTGCCACGGTCGAAGTCCTTTGTCCGATGTCGTATGCGAGGTCGAGGAGGTGCAACGGGGGTGCGGTGGATCCGGGAAACGCGTGCGTCGTAACCCTGGCACAACCACGGAAATTCCCGTCCGGCCGGGCGTCGACGTCAGCGGTGACTTCCGTCCCCTGTACGGCCGTTGGGGTCGCTTGGCGATCTCTTGGCCGGTCGCACACCCCACGTACCGTCGACTTTCACATCTTCGTCACCCGACCCTTCCCTGACGTTCGGTGCCCTTGGAAAACTCCTTGCGCGCGCACTCCGTCACCGAACCGGCCGGCAGAACCCCATCTGCACGAGAGGTGCCTCACCCATGTCCGAAGTAAACCGGCGCCGCTTCCTCCAACTAGCGGGCGCCACCACGGCGTTCACCGCGCTCTCCAGCTCCGTCGAGCGCGCCGCCGCGCTGCCCGCGAACCACCGCACGGGGTCGATCGAGGACGTCGAGCACATCGTCGTCCTGATGCAGGAGAACCGGTCCTTCGACCACTACTACGGCACGCTGAGGGGCGTCCGGGGCTTCGGCGACCCGCGCCCGGTGACCCTGGCCGGCGGAAAGTCCGTCTGGCATCAGCCGGACGCCGGCGGCAAGGACGTCCTGCCGTTCCACCCCGACGCCGACGACCTGGGCCTCGCCTTCATCCAGGACCTCCCACACGGCTGGAACGACGGCCACGCCGCCTTCAACGGGGGCAAGTACGACAAATGGGTCCCCTCGAAGGGCGCCACGACGATGGCGTACCTCACCCGCGAGGACATCCCCTTCCACTACGCGCTCGCCGACAGCTTCACCGTCTGCGACGCCTACCACTGCTCCTTCATCGGCTCCACCGACCCCAACCGCTACTACCTGTGGACCGGCTACACCGGCAACGACGGCAAGGGCGGCGGCCCGGTCCTCGGCAACGACGAGGTCGGCTACAACTGGACGACGTACCCCGAACGTCTGGAGCAGGCGGGGGTCTCCTGGAAGATCTACCAGGACGTCGGCGACGGACTGGACAAGGAAGGCAGCTGGGGCTGGATCCAGGACGCCTACCGCGGCAACTACGGCGACAACTCGCTGCTCTACTTCACCCAGTACCAGAACGCCCGGCCCGGCGACCCGCTGTACGACAAGGCCCGCACCGGCACCGACGCCCGCAAGGGCGAGGGCTTCTTCGACCAGCTGAAGGCCGATGTCAAGGGCGGCAAGCTGCCGCAGATCTCCTGGATCGTCGCTCCCGAGGCCTTCACCGAGCACCCCAACTGGCCCGCCAACTACGGCGCCTGGTACATCGCCCAGGTCCTCGACGCGCTCACCTCGGACCCGAAGGTGTGGGCGAAGACGGCGCTGTTCGTCACCTACGACGAGAACGACGGCTTCTTCGACCACCTGCTCCCGCCGTTCCCGCCGGCCTCGGCCGCGCAGGGCAGGTCGACGGTCGACGTCGGCCCGGACCTCTTCCAGGGCGACAGCGGACACACCGCCGGCCCCTACGGACTCGGCCAGCGGGTGCCGATGCTCGTCGTCTCCCCCTGGAGCAAGGGCGGTTACGTCTGCTCCGAGACGCTCGACCACACCTCGGTCATCCGGTTCATGGAGCGCCGCTTCGGCGTCCACGAGCCGAACATCTCGCCGTGGCGGCGGGCGGTCTGCGGCGACCTGACCTCCGCGTTCGACTTCTCCCGCAAGGACGCTCGGCCGGTCGCCCTGCCGGACACCGACGGCTACCAGCCCCCGGACAAGAACCGCCACCCCGACTACGTGCCCACCCCGCCGGCCAACCCCGTGCTGCCGAAGCAGGAGCGCGGCCACCGCCCCACCCGCCCGCTCAAGTACACGCCCGCCGTGGACGCGTCGGTCGATCCGACCGCCGGGAAGCTCACCCTCACCTTCGCCTCCGGGGCCAAGGCCGGCGCCGCCTTCCTGGTCACCTCCGGCAACCGCACCGACGGGCCGTGGAGTTACACCACCGGGGCGGGCGCGACCGTCTCCGACACCTGGAACTCGGCGTACTCCGGCGGCTCGCACAACCTCACCGTGCACGGCCCGAACGGATTCCTGCGCGTGTTCAAGCAGGCCGGGAAGGCGGCCGGGGCCGAGGTGGTCGCACGGCACGTCGGCGACGGCGTCGAACTGACCTTCACCCACCGGGGCTACGGCACGGTGGAGCTGAAGGTGGCCGACGGGTACAGCGGCCGCACCACGACCGTCAGGCTGCGGCCGGGCGCCGTGCTCAAGCGCACCGTGGACCTGCGCACGAGCCGACGGTGGTACGACCTCACCGTCACGTCCACCGCGGACAGCGCGTTCCTCAGGCGGTTCGCCGGCCACGTAGAGAACGGCCGCCCCGGCGTCAGCGACCCGGCGATCATCACGGAGTAGCGGCGGGGGTAAACACGGCGGGGGTAAACACCCGGTCAACACAGCATCGTGAGGTCTGGTCAGGTCCCGGTGGGCTCGGGATAGTGTGCCCCGGTGAACATACATTCGAACCAGCCCGCCGGCCCTGACCCGCGGGTTCAGCGCCAGGTGGAGCAGCAGGCCGGGGTCGCCCCCAGCGGCCCCGGCGGCGGCACGTTGTTCAGCGAGCCGGTGCTGGTGGTGAACCAGAAGGCCAAGCTCATCGAGCTGACCAACGAGTACAAGGTCATGGACCAGCAGGGCAACCAGCTCGGCTCGGTGGTCGAGGTCGGCCAGGGCGTCCTGCGCAAGATCGTGCGCTTCCTCAGCGACTGGGACCAGTACTTCACGCACAAGCTGGAGATCCGCGACGCCCACGGTCAGCCCGTGCTGCGGCTGACCCGTCCCGCGAAGATCTTCAAGTCCCGCGTGATCGTGACCCGCCCCGACGGGCAGCAGGTCGGCGAGATCGTCCAGCAGAACGTCTTCGGGAAGATCAACTTCGCGATCAACGCCGACGGCCGGCAGATCGGCGCCATCAAGGCGGAGAACTGGCGGGCGTGGAACTTCGCCATCGTCGACCACGAGGAGAACGAGGTCGCCCGGATCACCAAGACCTGGGAAGGCCTCGCCAAGACGGTGTTCACCACCGCGGACAACTACGTCCTGCAGATCCACTACCAACTGCCCGAGCCGCTGCTGAGCCTGGTCGTCGCCACCGCTCTGACCGTGGACACGGCGCTGAAGCAGGACGCCCGCGGTATCGGCTGACGCCCGTCACAGCGGTGTGAGGTGCTCGGGCCCGGTCGTCGGCCGGGGCAGCAGCGCCGGTTCCGCCGACGCCGTCTCCGGCCGCAGGGCCAGCACCGCCGCCACGGGGTGCTCCTCGTCGTGGACGGCGTCGGGTTCCGGCGCGGCCCGCGACAGGAGCACCACGCCCCGCCCCGCGAGCCCCGCTCCCGCGAGGGCGAGCAGAACACCCGCGGGCCCGCCCTGGAGACGTTCGCCGAGGAGCACGAGGCCGATCGCCGCGGCGGCCACCGGGTTGGCCAGGGTCACCATCGCCAGCGGGGCGCCGAGACCGCCCCGGTAGGCGGTCTGCGACAGAAGCAGCCCGGCGGTCGCGAAGGCCGCGACCAACAGCGCCACCCCGATCACCTGCACGCTGAGCAGCGGCCCCGATCGGTCCGTCGCGGCCACGGTCACCGTCTGGGTGAGCGCCGAGGCGACCCCGGAGGCGAAACCGGACGCGGTCGCGTGCCGCAGTCCGGGCTTGGCGCCGCGCCGGGCCAGCAGTCCGATCAGCGCCGCCGTGACCCCGGCCACCGCGACCGCCTCCGGCAGGCTCAGGACGTCCTCCGGGGCCGGCCCCGAGGCCGTGACCAGGATCGCGGCCAGGCCGGCCAGGGTGAGGGCGGTGCCCCGCCACTCGGCGAAGCTGACCTTGCGCCCGGCGACCCGCGCGCCCATCGGCACCGCCGCGACCAGCGTGAGCGCCCCCAGCGGCTGGACCACGGTGAGCGGCCCGTACTTGAGGGCGACCACGTGCAGCAGCGCGGCGGAGGCGTTCAGCCCCACCGACCACCACCAGGCGCCGTTGCCGAGCATGCGCAGCAGGCCGGTGCCGGGGTGCCGGGAGGCCAGCCGCTCCTGGGCGACGGCGGCGGCCGCATAGGCGACGGCCGAGAAGAGGGACAGGACGACGGCGGCGAGGGTGGCGTTCATCGGTTCGCTCCGACCAGGACCGGCTGCTCGGCCGGGACGAGGGCGCCCGTACCGCGTCCGGCCGTGGTGGCCGTGCGCCGGGGGGCGTGGATCAGCGCGAGCGCGACACCGAGCAGGGCGCCCGCCACGATCGCGTCGAGCCAGTAGTGGTTCGCCGTGCCCACGATCACCAGCAGGGTCAGCAGCGGATGCAGCAGCCACAGCCACCGCCACCGCGACCGGGTGGCGACGATCAGGCCGATCGCCACCATCAGGGCCCAGCCGAAGTGCAGCGACGGCATCGCCGCGAACTGGTTGGACAGGTGGTCCGTCTGCGGCGGGCCGTACACCGAGGGCCCGTACACGCGCGCGGTGTCCACCAGCCCCGTCGCCGCCAGCATCCGCGGCGGGGCGAGCGGGAAGGCGAGATGCAGCACCAGGGCGGCCGCGGTGAGGGCGGCCAGCACCCGGCGGGCCCACACGTAGTGCGCGGGGCGTCGCAGGTACAGCCAGACCAGGAAGGCCAGGGTGGCCGGGAAGTGCACGGTCGCGTAGTAGGTGTTCGCGACCTCGGCCAGCCCGTCGCCGTGCAGCAGCAGGGCCTGCACCGAGCCCTCGCCTGGCAGGTGCAGCCACCGCTCCGCGTGCCACACGTCGTGGGCGTTGCGCAGGGCCTCGCCGGTGTGGCCCGTGGCCAGCTGTCGGCCGAACTTGTAGACCAGGAAGAGCCCTGCGACCAGCAGGAGCTCGCGGACTATCGGCGGCCGGGCCGGTGTGGCCGGCTCCACTGCTGCAGGCTCGGTGCGGGCATTCATCCCCCGGCCCCTTCGCTGACGACGGTGCGTTTGATCGATCGATACGATGTCGTACCGATACGCCAGTGTACCGATACGTTCGTGTACCGGTACACTGGCGTATCGATTGACATACGCCACACTGGAATCGGGCATAGAACGGAGAGGGAGAGAAGATGACGTCGCAGGCCGGGGAGGGACCGGAGTCGGTCGCCGCAACGCGCCGCTCCAAGATCACGCCTGAGCGTGAGAAGGAGTTCTTCGACGCCGTCCTCGAACAGGTCCGGGACTGCGGGTACGAAGCGGTCACCATGGAAGGCGTCGCGGCCAGCACGCGCTGCAGCAAGTCCACGCTCTACCGGCAGTGGAAGACCAAGCCCCAGTTCGTCGTGGCGGCCCTGCGCTCCCGCCGGACCGCGCGGCTCGCCGGCATCGACACCGGTTCGCTCGCCGACGACCTGCGCGCGGCCGCGCGGGCCGCGGGCAGGTGGTCCACCGACGACAGCAAGCTGCTCCAAGCCCTCGGCCACGCCGTGAACGGGGACGAGGAGTTCGCGCGGGCGTTGCGCGAGGCGCTCATCGACCCGGAGATCGAGGCGCTGCGGGACATCCTGCGGCGCGGGGTCGAGCGCGGGGAGGTTCCGGCCGGCCATCCCGCGCTGGAGTACATCCCGGCGCAGCTGTTCGGCGTGGCCCGTTCCCGACCGGTGATCGAGGGACAGTACGCCGACCCGGACTACCTGGTCCGCTTCGTGGAGGCCGCCGTACTGCCCGCCCTCGGGCTCCCCGCGGCGTCACCGTAGAAGACCCAGGCCGCCGTTCCCGGGATGACGGAACGACGGCCTGCTCGCGCCGCACCGTGGGGACGGGGGCGGCGCGCACCCCCCGGCCGGGTGGGGTTCCCCTTTGAGCGGAGGGGCGCCCCACCCGGCCGATCGTTTCTCCACGGAACCCGCGGGTCCGCGCATTCCGTGGGTCCGGCTCAGACGTCCTGGCCGCTGCCGCCGCCCTTCGCCACCTTGATGCCCTGCGTGATCGTGTCGATGACCGTCAGGCTCTGGTCCGCGTCCACGCCGAAGCGGAGCACCACCAGCCGCTTGGTGTCCGCGGGCGCCGGGAACGCCAGCGACTCGACGACGCCGTCCGCGCCCTTGCTCGTGACCGCCTTCCAGCGCACCAGGTAGCCCTTCTGCCCGGCCACCGTCACCGCCTTCGAGGCGAGCACCTGGTGCGAGGTGATCGAGCCGTACGTCGTCCCGCCGTAGGACTCCTCGGCGTTGGCGGAGATGTCCGCCTTCGCGACCTGCTCCGCGGTGCTGCCCTTGGTCTCCAGCGCCTCGACGGGCGCCGAGTACACGCCCCCCTTGGTGCAGGTCTTCGAGGTGTCGCCGGGGCACTTGTAGGAGGAGTCGGAGGTGATCTGCGCCCCCACGTTGAGCTCCTGGCCGGTCCACCCCTTCGGGATGGGGATGCTGATCCCGTTGAGCGCGTCGGTCACCGCACCGCTCTTGATCTTCGGCGGCTCGGACTCGCCGGGGGAGGGAGAGGCCCCGCCCGAACCGCCCGAACCGCCGGATCCCCCCGAGCCGCCGGAGCCGCCGGACCCGCCCGAGCCGCCGAACGGCCCGCCGTTGCCGCCGGGACCGCCCTGGCCGCCCGGTCCCTGGGCCGTGCCACCGCCACCGCCCGAGCCGTCGTCCTTGGCCAGCGCGTACACGCCGACCCCGATGCTCGCGAGGACGGCGACGGCCGCGGCGACGGCTATGCCCGTCCGCAGCCCGCGCCGCTGACCCGCGCCCGCCGGGGCGGCGGGCTGTCCGGGATAGCCCGGATAGCCGGGGTACCCCGGGTGCGCCGGATAGGTTCCGTCGGCCGGGGTCTGCGCCGGCGGACCCCATACGGCGGCCGAGCCCGCGGCGCGGGTCTGGTCCGTCCATGCCTTGCCGTCCCACCAGCGTTCGGTGGCGGGACCGTCACTTGTCTGCCCCGGATCGGGATACCACCCGGGAGGAGTCACCTGCGTCATGCCCCCACCGTATGAGGCGTCGGTGAAAGCCGGATGAGAGGGCGGGCACTCGGTGGAAATCGGCGCCGGTCGCCGCGCCGGTGCGCCGACCGCACGGCTGGCGTGAATTCGACGTCAATTCGGCGCGCGTCACTCGCCGTTGACCCGCAAGGCCACTCCCGCAGGCCCGCCGGGGCGTCGCGACCCCTTCCTTGTCACCCGTCGAGGCGGGACCTGCGCCGACCGCCCTCCGCTCCGGCCCCCGGGCGGCTACGCTCGAGGTCTGTACGTCGTTCGGGCGACTTGGGGAGGTAGCGGGATGACGGAGGTCAGGCCGGCGGCGGCCGCCTCGACTTCCCTCTGGGAGCGCGAGAGGGAAGTCGCCGCGATCGCGCAGGCGGTGGAGACACTCTGCGCCCGCCAGTCCTCGTCGGGTCACCTGCTGGTGCTCCGCGGCGAGGCGGGATTCGGCAAGACCGCCCTGCTGGCCGAGACACGTCGCATCGCCGAGGCCCGCGGCTGCGCGGTCTGGTCGGCCCGCGGCGGCGAGACGCTGAAGTCCGTCCCCTTCAATGTGGTACGGCAGTTGCTGCAGCCCACGCTGCTGTCCCTGCACCCGGAGGAGGTCCGCGAGTACCTCGGCGACTGGTACGACATCGCGGGCCCCGCCCTCGGCATAACGGAACCCGGCGAGGGCCACGCCGACCCGCAGGGCGTGTGCGACGGCCTCGTCGCCGCCGTGACCCGGCTCGCAAGGCGGGACTACCCGCTGGTGCTCCTCGTCGACGACGCGCACTGGGCCGACCAGGAGACCCTGCGCTGGCTCGCCGCGTTGGTCGAACGCCTCGACGAGCTCTGCGTCCTGGTCGTCGTGGCCCGCCGGCCCGGCGAGGTCAAGGGCGACGCCGCCCGCCACCTCGACGCCATCGGCGAGGCCGCGGGCCGCGCCGTCACCAGCCTCAGCGCCCTGACCCCGGCCGCGATCGCCGGCCTCACCCGCGCCACCCTCGGCGCGCACGCCGACGCCGCGTTCTGCCGCGAGGTGTGGGCCGTCACCGACGGCAACCCCTACGAGACCGTCGAACTCCTCGCCAAGGTCCGCGACAGCGAACTCGAGCCGAGCGAGTCCTCGGCCACCGAACTGCGCCCCCTGAACCGTGCGGCACGCGGCGGCGGACTCGTCGACCGCCTGGAGAAACTGGGCGTCGACGCCACCAAGTTCGCCATGGCCGCCGCGATCCTCGGCGCCGACATCTCCGTCGCCCAGGCGGCCCGGCTCGCCGGCCTCGGCCGGGACGACGCGGTGCGCTGCGCCGAACTGCTGCGCAACGCCCGCATCCTCACCGAACCCGCCCCGGGCGCCGTCCCCGCGGACGACGGCGACCTGGAGTTCGTCCACCCGCTGATCGCCTCCGCCGTCTACGACTCCATCCCCACCGGCCTGCGCACCGCGATGCACGGCATCGCCGCCCAGGTCGTCGCCGACGCCGGCAACGGCCTCGCGGCCGCCTCCCGGCACCTGCTCCAGGTCCACGCGGAGGGCGACGAGGAACTCGTCGAGCAGCTGCGCGAGGCCGCCCGCGAACACCTCGCCGTCGGCGCCCCGGACGCCGCCCGCCGCTGTCTGGAACGGGCCCTGCAGGAACCGCCCGCCCCCGACGTCCATGCGCACGTGCTCTACGAACTGGGCTCCGCGACCTTCCTCACCGCCCCCGCCAGGACCATCGAGCACCTGCGCACAGCACTGGGCATGCCCGGCCTCGACGGCGCCGAGCGCGTCGACGCCGTCTGCCGCCTCTCCCAGGCACTCGTGCACAACGACCAGCTGGAGGAGGGCGTCCGCACGGTCGAGGCGGAGGCCGCCCGGCACGCCCCCGGACCCGCCCGGCTGCGACTGCAGGCCGTGCAGCTGATGTGGGAGGGCGTGCACGCCGGCGAGGCGGCCGCACCGCGCGGCTCGGAGAAACTCGCCTCGCTCGTCGCGACCTGCACAGGCCGGGACAACGCCGAGCGCGCCCTGCTCATCCTGCGCGGCTTCGACGCGGCGATCCACGGCGAGAACGCCATGGAGGTCGTCGAGTTCTGCGACCGCGCCCTCGTCAACGGCCGCCTCGCCCCCGGTCTCGGCTGGACCGACCAGGAATGGGGCATCGAGCTGCTGATGATGCTGGCCGGCTCCTACGCCTACACCGACCGCCTGGACCGCGCCGACGCCCTCCTCAACGAGGCCCTGCGCGCCTACGTCTCCGTCGGCTGGAGCGGCGGCCACCTCGCCCTGGCCCACGCCTACCTCGGCGTGGGCCTGCGCCGCCGGGGCCGGCTGAAGGAGGCCGAGGAGTCCCTCAGGGAATCGCTGCGCCTCGCCGAACGCGTCGGCCGCGGCCTGCCCCTGTACTGGTCGGCGACCTGCAACCTCGTCGACACACTGCTGGTCCGCGGCCATGTGGCCGAGGCCTGGGAGACCGCCGAACAGTACGGCTTCGCCCCGCCGTACCCGTCGACGATCGTGCTGCCCGACCCGCGGACCGTGCGCGGCCGGCTGCTGCTGGCCGTCGGCCGGGTCGAGGACGGCATCAACGAACTGGAGGCCGCCGAGAAGGCCGCCACCGCCCGCGGCCACCTCAACCCGGTGATGAGCCCCTGGGCCGTCGACCTCGCCCGGGCCCTGGCCGGCGCGGACCCGGACCGCGCGAACCGGCTCGTCATCGAGGCCCGCCGCCAGGCCGAACGCTTCGGCACCGACACCGCGATCGGCGAGGCCCTGCGCTGCGCCGCCGCCCTGGAGACCGGCCAGCGCGCGGTCCGGCTCGCCCAGCAGGCGGTCACCTATCTGGAGTCCTCGCCCTGCCAGTACGAACACGCCGCCGCCCGCGTCGAGTACGGCATCCTCTCGCGCTCGGCGTCCGAACTCGGCCGGGGCCTGACCCTGGCCCGTTCCTGCGGCGCCGACGGCCTGGTGGACAAGGCGCAGCAGGCCCTGCAGGGGCTGGGCGCGCCGCAGGTGGGGCTCGTCCCCGGGCAGACCCGGAGATAGCCCTCAGGCGGCGAGCAGCTTCTCGGTGAGCCGGGCGAGCCGCTCACGCACCCGCGGGTCGTACGTCGCCTCGTGCGCGCGTGCCGGACGCGTCCCGTCGAAGTAACGGCCCGTGCCCAGCTCCTGGGTGGCCAGCGCCAGCACGCCGGGAGCGCCGTCGGCGACCGTGCTCCACGGCGCGACCCCGCCCTCACGGACCATCGCGGTGTCCATGAAGGTCGCCGGATGCAGCACGTTCACCGACACACCGGTGCCCGCCAACTCCTCGGCCAGGGTGAGGGTATGGGCGGCGAGGGCGAACTTGGCGCGACAGTAGGCGGCGAACCCGTCGTAGCCGCGGGTGAACCCCGGGTCGTCGAAGTCGACGGGTTCCTGGCCGACCGAGCCGACGTTGACGATCCGGGCGGGCGCGTTCGCACGCAGGGTCGGCAGCAGGGCGCGGGTCAGGGCGACCGGCGCCAAGTAGTCGACCGCCAGCCGCAGTTCGTGCCCGTCGGCGCTCACCTCACGGCCCGAACCGGGCGAACCGGCGCCCACCCCCGCGTTGTTGACGAGCACGTCGAGTGCGGGGTGAGCCTCGGCGACCCGCGCGCCCAGCTCGCGCACCTGCGCCAGCGAGGCCAGGTCGGCGACGAACCCCTCCGCCGCGCCCTCGCCTCGCAGCTCGTCGACGAGCCGCTCCGTGCGGCCCGGGTCACGGCCGTGAGCGAGGACGAGGTGACCGGAGCGGACGAGCTCGAACGCGACGTACCGGCCGAGACCGGAGGTGGCGCCGGTGATCAGAAGGGTGGACATGCCCCCACGGTAAGCACGAGACACCGGTTTCCGGCTGTTTCTGCGGAAGCCGCGGCTGATGCGTCTCAGCCGGTGCCGTCCTCCTCCGCCAGCACCCGCTGGGCCGTCGCGAATGCCGAGTTCGCGGCCGGGACCCCGCAGTAGACGGCCGTCTGCAGCAGGACGGCGCCGATCTCGTCCGCAGTGAGACCGTTGCGCCGGGCCGCCCGTACGTGCATGGCCAGCTCGTCGTAGTGGCCGTGCGCCACCAGCGCGGTCAGTGTGATCATGCTGCGTTCGCGGCGGCTGAGCGTCGGGTCGGTCCAGATCTCGCCCCAGGCGTAGCGCGAGATGAAGTCCTGGTAGCGCGCGGTGAACGCGTCCTGCCCGGCCTGCGCCCGGTCCACGTGCGCGTCCCCGAGCACCTCCCGCCGCACCTGCATGCCCCGCTTCGCCCCGCCGTCGAGATGTGCCCGCAGCGCGGTCAGCACGGCCTCGGGGCACTGGGCGGGCGCGAGGTGCGAGGCCCCCGGCAGCTCGACCAGCGCGGCGCCCGGCACCGCGTCCGCGATCTCCCGCAGATGCGCGGGCGGCGTCGCCGGATCATGGCGCCCGGCGATCAGCAGCGTCCGCACGGCGATCTCCGGCAGCCGCTCGCGCAGGTCGAACGCGCCCAGGGCGTCACAGCACGCGGCGTAGGCCTCCGGGTCCGCATCGCGGTGGTCGTCGATCAGCTCCGGCACGGTGAACCCCGGTGTGAACCAACGGGCGTTCGCGTTCTCGGCGAGCCCCGCCAGACCTTCCCGGCGCACCAGCGCCGCCCGCTCCTCCCACGGCTTCGACCCGTTGAAGTGGGCCGAGGAACAGATCATCGCCAGCGACGAGAGGCGTTCGGGGTGGTGCAGCGCCAGTTGCAGACCCACCGCGCCGCCCAGGGACACGCCCGCGTACGCGAACCGCTCCAGCCCGAGGGAGTCGGCGAGCGCCAGCACCAGTCGGGCGAGGTCGCCGACGGTGGCGCCGGGACCGATCAGGTCGGCCGCCGAACCCCCGTGCCCGGGCAGGTCCCAGCGGACCACCCGATGCGTGACGGACAGCTCCGGGGCCACCTTGTCCCACAGGGCGTACGAGGTGCCCAGCGAAGGGCCGAGCAGCAGCGGGGGCGCGGAAGTCGGCCCCTCGGCACGGTGGTTGAGCAGTTTCTCGGTCAACGTCGCTCCAGGGCACGGTCGGTGAGGGCTCCGGCGGAGCCGGTGTAGCGGGCGGGATCGGTGAGGTCGTCCAGCTCGACGTCCTTCAAGTCGGGCTCCTCGGCGAGCAGTTCGGCCAGGGGACGATCCTCGGCGTAGGCGCGTCGGGCGAGTTCCGTGAGGAGCTCCTTGGCGCGGGCCCGGCCGAGCACGGCCGACAGCTCGGCCGACAGCCGCTCGGAGACGATCAGCCCGTGGGTGAGGTCGAGGTTCGAGCGCATCGCGTCCGCGTTCACCCGCAGGCCCTCCGTCAGCTCGGCCGCGTCCCGGGCGGCCCCGCCGACCAGCCGCAGCAGGTCCCGCAGGGGCTCCCACTCGGCGTGCCAGGCCCCGGCGGGCCGCTCGTCCTCCGCCGCCAGGGACCCCTGCAACGTGGCCGCGAGCTGCGGGGCGCGCCGGGCGGCGGCCGCGATCAGCGTGGACCGTACCGGGTTGGCCTTGTGCGGCATGGCCGAGGAACCGCCCCCGCTGCCCTCCGCCACCTCGGCGATCTCGGTGCGGGCGAGGCAGAGGACGTCCGTCGCGACCTTCCCCAGGGCGCCCGCCGTGAAGGCCAGACAGGCGGCGAGGTCGGCGATCGGCGTGCGCAGGGTGTGCCACGGCAACTGCGGTGTTCGCAGCCCGAGTTCATGGGCGTACCCGGCGGGCAGCGCGGTCGCGTCCTCAGCCCCGTACGCCGTGAAGGCCGCCAAGGTCCCGGCCGCGCCGCCGAGTTGGGCGGGCAGCGTGTCCCGTACGGCCGTCAGGCGGTCGCGTGCGTCCAGGACCAGCGACCGCCAGCCGGCCGCCTTCAGCCCGAACGTCGTCGGAACGGCGTGCTGGGTGAGCGTGCGGCCCGGCATCGGCGTGTCCCGGTGCTCGGCGGCGAGCCGGCCCAGCGCGCGCCGGCTGCGGTCGAGGTCGGCCAGGACGAGGCCGAGCGTGCGCACCGCGACCAGCATCATCGCCGTGTCCATGATGTCCTGGCTGGTCGCGCCCCGATGGACGTACGGGCCGTACTCCTTGCCGACCGCCTGCGTCAGGTCGGCGACCAGCGGGATCACCGGGTTCCCGCCGCCTCGGGCACGCTCGGCGAGGGAACGCACGTCGAAGTCGACGTCGTCGGCCGCCGAGGTGACCGCCGCGCCGGCCCCTTCCGGGGCCAGCCCCAGCGTCTCCTGGGCACGGGTCAGCGCGGCCTCCGCGTCGAGCAACGCCCGCAGAAACGCGTTGTCACCGGTCGCGGAGGCGGCTGGGGAGCCGGTCCACCCGGGGGAGAGCAGACCGGCCTCGGACGGACCGTCGGTGTGCGCAGAGGTCACTGGAACTCCAGGAAGACCGTTTCGCCCTCGCCCTGAAGGCGGATGTCGAAACGGTAGGCGGCCGGCGGGCCGTCCTGGGCGACCAGTGTGTCGCGGCGCGCCGGGGCCAGCTGCTTCAGCAGCGGATCGGCGGCGAGCGCCGCGTCGTCGCCGGGCAGGTAGATCCGGGTGAACAGGTGCACCAGCAGCCCCCGCGCGAACACGCACACACTCAGGTACGGGGCGCTCTGCCCGCGCGCGCCCGGCCGCAGCGTCCGCGCCGACCAGTGGCCGTTGGCATCCGTCTGGACGCGACCCCAGCCGGTGAACTCGACGCCGTTGCGGCCCAGGAAACCGCCGCTGGACGCATCCCGCCGCATCGAGCCGTCGACCTGGGGGAGGTTGCCCTCGGGGTCCGCGCCCCACAGCTCCAGAAACGCGTCCGGCAACGGGTTGCCCTCGCCGTCGTACACGTAGCCCTGGAGCGTGATCGTGTCCGGGTGGCCGAGGGGGGCGATGTCACCGCCGCCGGGGAACGGCAGGGCGTGGCCGTAGAAGGGACCGACCGTGTGCGACGGCGTGGGGAGCACGGTCTCCGGACGGTTCGGGTCGATCTTCGTCATCGCTGGTCAGCGCCCTTCTTCAATCCAGGTGGCGTGCGGTCCGTCGAGCACGATGTCCCAGTGGTAGCCCATCGAGAACTCCGGCACCGACAGACTGTGGTCGTACGTCGCGATCAGCCGCTGCCGGGCCGCGTCGTCCGTCACCGACTGGATGATCGGGTCGTACGGGAACAGCGGGTCGCTCGGGAAGTACATCTGCGTGACGAGCCGCTGGGTGAACGCGGTGCCGAACAGCGAGAAGTGGATGTGGGCCGGCCGCCAGGCGTTGACGTGCTGACGCCAGGGGTAGGGGCCCGGCTGGACGGTGGTGAAACGGTAGAAACCGCTGTCGTCGGTCAGTGTGCGGCCGACGCCCGTGAAGTTCGGGTCCAGCGGGGCGTCGTGCTGCTCGCGCTGGTGCGCGTAGCGGCCGGCCGAGTTGGCCTGCCAGATCTCGACCAGCTGACCGCGGACCGGACGCCCGTCGCGGTCCAGCAACCGGCCGGAGACCGTGATCCGTTCACCGATCGGCTCGCCGTTGTGCTGCCGGGTGAGGTCGTTGTCGATCTCGGTGATGTCCCGCTCGCCGAAGGCGGGGGAGGCCAGCTCCACCAGCTCCGGGTCCTTGCTGACGTCGATCGCGACGGGCGGCTGCTTGGGGTGGCGCAGGACGGAGGAACGGTACGGCGCGTAGTCGCGGCGCGGCTGGTGCTCGACGGGCGCACCGTCGGCCAGCCGCTTCTCGTACGCGGCGTGCTCGGCCGCGATCTCCTGGTCGATGTCGGCTTGCGTGAGAGTCATGGCGTTTCCCTGTGTTCCTTATCGTTCGAGGACGAGGGCGAGGCCCTGGCCCACGCCGACGCAGAGGGCGGCGACCCCGGCGCCGCTGCCCCGCGGGCCACGGGCCGCCGGGTCGGACTCGGGCCACTCGGCCACGCAGCCGAGCACCTGCGCGACCACCTTGACCATCCCTGAGGCCCCATCTCTGCTAATTAATCAGCGCACTGAGTATTTCAGCGAGGTGCCTCACGCTGCCACCGGCGCACGAAACCGTCAAGACCTCGTGGGACGGCGATCGCTCGCGCAGTCGCAGCGGATGCCGGTATTGTTCAGTGCACCGACTAATTCGGACAGTGGGAGTGCACATGGCCGCGTTGGACCTCACGACCCACCCCGGGCACCTGGCCCGGCGGCTGCAGCAGGCGCACTACCTCCTGTGGAACACGATGGTCTCCGAGGACACCACCTCGCCGCAGTTCGCGGTCCTGAACGCGCTCGTCGCCGAGCCGGGACTGGACCAGCGCACCGTGGGGGAGCGGGTCGGTCTCGACCGGTCGACCATCGCCGAGGTCATCAGCCGGCTCGGCCGCCGTGGACTGCTGGACAAGGTGCGCGACCCGCAGGACGGCCGCCGCTTCCTGTTGCGCCTCACCGACGACGGCCTGCGCACCCACCGCAAGCTGACCGTGCGCACGGCCCGGATGAACCAGGTCTTCCTCGCGCCGCTCTCCGCCGAGGAACAGGCGCAGTTCTTCGACCTCATCCGCAGGGTCTCGGACGCGGCGGAAGGGCTGCGCAACCCGGCCGAGCCCGCCGCCGTCGCCCAGAACTGACCGCCTACGGCGTCCTCACGAACACGACCCACACCTGGCCCTCGGCGAAGTCGACGGGCTTTCCGTCGTCGGCGGTGAAGTCGGTGCCGTCCGTGGCCGTCGCCCGCTTCCAGTTCACGTCGAAGACGCGTCCGTCGCGCAGCACCTCGGCCTTCCCCGCCCCCACCGTCTCGGTGTACGGCGTGTTGTTGCCGAGGAAGTCGTGGAAACGAGACGCGTGCACCTTCACGTGCTGCACCACCACCGTGGCCGGCGCCACCGGCTGCCCGGCTGCCGTCACACTCGGCGCGCCGTCCGTCGAGACCAGCCAGCGTGCCCGGCCCGCGGACCAGGTGAAGGTGAAGCGAGCCGCCGGGTAGCGCACGGTCTGCGAGCGCTCCGCCCTGCCGCCGGCGGGCGCGGCGCCGTAACGGAAGCCCGTGGTCAGTGCGGCGGCGCCCGGAGCGGCGGGCAGCAGCCGGCTCGGACGCAGGTACAGGTTGTGCGGAGCGGCCCGGTCCGTGCCGCGGAAGTAGGCGTCGGACGCCTTCTCGGGCGTGACGGCGTCCAGCGGCGCCCGGTCGATCAGCGGCAGCAGCTTGCTCTGCGCCCCGGAGAACGCGAGCACCGGCCGCTCGAACTGGCGCAGCAGCTCCAGATCGGACTCGCGGGCGCTGCGCACCGGGCCGACCGCCGTCGGCAGTCTGGTCGCGTACACGGCCATCAGCCGGCTCAGCCCGCCCTCGACCTGCTCGACGTACACGACGTCCGCCGCGTCGAGGCCCGTCTGCGGTCGGGCGTCCGGCGCGTTGTCGATCTTCACGGCGAGCACCGAGCCGCCGCTGGCGCCGGTCGGGCCCGGGCTCTGCGAGGCGCTCCTGCCGTCGTCGGGCCGGGAGGTCTCGCGCGAGGAGGAGCAGCCCGCGGCGAGGGAGACCGTCAGGGCGGCGGCCAGTGCCGTCACCGACAGCGCGACAGCAGTCGGGCGCCGGGCGCGCCCCGCGCGCCCCGTGCGTCTCGAACGACGCGTACGACTCGTGTCCGTCATGGGCACCCCCGTCCCGTGTCTTGATTGTGCGCTCATCCGTTCGACAGTGGCCATCCGACCGCGACCGGCGGCCGCGGCGGTTCGGGGCCGGGGCCCCGGGTACCCGGGGCGCAGCCAGGACCCGGGGCCCCGGACCCGCCGGGACGGACCGGACGGCGGAGGGAGAGCGGCACCATGAAGGCAGTGACCTGGCAGGGCAAGCGCGACGTACGGGTGGACACCGTGCCCGACCCGACGATCCAGGAACCGACCGACGCCGTCATCCGCATCACGTCCAGCGGTCTGTGCGGCTCCGATCTGCACCTGTACGAGGTGCTCACCCCGTTCATGACCCCGGGCGACATCCTCGGCCACGAGCCCATGGGCATCGTCGAGGCGGTGGGCGCCGGGGTGCCCGACCTCAAGGCCGGCGACCGGGTGGTGGTGCCCTTCCAGATCGCCTGCGGCAACTGCTGGATGTGCCTGAACGCGCTGCCCACCCAATGCGAGACCACCCAGGTCACCGGCGAGGGCATGGGCGCCGCCCTGTTCGGCTACACCCGCCTCTACGGCGCGGTGCCCGGCGCGCAGGCCGAGTATCTGCGCGTGCCACAGGCCCAGTTCGGGCCCATCAAGGTGCCCGAGGGACCGCCCGACGACCGTTACGTCTACCTCTCCGACGTCCTGCCCACCGCCTGGCAGGCGGTCGCCTACGCGGACGTCCCGCAGGGCGGCAGCGTCGCCGTGTTCGGCCTCGGCCCCATCGGCGACATGGCCTGCCGGGTCGCCCAGGTGCGCGGCGCCGGCCGGGTCTTCGGCATCGACCTGGTGGGCGACCGGCTGCGCCGGGCCCGCGCGCGGGGCGTGGAGACGTACGACCTGAGGAGCTTCGACAGCGAGAAGGAGCTCGTCGCCGCGATCCGCGACGAGACCGACGGCCGCGGCCCCGACGCAGTGATCGACGCCGTCGGCACGGAGGCGCACGGCAGCGCGGCCGCCCGCATGGTCCAGAACGCCTCCGCCCTGCTGCCGCGGAAACTGAGCGGACCGCTCGCGGAACGTTTCAGCGTCGACCGTCTGGCCGCCCTGCACACCGCCATCGAGCTGGTGCGTCGCGGCGGGACCCTCTCCCTGGTCGGCGTCTACGGCGGCACGGCCGACCCGCTGCCGATGCTCACCCTGTTCGACAAGCAGCTCCAGATCCGCATGGGCCAGGCCAACGTGCGCCGCTGGAGCGACGACATCCTGCCGTACCTCACCGACGAGGACCCCCTCGGCGTCGACGACTTCGCCACCCACCGCCTGCCGCTCGAGGACGCCCCGCACGCGTACGAGATGTTCCAGCGCAAGCAGGACGGTGCGGTGAAGGTCCTGATGACGCCGTGAGCCGCTCGGCTCAGCTCCTCGGCGGCGGCCCCAGGATCTCCGACAGGTCGTAGCGCACCGGTTCCTCCAGCTGCGCGTACGTGCAGCTCTGCGGGGTGCGGTCCGGGCGCCAGCGGCGGAAGCGGGCCGTGTGCCGGAACCGTGCCCCGTTCTCCATGTGGTCGTACGCCACCTCGGCCACCCGTTCGGGCCGCAGCGGCACCCAGGACAGGTCCTTCTTGCCCGACCAGCGGCTCGGCGCCCCCGGCAGCCGGGCCGTCTCGTGGGCGGCCTCCTGCGACCAGGCCGCCCACGGATGGCCCGCAGCGTCCTCCATGCGCAGCGGCTCCAGCTCCTCGACCAGCTCCGCCCGGCGCTTCATCGGGAACGCGGCGGACACGCCGACGTGCTGCAGCGTGCCCCGGTCGTCGTACAGGCCCAACAGCAGCGAGCCCACGATCGGCCCGCTCTTGTGGAAGCGGTATCCGGCGACCACGACGTCCGCGGTGCGCTCGTGCTTGACCTTGAACATGGCACGCTCGTCCTGGAGGTAACGCAGGGTGAGCGGTTTCGCGATCACGCCGTCCAGGCCCGCGCCCTCGTACTCCTCGAACCACTGCCGCGCCACCTCGACGTCGGTCGTCGCCGGCGCCACGTGCACGGGTGGGGTGACCCCGGCCAGCGCCCTGGTCAGCAGCTCGCGCCGGTCGCTCAGGGGGACGTCGAGCAGCGCCCTGTCGGCCAGCGCCAGGAGGTCGAAGGCGACGAAGGACGCCGGGGTCCGCTCGGCCAGCGTGCGCACCCGGGAGTCCGCCGGGTGGATGCGCTCCGTGAGCGCGTCGAAGTCGAGCCGTCCCTCCCGTGCGATCACGATCTCCCCGTCCAGCACACAGCGCTCCGGCACCCGCTCCCGCAGCGCCTCCACCAGCTCGGGGAAATACCTGGTCAGCGGTTTCCCGGTACGGCTGCCCAGCTCGACCTCGTCCCCGTCACGGAACGCGATCGCCCGGAAACCGTCCCACTTCGCCTCGTACTGCATGCCCGGCGGAATCGCCGTCACCGACTTGGCGAGCATCGGCTTCACGGGTGGCATCACCGGCAGATCCATCCTCCGATTCTGCGCGCCCCTCGCGCCGAGCGCCCGGTGTGCGACCCGACGCCGCCCGTGGGCCGAGGCAAACCGATCCGACCTGATGCGAGCTTTCGGAGGTATGTCTACCGTGGCTCGCATGGGCGATGCGGTGGAACTGGAAGCAGCCGGGCGGACGGTACGGCTGTCCAGCCCGGACAAGGTGTTCTTCCCGGAGCGCGGCTTCACCAAGCTGGACCTCGCCCGCTACTACCAGGCGGTCGCCCCCGGCATCCTGCGCGCCCTGCGCAACCGCCCCACCACCCTGGAGCGCTACCCGGAGGGCGTGACGGGCGAGTCGTTCTTCCAGAAGCGGGCGCCGAAGAACATGCCCGACTGGATCCCGACCGCACACATCACCTTCCCCAGCGGGCGCAGCGCCGACGAGATGTGCCCGACGGAGGAGGCGGCCGTCCTGTGGGCGGCCCAGTACGGCACCCTCACCTTCCACCCCTGGCCCGTCCGCCGCACCGACGTCGACCACCCCGACGAACTGCGCATCGACCTCGACCCGCAGCCCGGCACCGACTTCGACGACGCCGTCCGCGCCGCCCACGAACTGCGCGCCGTCCTCGACGAGTTCGGCGGTCTGCGTGGTTTTCCCAAGACCTCCGGCGGCCGCGGCCTGCATGTCTTCGTGCCGATCGAGCCGAGGTGGACCTTCACCCAGGTCCGGCGCGCCGCCATCGCCGTGGGCCGCGAACTGGAACGGCGGATGCCGGACCACGTGACCATCAAGTGGTGGAAGGAGGAGCGGGGCGAACGCATCTTCGTCGACTACAACCAGACGGCCCGGGACCGCACGATCGCCTCCGCCTATTCCGTGCGCCCCCGCCCTCACGCCCCCGTGTCGGCTCCCCTGAGCTGGGACGAGGTCGGGATCGCGCACCCGCGGGACTTCGACGTCGCGACCATGCCCGCGCGCTTCGCCGAACTCGGCGACGTGCACGCGGACATGGACGATCACCGTTTCTCGCTGGAGGCCCTGCTCGAACTCGCCCGCCGGGACGAACACGACCACGGGCTGGGCGATCTGCCGTATCCGCCGGAGTACCCGAAGATGCCGGGGGAGCCGAAGCGGGTGCAGCCGAGCCGGGCGAAGAAGGAGGCGCCCCCGGCCGAGGCCGAGGCGCCTCCTCCGGACGCTACAACTCCTTGATCCGGACGTCCCGGTACGAGACGACGTCCGTCGTGCTGTGCACCTGGAGCCCGATGTAGCCGGACGCGAACCGCCGCCCGTCCGTGCCCGGGTCGTCCGAGCGGGGCGGGTAGAAGTCCTGGCCGCCGATGTTGTCGAACTCGTTGATGAGCACGCCGTTGCGGAAGACCGAGTAGTGCTGGTCGACCACCCGGATCTCGTAGTCGTTCCAGGCGCCCTTCTGCGTGACGCCGGCCCCGGCGAGTCCCACCCGGTCGAAGCCGTACACCGAGCCCGTCTTGTACATGTCGCCGTCGGGCCGGTCGAGCACCTGCACCTCGTGGCCGTACTTGATGGCGACCCACTCCGGCCGCGGCTCCTCGGGGTGGTCATGGACCCACGGGAAGCGCACGAACACACCGGAGTTGGCGTTGCCCGTGCCCGGTGCGTCGTCGCGCCACTGCAGCTTCAGTGAGAAGTCGCCGTACTTGCGCTGCGGGAACCACAGCATGCCGAGCCCGTCCCGCGTCGTGCCGGAGGTGATCGACCCGTCGGCGTTCAGGGCGAACGAGCCGCCGCCCACCTGCTGCCATCGCGCGAACGACTCCGCGGTCCCGTCGAGGATGGTGCGGTAGCCCTCGGTCTGGCCGGGCGTGCCGATGCCGGAGTCGCGGGCGGCCTGCTGGACCGCGTCGTACTCGCGGCCGTCGACGACCCCTGCGGTGAACAGCTTGTCCAGGACCGTCTTCACGTGCTTGAGGAACAGCGCGTGGGACGTCCACTCCTTCTCGTCCTCGATCAACTCGTTGATCCGGCACCGGCTGTCGGTCAGCCGGTTCGGCACCCCGGAGTCGACCGTGCCGACGATGACCGTCAACCGCTCGTCGTACTCGGGGCAGTTGGGGGCGGGGACGTGACTGGACACCACCGTGAAGGTCACCGTGCGCGCGGTGGAGGTGTTGCCCGCCTTGTCGGCGGCCCGGTAGGCGAGGGTGTGCGGTCCGGCGCGGTCGACGGTCACCGGTGCGCGGTAGGCGAGGTACGGTCCGCTGTCGAGCGAATACTCGATCCGGTCGACACCCGAGCCGCCCGCGTCCGTCGCGCTCACGGTCACCTTGGCGTTGCCGACGTACGCCCCGTCGGAGTTCCTCGTGCCGTCGACGGTCACGCCGGTCACCGGGGGCGTGGTGTCCTGCGGGGTCGCCGCGACCACCGTGAACCGGACGTCCTTCTCGGCGGACACGTTGCCCGCCTTGTCGGCGGCCCGGTAGCGCACCGTGTGGGCGCCCGTCTGGTGCACCATCACGGGTGCCGTGTAGCGCTGCCAGGCACCGGAGTTCACGGCGTACTCGATGGTGTTGACCCCGGAACCGGTGTCGGAGGCGGACACGGTGACGGTCGCCATGTCGACGTACGTCCCGTCGGCGTTCTGCTCGCCGGTCACCGTTGCGGAGGTGTCCGGTGGCGCCGTGTCGTCGGAGGGCCGGGCGACGACCGTGAACGCGACCGTCTTCTCGGCCGAGACGTTGCCCGCCTTGTCGAACGCCCGGTAGCGGACCCGGTGGCCGCCGACCTGGTCGACGACGACCGGGGCGGTGTACGGGATCCAGCCGGCCAGGTCGTCGACGGCGTACTGAACGCTGTCGACTCCGGACCCGCCGTCGTCCGTCGCGCCGATCGCGACACTCGCCGAGCCGACGTACTCGCCTTGCGCGTTCTGCACGCCGGTGACCTGCGCCGTCGTCTCGGGCGCGGTCGTGTCCTCGCCGCCGCCCTCGGTCACCACGAGGATGCCCTGCATCTGACCGTGGCCGGGGATCGTGCAGTGGTAAAAGTAGCGGCCCGGGGTCAGGGTGACCTCGGCGGTGTGGCGGCCGCCCATGTCGTCGTTCGGGTTGGCCAGGATGTTCAACGTGACGTCGTCGTTGAACTCGGGATCGCTCGTCACGAACGTCAACGTGTGGGGCATGCCGGTGGTGTTGCCGGTGGCCGCGCTGTTCTCGAAGACGATCGTCGCCTGACCCGCCACCGCCGTGGTCGGGGCCGACACATACGCGGTGATGCCGTCGCCGGCAGCCCAGGTGAGCACCTGGGCGGCAGCCGCCGGTCCGGACTGTGCCGCCGCCTTCGTCGGAGCCGCCTGCAGTCCCAGCATCATCAGCACGGCCGCCAACAGGGCCGCCCAGACTCTTCGGTGCGGTGCTCGCCGTGTCACTGCGCCCCCCTCGCCAGTTCGCCGGCAGCCGGTGTCGGACCGCCGCCGGTGTAAGTGACCCGCCACAGCGCCGACTTGGCGTCCGAGGTGAAGAAGCCGCGGCCGTAGTCGAGGACGTACAGGACGCCGTCCGGACCGAACTTCCAGTCCATGAGGTTCTTGATGCCGTCGTTGCCGACGGGCACGATCTTCTTCAGCGACTCCGAGTGCACCGGCAGACCGCCCGACCCTTGCGTCCTGGGGTCCATGACCACCGCGTTGCGCGGCTGGTCGGCGTCGTAGAAGTCGCCGACGAACCACTTGCCGTCCCAGTACGCGGGCCACTTGGCCGCGCTAGCGCTCGTGGCGTCGTAACGGTAGACGGGCCCGTTCATCGCGGCCTGCCCGCCGCCCTTGAGCCACGGCAGCCGGTAGGTCGCCTGGTCCTTGCGGTACGAGGGGACGCCGTTCGCGTCGCGCGGGTAGTCGGGTGCGCCGCCCTGGGGCGAGTACCAGATGTTGTTCCCGGTGACTGGCGGCAGATTGACCAGTCCGTCGTTGTTCGGCGACTCGTTCTTCGGGTGGTCGCAGTCGTACCAGCCCAGCGGCTTCGAGGGATCGGGCAGGTTGCGGTCCCGGTAGGGCTGTTTGTTGCCCATGCAGTACGGCCAACCCCGGTTGCTCGCCTGGGTGATGACGGCGAACGTGTCGTACTTCGCCGGCCCCCATGTCGTCGACGGGTCGCCGGCGTCCGGACCGACCCAGCCCGCGTACAGGATGTCGGTCGTGCGGTCGACGAAGATCCGCGCGGGGTTGCGGACGCCCATCACATAGATCTCGCCGCGCGTCTTGCCGCCGCCCTCGTCGGTCTCCCGGCCCGTGAAGAGGTTCCCCGTCGGGAGCGTGTAGGTGCCGTCGGCCTCCGGGTGGATGCGCAGGATCTTTCCGTTGAGGTTGTTGGTGTTTCCGGCGGTGCGGCGCGCGTCGGCGAAGGAAACACCCTTGAAGTTCGGTTGCGGGTTGTTTCCGGAGTAACCGTCGCTGAAGCCACTGGAGTTGTTGTCACCGGTGGCGATGTACAGGTTGCCCTTGGAGTCCCAGGACATCCCGCCCCCGGCGTGACAGCAACTGTGCACCTGTACCGGCCACTTGAGCAGCACCTTCTCGCTGTTCAGGTCGAGCCGGTTCGTGGCGAGGTCGAGCGTGAAGCGGGAGACGCGCCGCTCGGCCGTCCGGGTGTCACGGTTGACGCCCGAGTGGGGCGTGTAGTGCAGGTACACCCAGCCGTTCTGCTCGAACCGCGGGTCGAGCTCGATGCCGAGGAGTCCTTCCTCGACCTTGATGAGCTCGTCGCCCCCGCCCTTGTTGCCGAAGACCGTCAACTCCCCGGCCAGAGTGACCTTCTTGGTCGCCGGGTCGTAGACGTGGATCTGGCCCTTGCCCTTGCCGACGTTCGGGTTGTTCCAGTCGGTGATCACGGGCTGGGAGGAGTCGGCGCCGCCCCGCCCGATGTAGAGAACGCGGCCGTCCGGCGCGGTGACCAGGCCGTGCGGTTCGCCGATCTGGTCGTTCTGCCCGGGCTGGTTGGGCTGGGTCAGCCGCTCCGCCTTGTAGTTCCCGGTGATGGTCGCCTTGCAGTCCGCCTGCACCAGCCGGGTCGTCCACAGCAGCGCACCGCGCAGATGCGCACGGAAGTCGACCTCGTCGTACGACGACACCGTGCCGCCCATGCCCGTGTAGAACGAGCGCCCGCCGTCGTAGTCCCGGCACCAACTGACGGGGTGGTCCGCGCCGTTGGCGCTCGCGCCCGGCTGGTACGTCGACTCGCGCACCCGGGCCACGGTGTGCACGTCGCCGGACGGGTTCTTCACCCAGTTCGGCCACAGGTCCGGGCGTTTCCACTCCAGCGGCAGCTCCTTGGTGGCCGGATGCCGCCGATCGCCGACCTCAACGGTCGCCCGTTGCACGGCCGTCGGACTCGACGCGGCCGGGCGGGCGCCGATCAGACCGGTGAACCAGTCCGAGTACGGCTCCGCGCGGGCCGCGTCGTGGAGGCCGACGAACCCGCCGCCGGCCTCCATGTAGGCCTCCAGGCCCGCCTCCTGCTCCGGGTCGAGGACATCACCGCCGCCGGTCAGGAACACGACCGCGTTGTAACGGCCCAGTTCCGTACCGTCGGTGAACACCGAAGCGTCGTCGGTGGCCTCGACCGCGAACCGCTGGTCCGCCGGACCGGACAGACCGATCCGCTCGATGGCCTCGATACCGGCGTTCACGACCGGGGACTCGTCCCCGGCCGCGGCCGACCCGTGGAAGATCAGCACACGTACGTTCGCGCCGCCCGGCGGCGACTTCACGGACATCGTTGTCAGGGGTGGATCCGGGGCCGGGCGCGCGTCCGCGGCGGGCGCGGACAGCAGGCCGGCGACGAGCGTCCCGCACGCCACGGTCGTCACCCGGATTCGTCTTTTCGTGCTCAACCCTCGTAAGTGCATGGGCGCCTCCTCGGTCACAGCGACAGCGCCAAGGAAGCTAGACCGCTTTGCGTGACTCGCCAATACCTATGACCGCAATGGCACGAACTTTGTCCTGGGTGTGGAGAAACAACGGAACGACCGGTACCGTCTCACAGGTTCATCACAGGCACGTCTTCTTCATCGTCGCAAATTCCGTACCAGGGTGGGGAGTTCGGCATGGACAGACGCGGGTTCAACCGCCGGGTGCTGCTGGGCGGCGCCGCCGTCGCGACATCGTTGTCCCTGGGGCCGGAGGCGGTGAGCGCCGATCAGCCGGCGAGGATCGCGCCGCCGGGGGGAACGGTCAGACATCTCAAGCTGTACGCCGAGAAGCTCGCCGACGGGCAGTTCGGCTACGGCTTCGAGAAGGGCAAGGCGACCATCCCCGGGCCGCTCATCGAACTCAACGAGGGCGACACCGTCCACATCGAGTTCGAGAACACCCTGGACGTGGCGGTGAGTCTGCACGTCCACGGGCTGGACTACGAAGTGTCCAGCGACGGAACGAAGTTGAACAGCAGTGACGTCGAACCCGGCGGCACCCGCACCTACACCTGGCGCACCCACGCCCCCGGCCGCCGCGCCGACGGCACCTGGCGGGCGGGCAGCGCGGGCTACTGGCACTACCACGACCACGTCGTCGGCACGGAACACGGCACGGGCGGCATCCGCAAGGGCCTGTACGGGCCGGTGATCGTCCGGCGCAAGGGCGACGTCCTGCCCGACGTGACCCACACGATCGTCTTCAACGACATGACGATCAACAACAGGTCCGCCCACTCGGGCCACCAGGGCCCCGACTTCGAGGCGACGGTGGGCGATCGGGTCGAGTTCGTGATGATCACGCACGGCGAGTACTACCACACCTTCCACCTGCACGGTCACCGCTGGGCCGACAACCGCACCGGCATGCTCACCGGCCCCGACGACCCCAGTCAGGTCATCGACAACAAGATCGTGGGCCCGGCCGACTCCTTCGGCTTCCAGGTGCTCGCGGGGGAGGGGGTGGGCGCCGGGGCGTGGATGTACCACTGCCATGTGCAGAGCCACTCCGACATGGGGATGGTCGGACTGTTCCTGGTGAAGAAGCCCGACGGCACGATCCCGGGGTACGAGCCGCATGAGCCGCATGAGCCGCACCAGCACTGACGCCCGGCGGCGAGAGCGCTCTCACCGTGCTCGCCCGGAGCTATCCTGATCGGCAGCCGGCCAGGAGGAGCTCCGAAGTGACCGAGACAGTGTCGCGTCCCACGCTGGAGGCCGTGGCCGCGCGGGCCGGGGTCTCCCGGGCGACCGTGTCACGGGTCGTCAACGGCGGGGACGGCGTCCGGGAACCGCTCGTCGAGCGGGTCCGGCGGGCTGTGGAGGAGCTCGGGTACGTCCCCAACCAGGCCGCGCGCAGTTTGGTGACGAAGCGGCACGACGCCGTCGCCGTCGTCATCGCCGAACCGGAGACCCGGGTCTTCGCCGACCCCTTCTTCGCCCTCCAACTCCGCGGTATCAGCAAGGAGTTGACGGCCCACGACAACCAGCTCGTACTGCTGCTCACCGAGGGCCGCGACGACCACGCCCGGGTCGCCCGCTACCTCGCCGGCGGCCATGTCGACGGGGCGCTGGTCTTCTCCCTGCACCTCGACGACCCGCTCCCCGGCCTGATCCAGGGCGCCGGCGTCCCGACCGTGTTCGGCGGCCGGCCCGGCTGGAGCGACGGCACACGGGACGTGGTGTACGTCGACAGCGACAACCGCGGCGGCGCCCGGGAGGCCGTACGCCTCCTGGCCGCCCTCGGCCGCACCCGGATCGCGCACCTCACCGGCCCCCTCGACCAGACGTCCGCGGCGGACCGGCTCGACGGGTACCGGGAGGTCATGGGCGACGGCGACCCGCGGCTCGTCGTCGAGGGCGACTTCACCCCCGGCGGCGGCGAGCGGGCCATGCGCGAACTCCTCGACCGCTGCCCCGACGTCGACGCCGTGTTCGCCGCCAACGACCTCACCGCCGCAGGCGCTGTGCGCGTCCTGCGCGAGAGCGGACGGCGCGTGCCGGAGGACGTCGCGGTGGTCGGCTTCGACGACATGCTGCCCGTCGCCGAACAGACCGACCCCCCGCTGACGACGGTCCGTCAGGACATAGAGGAGATGGGCCGGATCATGGCCCGCCTCCTGCTGCGCCGCCTCGACCGGCACACCGCCGACGACGAAACGGGCGGCGTGATCCTGCCGACCACGATGGTGCGCCGCACTTCGGCGTAGCCCGGTCCGTCCGTCCCTCGCCGCCTCACGTCTCCTGCGACACGCTCTTGATCACCGCGAAGCGGGCGCCGTACGGGTCGGCGAGTTTGGCGATACGGCCGACGCCCTGGACGTCCGCGGCGGGCATCCGCGTCCCGCCGCCCCGTTCCTCCGCCTTGGCGACGACCGCGTCCACATCGGTGACCTCGAAGTACGGCAGCCAGTACGGCGCCGACTCGGCCTCCGTCGGATCGTCGGCCATCGGGACGATCCCGCCGAACATCGCCTCCTCCCCGGCGCCGGCGGGATTGACGCAGGTGTACGTGCCGCCTGGGAAGGGGACGGCCGAGGTCTCCAGACCCAGCGTCATGTTGTAGAAGGCGGCCGCTGCGGCGATGTCCGGCGTGTACAGCTCGACCCAGCACAGGGAGCCCGGTTCGTTCGCCACGTCCACGCCCTTGGTCAGCGCCGGCTGCCAGAGGCCGAACGGCACGCCCGCCTGGTCGGCGAGGACCGCCATCGTGCCCTGGCCCATCACGTCCATCGGCGGGAAGAACACCCTGCCGTGGGCCTGTTCGGCAGCCTTGGCCGTGGACTCCGCGTCCGGTGTCTGGAAGTACACCGTCCACGACGGCGGGCCCTGCTCGGGCGTCGTCTGCACGCCGCCCGCCACGGTCTTCCCGTCCAACTGGAAGAAGCCGTAGCCGCCGGCGTCGGGTCCCGCCGACTGGAATCGCCAGCCGAAGAGCGCGCCGTAGAAGGAGGTGGCGCCGTCGATGTCGGACGTGCCGACGTCGATCCAGTTGGGGGCGCCGTTGACGAAACGGGTGGTGAGCATCATTGCCCTCCTCGAAGGGGGTCCCGTCCTCTGCACTGCCGAGTCTGGCACCGCCCACTGACAATCGCGCGCGTGGTGCGAGCGTGCCGCGTGTTCCGCGCGCCGCCGTGCGTCGTGGCCGTCGCCGGGACATCATCGGGGCGGCCGAGGTCGTGCCGCGGCGCGTATATGCGGCGTTGATGGAACGTTTGTCGCCGCGGGGCACGATTCTCGCCATGTACACCGACACGATTCCCACACCCGACCTCGCCTGGCAGCGGGAAGCGCTGTGCGCGCAGACCGGGGCGGACTTCTTCTTCCCCGAGCCCGGCAGTTCCGTGCGGGAGGCGAAGCGCATCTGCGGCATGTGCGAGATGCGGACCGCCTGCCTCGACTACGCCCTGGCCAACGACGAACGCTTCGGCGTCTGGGGCGGCCTGTCCGAGAAGGAGCGCCTGCAGATCAGGCGCACGGCGCACTGACCCGTACCTTGCACTGCCCCTTAAATCCGAGAGACCGCGTCGCGGGGGTGCGGTTAGGATCCGGGGGCCGTCATTCTCCGCGGTAGCGTTCATCTCCCATCCATTGCAACGGCCAGGGTCTGATCCGTTGCGTTAGTCACATATCCATTGCAACGATTTACCTTCCTTGAGCTGCATGTATGTCAACGGTGCGCAACAAATGCGTTGCCTGATGTGTGAATGCAACGTAGCTTTTCCGTCATGGGAAACGATGGGGCGGGGGCCTCGCAGGTCGAGGGGCGCACGGTCGGCGGAGTGAGCGATCAAGGGGAGTGGATCATGGAGACGGCGCGGAACCGGCAGTCGGCGGCGCCCGCCGCCTTCACCGCCTTCGCCCGCTTCGTGCTCTGCGGCGGCGGAGTCGGGCTCGCCTCCAGCTTCGCCGTGGCGGCCCTCGCCTCGTGGGTTCCCTGGGTGCTGGCCAACGCCCTGATCACCGCGGTTTCCACGCTCCTCGCCACCGAGCTGCACGCCCGTTTCACCTTCGGCGCGGGCGGTCGCGCGACCTGGCGACAGCATGCGCAGTCGGCCGGGTCCGCGGTGGCCGCGTATGCGGTGACCTGCGTGGCGATGCTCGTCCTGCAGCTACTGGTGGCGGCGCCCGGCGCGGTGCTCGAACAGATCGTCTACCTGTCCGCCTCCGCGCTCGCCGGTGTCGCGCGGTTCGCGGTGCTGCGCCTCGTCGTCTTCGCGCGCACCCGCTCGCAGGCCGCGGGCGCCGTCCGCACCGCCCGTCCCGTCCGGACGACCGTGGCCCGGACCGCGGCGCCTGACAGTCGGGCGGTGCTCTGCCGCGCGGCCTGACCGGACGCCGCCGAGTCGCGACACCGCCGAGTCGCGACGCCGCCGAGTCGAGACGCCGCCGCTGTGTCCGGACAGCGCGAACGGCCCGCGCCGGGAATCGCTTCCCTTCGCGAGCCGTTCGTGAGACGGGGGGCGGTCAGCCCGCGGCGCGGGCCGCCATGCGGGCCTTGCGCGCGGCCAGCTTCTCGTCGAACTTCAGCGCCTCGGCGTCGAGGCCGCTCATGTACAGGCCGATCTCCTCCTGCGCCCGCTGCCCCTCGGGGCCGAGGCCGTCGATGTCCATGACCTTCAGGAAGCGCAGCACGGGCTGGATGACGTCGTCGTGGTGGATGCGCATGTTGTAGACCTCGCCGATGGCCATCTGCGCGGCGAACCGCTCGAAGCCGGGCATGCCGTGGCCGGGCATGCGGAAGTTCACGATGACGTCCCGCACCGCCTGCATGGTGAGGTCGGGGGCGAGCTCGAAGGCGGCCTTCAGCAGGTTGCGGTAGAAGACCATGTGCAGGTTCTCGTCGGTCGCGATGCGCGCCAGCATGCGGTCGCAGACCGGGTCGCCGGACTGGTGGCCGGTGTTGCGGTGCGAGACGCGGGTCGCCAGCTCCTGGAACGCGACGTAGGCCACCGAGTGCAGCATCGAGTGCCGGTTGTCCGACTCGAAGCCCTCGCTCATGTGGGTCATGCGGAACTGCTCCAGCTTGTCCGGGTCCACGGCGCGCGAGGCGAGCAGGTAGTCGCGCATCACGATGCCGTGCCGGCCTTCCTCGGCCGTCCAGCGGTGCACCCAGGTGCCCCAGGCGCCGTCCCGGCCGAAGAGCGAGGCGATCTCGTGGTGGTAGCTGGGCAGGTTGTCCTCGGTCAGGAGGTTCACGACCAGCGCGATCCGGCCGATCTCCGTGACCTTGGACTGCTCCTTGTCCCAGGCTTCGCCGTCCTCGAAGAAGCCGGGGAAGTTACGGCCGTCGGACCACGGCACGTACTCGTGCGGCATCCAGTCCTTGGTGACCTTCAGGTGCCGGTTGAGTTCGGTCTCGACCACTTCCTCCAGTGCGTACAGCAGCTTGGCGTCGGTCCAGACGGCGGGGCTGCCGAGATGAGGGGAGGTGATCGTCACGGGTACTCCAGGGGGACGTGAAACGGAGTGGCACAATCCGGCGAGCGAGGCCGGAACTTACGGGATCGTAGGCTACGAACCCGTAGGTTACGAAGCCGTAGGTTAAGGATGCTGTAAAGATCGCTGATCAGCCGTGTATTGCCGGGCGGTTCGGGGTACGCCGAACGGCCCCGGGATCCGCAGGTCCCAGGGCTGAAAAGGTGATCCGTTCACCCGTTCAGGCGTACAGGTCGCGCAGCCGCACCGAGAGGCACGTCACACAGCCCTCGAGTTTCTCGTACTCGCTGATGTCGACCACGACGGGCTCGTGACCGAGATCGGCGAGCAGGTCCGCGGTCTTCGGTGCGCTGGCCGCGATGAGCACGTGGGGCCCGCCCAGGAGCACCACGTGCGCGCCGGCCTCCTCGGGCACCGACAGGAAACGCGGGAACAGCGAAGGACGGTCCACCTTGGGGATGTGCCCGATCACCGTGCCGTCGGGCAGCGCCGTGACCGCCGACTTCAGGTGCAGCACCTTGCTCACCGGCACGGCCACGACCCGCGCCCCGAGCGGTTCGAAGGCGGCCCGCACCTGCTGGACGCCGGCCGCGTTGGTCCGCCCGCCCCGGCCGACGTAGATCGTGTCGCCGACCTTGAGGACGTCACCGCCGTCCAGGGTGCCCGGCTCCCAGATCCAGTTCACCGAGCAGCCGAGGCGCGCCACGGCCTCCTCGACCCCGATGGTCTCCTCGCGCCGGGACTCGGCGCCGGGGCGCGCGATCAGGGCGACGTTCTTGTACATCACCACCGTGTCCTCGACGAACACGGAGTCCGGGCAGTCGTCGGCCGGGTCGACCTCGACGGTCTCCCAGCCGTGCGTCCGCAGCGCCTCGACGTACGCCTCCCACTGCTCCAGGGCGAGCTCCACGTCGACCTTCTCCCGCTCGACATGCGTCACCAGGCCTTCGGCGAGGCGCGGGCTGGGGCGGCGGATGAGGGCCTTCTTGCTGGGCACGTCCAGGTCTCCGAATCGGCGGCGGCGTAGGGCAGGCCCTACCGGCGTCTTCGGGACGACGCCGGTCAGCCATCATGCAGCGCCGGACCACGAGGACAAAACCCCGCAGTAACAATGTGCCCCTCCTGACACCACAAGAACCCCCCACCCCGAGTCCGGCCCTGAGCCCCGCCCCAGTCCCGGGCCGGCCCCTGGGTCCAGCGCCGTCCCAGCCTCGGGCCGGGCGCCGTTCCGGGGCCGGGGACGAGTCTTGTTCCGCGAGCTGGGCCGAGCCCGTCGCGGAGCCCCGTCCTAGCCCCGGGCCGAGCGCCGTCCCAGCCCCGGGCCGAGCGCCGTTCCCGGTCCCGGGCCGAGCCCCGTTCCGCCAGCTGGGCCGAGCCCGTCGCCGGGTCCGGTTCCGGTTCCGGGCGGAGGGCGTGGGCCGGCCGCGGGGCGAGACTCTGGCCCAGGCCCGGTTCCAAGGCCGTTCCGGGGAGCGGTTTCTAGGCTGGGTTCGTCATCTCCTGTGCTGTTGTCTCCCGTAGTTCTCCGTCCAGGAGCAGCCACCGGGTGATGCCGATGGACTCCAGGAACGGCAGATCATGGGAGGCCACGATCAGGGCGCCCTCGTACGACTCCAGGGCCGTGGTGAGTTGGCGGACGCTGGCCATGTCGAGGTTGTTGGTCGGCTCGTCCAGCATCAGCAGCTGTGGTGCCGGCTCGGCCAGCATCAGGGCCGCCAGGGTCGCCCGGAAACGCTCCCCGCCGGACAGCGTGGCCGCCTTCTGGTCGGCGCGGGCGCCCCGGAACAGGAAGCGGGCCAGCCGGGCCCGGACCCGGTTGTTGGTGGCGCCCGGCGCGAACCGGGCCACGTTCTCGGCGACCGTGAGCTCGCCGTCGAGGACGTCCAGGCGCTGGGGCAGGAAACGCAGCGGCACGTGCGCGTGCGCCTCGCCGGCCTGGGGCGCCAGTTCCCCGGCGATCGTGCGCAGCAGCGTCGTCTTGCCCGCGCCGTTGCGCCCGACCAGCGCCACCCGTTCGGGACCGCGCAGGTCGAACCCGCCCGCCACGCGCGCGCCGTACGCGAGCCGCAGGTCCATGAGCGTGAGGACGTCCCGGCCGGGCGGGACGGCCGTGTACGGCAGGTCGACGCGGATCTCGTCGTCGTCCCGGACGGCCTCCACCGCGTCGTCGAGCCGCTCCCTGGCCTCGGCGAGCCTCTCCTCGTGCATGATCCGGTGCTTGCCCGCGGACTCCTGCGCCGCGCGCTTGCGCGCCCCCATGACGATCTTCGGTTCGCGTTTCTGGTCGAACATCTTCTGTCCGTACCGCTTGCGGCGGGCCAACTTCATCTGGGCGTCGGTCAGTTCGCGTTTCTGTCTCTTCAGGTCGGCCTCCGCGACGCGTACCATCCGCTCGGCGGCCTCCTGTTCGGTGGCCAGGGCCTCCTCGTAGGCGGAGAAGTTGCCGCCGTACCAGGTGACCTCCCCGGACCGCAGGTCGGCGATCTGGTCGACGAGGTCCAGCAGCTCCCGGTCGTGGCTGACCACGACCAGCACGCCCGGCCAGGACGCGACGGCCGCGTACAGCCGGCGCCGGGCGTACAGGTCGAGGTTGTTGGTCGGCTCGTCCAGCAGCAGGACGTCGGGGCGGCGCAGCAGCAGGGCGGCCAGCCGCAGCAGGACGGACTCGCCGCCCGACACCTCGCCGATGGTGCGGTCCAGGTCGACATGGCCGAGCCCGAGCTCGCCGAGGGTGGCCAGGGCCCGCTCCTCGACGTCCCAGTCGTCGCCGACGGTCTCGAAGTGGGCCTCGGACACGTCGCCGGCCTCGATGGCGTGCAGGGCGGCCCGCTGTGCGGCGATGCCGAGTGCTTCGTCGACCCTGAGAGCGGTGTCCAGGGTGACGTTCTGCGGGAGGTGGCCGACCTCGCCGGTGAGGCGCACGGTGCCGTCGACGGGGGCGAGTTCTCCGGCGATCAGCTTCAGCAGGGTCGACTTGCCGGAGCCGTTGACGCCGACCAGTCCGGTCCGGCCGGGGCCGAAGGCGACGTCGAGTCCCTCGAAGACGGGGGTGCCGTCGGGCCAGGAGAAGGCGAGGGAGGAACAGGTGATGGAATGAGTCAAAGCGGGCCTCGCGGTTGCGTGTGCGGTCAGGGCAACGCGTGTCGGGACACCGGAAGGCGGCGACCACCGCGGGAGCGGAGAGCGCGGAGGCAGGGGGAAGGTCCCGTTCCGCAGGGACGGCTCGCAGGCCGAGGTCGCACGCGGCATCCACACGCAAGACGTGTGGCGCGGTGTCTCAAGACCTCAGACGAGCAACGTCCTTCTCCAATCGGCGGCAACAGAACCGTTGAACACCGTAGGAGGGCCCGGGAGGGGTGTCAAAGGATTTAAAAGCGACTCAGCAGGCGTCCCGCATCAGCTCCGCCAGGTCGTGGTCGAGGTCGAGCTGCCGGTACTCCGTGCCGGCGGGCACCAGCTCACTCGTGGCCTGCAGGAAGCGGCGGATCTCCGCCGAGTGGACGTGCACGACGGCGGTGCCCTCGGGCGCGTGGAACTCCAGCACCGTACGGTCGTACCCGTAGGGGCGGACCCGGACGTCGCCGTGGCCCTCGGCCTCGTGCAGGCCGGCGGCGAGCAGGTCGCGGGCGAACGTCCAGCAGACCTCGACGCCCTCCAGGGTGGCCGGGGCGGGGAAGGTCATGCGCACGGCGAAGGGGTCGTGCCGGTCGTAGTGCAGCGTGGCGGGGATGCTCGGCATCCGGGGCGCAGCGGCGACCAGACGGGCCTCTACGGGCTGCTCGATGACGGTGGACATCGCCTTGCTCCCTCGTGACGGCGGGACGAACTTCCGGGCGGTGCGTCCGGACACTGCTAGAGACGCCGGAACCGGCCGATCCGTGCACACTGATTTCGAGTGACCTCGGTCACCGCTTTTCATGCACGGGAGTGACTCACCTCTCCTCCCGTGCCGTATAAGGCGGTTGAGATGATCGCGGGCCTCTGGACGGCACCGAAAGCCGTGGACTAGCTTCGCCCGCCATGAGGCGCTTGGGGAACACGCGACGCACGGTACGGACAGCACGTAGAGGCGGCCGCGCGGCCGCAGCGGTCTGCGGGGCGGCGCTCGCCGTCCTGACCGCCCTGCCGGCCCAGGCGCACACACCGGGCCCGGCGGCGCCGCGCTGGGACCTCAAGGACACCGGCGCCACCGCCGTACGGTTCCGTGGCCTCGCGGCGGTCGACCGCCGCACCGCGTGGGTCGCCGGGACCCAGGGCACCGTCCTGCGCACGGCCGACGGCGGCGAGAGCTGGCGCGACATCTCGCCGCCCGGCGCGGCCGACCTGCAGTTCCGGGACATCGAGGCGTTCGACGCGCGCCGCGCCGTGGTGCTCGCCATCGGCGAGGGCGAGGCCTCGCGCGTCTACCGCACCGAGGACGGCGGGACGACCTGGACGGAGTCCTTCCGCAACACCGACGCGCACGCCTTCTACGACTGCATGACCTTCTTCGACCGTCGCCACGGCCTCGCCATGAGCGACCCGGTCGACGGCAAGTTCCGCATCCTGTCGACCGACGACGGCGGCCGCTCCTGGAAGGTGCTGCCCAACGAGGGCATGCCGGCCGCCCAGGACGGCGAGGCGGGCTTCGCCGCCAGTGGTCAGTGCCTGGTCGCCTCCGGGGCCCACGACGTCTGGCTGGCGACCGGCGGAGCCGCACGCGCGCGGGTGCTGCACTCGTCCGACCGGGGGAGGACCTGGACGGCCGCCGACACCCCCATCCCCGCGGGGGATCCCGCGCGGGGTGTCTTCGCCCTCGCCTTCCGCGACCGCGCCCACGGCCTCGCCGTCGGCGGCGACTACCGCGCGGACCAGCCCTCGCCGCTCGCCGCCGCCACGACCGGCGACGCCGGGCGCACCTGGCGACCTGCCGCGGCGCCCCCGCCGGCCTACCGCTCGGGCGTCGCCTGGCTCCCGCACAGCCGCACCGCCGCCCTCGCGGTCGGGCCCACCGGCACCGACCTGACCACCGACGCCGGCCGCACCTGGCGCACCCTCGACACGGGCTCGTACGACACCGTGGACTGCACCCCCGACCTCGGCTGCTGGGCCGCCGGCGAACAGGGGCGCGTGGCCCGGCTGGAGGGCTGAACGGCTTTTCGGGGTACCCGGTGGGCGCGTACACGAAAGGAGTGAGCGCCCATGCCACGCGGTTCCAGCCCCAAGCGGGAGCGCCAGTACGAGCACATCAAGAAGAGCGCGCAGGACCGGGGCGAGAGCACCGGCCGTGCGGAGGAGATCGCCGCCCGGACGGTCAACAAGGAGCGCGCCCGGTCCGGCGAGTCGAAGACCGCCAGCCGCACCTCCACCCAGGACATGTCGTCCGGCAGGCGCGGCGGCCAGCGGTCCGGCAAGGGCTCCCAGGGGCCCACCTACGACCAGCTCTACGAGGAGGCCAAGCGGCGCGGCGTCAAGGGCCGCTCGGACATGAACAAGAGTCAGCTGCAGCGCGCGCTCGGCGGCAAGAGCTGAGGCGGCAGTCGCCTCGGAACGCGATCGCGGGTCAGGCCCCGGGAGCCGTACGCTCGTCCCCACCATGACGACCGTAGACATTCCCGCGGGCTGGCCCGCGACCGAGGAAGAGGCCCGCGCCGTCCAGGACGAGCTGCGCGCGCGGGTGGTGCTCGACGAGCCGGGGCCGCCGCCCGGGACGGGGTACGTCACGGGGGTCGACGTGGCCTACGACGACGAGCGGGACGTCGTCGCGGCGGCGGCCGTCGTGCTCGACGCGGCGAGCCTCGAAGTCGTCGCCGAGGCCACCGCCGTCGGGCGGATCTCCTTCCCGTACGTGCCCGGACTGCTCGCCTTCCGCGAGATCCCCACCGTGCTCGCCGCCCTCGACCGCCTGCCCCGCCCGCCGGGGCTGGTCGTCTGCGACGGCTACGGCCTGGCCCACCCGCGCCGCTTCGGCCTCGCCAGCCATCTGGGGGTCCTCACCGGCCTGCCCACGATCGGCGTCGCCAAGAACCCGTTCGCCTTCACGTACGACGACCCGGGCGCCGCTCGTGGCGCGGCGTCCCCGCTGCTGGCGGGCGACGACGAAGTGGGGCGTGCGCTGCGCACCCGGGCGGCCGTGAAGCCGGTCTTCGTGTCCGTCGGCCACCGCGTCACCCTGGACGTCGCCTGCGCCCATACGCTCGCCCTCACCCCGGAGTTCCGCCTCCCGGAGACGACCCGCAGGGCGGACTCCTTGTGCCGGCGGGCGCTTCAGGAGGCGACGACCTGCGCCTGACCCACCTCCTGAGTACGTCGTCTGAGTATCTGTACGGATGTGCGCCCGACCCCGCGCTCGGCAGTCTGGCCCGCATGACCACGCACCGTGCTCCCAAGCCCCTCGCCGACCCCGGCCGTCCTGTCGAGCGTGCCGTGAACGCCGCGCTGATCCTCGCCGTCCTGGCGGGGCTGGGCTGGATCGTCGGGATGATCTACACGCTGGTGCAGTGGCCCCTGTAGGCGCAGTGGCCCCTGGAGGGCCCGTTCAGCGGCGCGCCGCCACCCGGAACCGGATGCCCGCCCGGGTCAGCCGCTCGGTCAGCGTGTCGCCCATCGCCACCGCCGTCGTGACCTGCCCTGCCGTCGGCGGGAGATCGTCGCAGGCCAGGGACAGCGCCGCCTCGGCGAGCATCTTCGCCGTCTCGTCGTAGCCGGGGTCGCCGCCCGAGACCTCGGTGCACACTCGTCGGCCGCCGCCCTCGCCCACGAACCGCACGGAGAACCAGCTCCGCGCCCGCTTCTGCGCGCTCGGCCCCTCCCCGGGCTGCAGCCGGTCCGACAGCCAGCGCCGGGCGGGCGGCAGTTGGGCCGCCGCGACGAGCGTCCCGACCGCCGCCACCGCTCCCACGGCGACGGGCAGCCGTCGTACGGCGGCGTAGTGCCGGTAGCGGAAGTCGGGCCCGTAGCGCGGCAGCGCCCGCGCCGACCGGAGCACGATCTGCGGGTCGACGGTCGGCAGCGGCAGCGCCCAGGCGTTGACCTCCGGGGCGAACCGGGGCGCGCCCACCGGTGCGCCGGCCCGGCGGCCCATCAGCCGTGGCTCGTGCCGCCCCCGCTCCCGCGCGGCGGCCATCATCTGCCGGCCGCGCGCGAACTGGCCCAGTGCGGAGGCGAAGGTGCCGCCCGAGAAGGCAGCGTCCGCGGTCACGAAGCCGTCCACGGTCAGCGGCACGCCCTCCGGCAGCTGCCGGACGGTGAAGTACACGCCCAGGTCGTGCGGGACGGAGTCGAAGCCGCACGCGTGGATCAGGCGCGCGCCCGTCTCCCGCGCGCGGGCGTCGTGCCGGACGTACATCAGGTCGACGAACTCCGGCTCACCGCTGAGATCGAGATAGTCGGCGCCGGTGTCCGCGCAGGCGGCGACGAGTTCCTCGCCGTGCGTCACATAGGGGCCGACGGTCGTGGCCACCACGCGCGCGTGCTCCGCGAGGGCGCGCAGCGACGCCGGGTCCGAGACGTCGGCCCGCAGCACCCCGACGTCCACGCCGAGCCGGTCGCGCAGCCGCTCCAGCTTCTCCACGCCGCGGCCGGCGATCGCCCAGTGCAGACCGGCGGGCGCGTGGGCGGCGAGATACTCCGCGGTGAGCGTTCCCGCGAAGCCCGTGGCCCCGAAGAGCACGATGTCGTACGGACGGTCCGACCTTTTCAGCCTGCTCATGACACCCCTTTGCCGTGCAGCCCGCGCCGCTGTCGGTGGCCGAGGCTAGCGTGAGGGGTACGGAGGCCGACGACAGGTGTCCCCAAAGTGGCTAAGCGCTTGCTCGCTCGGCTCTTGTGTCCACTGGAACGCGTTCTTAACATCACTGGTGTTACATCGGTTGTGTCACAGCAAGGGGGCTGGATGACGACGGGACGGACGGACGGCCACGGCCCGCTGGCCGGGGTGCGCGTGGTGGAGCTCGCCTCGATCGGCCCCGGCCCCTTCGCGGGCATGCTCCTGGCCGACCTCGGCGCCGACGTCGTCCGCGTGGACCGCCCCGGCGGGATGTCTCTCGCCATCGACCCCGCCCACGACGTCACCAACCGCAACAAGCGCTCGGTCGTCATCGACCTCAAGGCGCCCGACGGCCCCGCGCGCGTGCTCGACCTCGCCGCCCGCGCCGACGTGCTCATCGAGGGCAACCGGCCCGGCGTGGCCGAGCGGCTGGGCGTCGGACCCGAGGACTGCCACGCCCGCAACCCCCGGCTGGTCTACGGCCGGATGACCGGCTGGGGCCAGGAAGGTCCCCTCGCCCACCGCGCGGGCCACGACGTCACCTACCTGGCCCTCACCGGCGCCCTCGGCATGATCGGCGCCCCCGACCGACCGCCGCCGCCCCCCGCCAACCTGCTCGGCGACTTCGCCGGCGGCTCCCTCTACCTCGTCGTCGGCATCCTCGCCGCGCTGCACCACGCGCACGCGCACGGCGCCGGCCAGGTCGTCGACGCGGCCATCGTCGACGGCGCCGCCCACCTGTCGGCGATGATCCACGGCATGCTCGCCGCCGGCGGCTGGCAGGACCGGCGCGCCGCCAACCTCCTCGACGGCGGCTGCCCGTACTACGGCTCCTACGAGACCGCCGACGGCGGGCACATGGCCGTCGGCGCCCTGGAGCCGCAGTTCTACGACGAGTTCGTGGACCTCCTGGGCCTCGGGGACTTCCGCGAGGCCCGCAAGGACTGGACCCGCTGGGGAGAGCTGCGTGAGGCCGTCGCCGCCCGCTTCAGGACCCGCACCCGGGACGAGTGGACGGCGCTGTTCGAGGGCTCCGACGCGTGCGTGGCGCCCGTGCTGTCGCTGCGCGAGGCCCCGCACCACCCGCACCTCGCGGCCCGCGGCACCTTCACCGACCACGACGGCATCACCCAGCCGGCCCCCGCGCCCCGCTTCTCCGCGACGCCCACCGCCGTCCGGACCGGACCGGCGCAACCGGGCGCCGACACGCACGCGGTGGCCCGTGACTGGGACATACCGGGGCTCGTGACGGACCTTGAGAAGACGCCCGCAACCTCCGTGACCCCAGAGAAGGACTTCCCGCACCAGGGCGACTGACCCCGCCCCGCTCGGCCCACCCTCCCGAAAGGCCTGCCAGTGAGCACCGAAGCGTACGTGTACGACGCGATCCGCACCCCGCGCGGACGCGGCAAGGCGGACGGCGCCCTGCACGGAACGAAGCCCATCGACCTCGTCGTCGGTCTCATCCACGAACTCCGCGGCCGCTTCCCCGGCCTCGACCCCGCCGCGATCGACGACATCGTGCTCGGCGTCGTGGGGCCCGTGGGCGACCAGGGCTCCGACATCGCGCGCATCGCCGCGCTGGCGGCCGGCCTTCCGGACACCGTGGCGGGCGTGCAGGAGAACCGCTTCTGCGCCTCGGGTCTGGAGGCCGTCAACCTGGCCGCCGTGAAGGTCCGCTCCGGCTGGGAGGACCTGGTCCTCGCGGGCGGCGTGGAGTCGATGTCCCGGGTGCCGATGGCCTCGGACGGCGGCGCCTGGTTCAACGACCCGATGACCAACCTGGCCGTCAACTTCGTGCCGCAGGGCATCGGCGCCGACCTCATCGCCACGATCGAGGGCTTCTCCCGGCGCGACGTCGACGAGTACGCGGCGCTCTCCCAGGAGCGGGCGGCGACGGCCTGGAAGGAGGGCCGCTTCGACCGGTCCGTCGTCCCGGTGAAGGACCGCGCCGGCCTCGTCGTCCTCGACCACGACGAGCACCCGCGCCCCGGCACCACCGCCGACTCCCTCGCCAGGCTGAAGCCGTCCTTCGCCGACATCGGCGAGCTGGGCGGCTTCGACGCCGTGGCCCTGCAGAGGTACCACTGGGTGGAGAAGATCGACCACGTCCACCACGCGGGCAACTCCTCCGGCATCGTCGACGGCGCCTCCCTGGTCGCGATCGGCTCGAAGGAGGTCGGCGAGCGGTACGGGCTCACCCCGCGCGCGCGGATCGTCTCCGCCGCCGTCTCCGGCTCCGAGCCGACCATCATGCTCACCGGGCCCGCGCCCGCCACCCGCAAGGCCCTCGCGAAGGCCGGCCTGACCATCGACGACATCGACCTCGTCGAGATCAACGAGGCGTTCGCGGCGGTCGTCCTGCGTTTCGCGCGGGACATGGGCCTGTCCCTGGACAAGGTCAACGTCAACGGCGGCGCGATCGCGCTCGGCCACCCCCTCGGCGCGACCGGGGCGATGATCCTCGGCTCGCTCGTCGACGAACTGGAGCGCCAGGACAAGCGCTACGGCCTCGCCACCCTGTGCGTGGGCGGCGGCATGGGCATCGCCACCGTCGTCGAGCGCGTCTGACCACCCCAGCGCAGCCAGAGACTTCTACGGAGACCCCGTCATGACACAGAGCACCGTCATCCGCTGGGAACAGGACCGCACCGGCCTCGTCACCCTCGTCCTCGACGACCCGAACCAGTCCGCCAACACCATGAACCAGGCGTTCCGCGAGTCGCTCGCGGTCGTCACCGACCGACTGGAGGCCGAGAAGGACTCCATCCGCGGCATCGTCTTCACCTCCGCCAAGAAGACCTTCTTCGCCGGCGGCGACCTGCGCGACCTGATCCGCGTCACCCCCGAGACCGCCCAGGAGCTCTTCGACGGCGGAATGGAGATCAAGCGCAACCTCCGCCGCATCGAGACCCTCGGCAAGCCGGTCGTCGCCGCCCTCAACGGCGCGGCCCTCGGCGGCGGGTACGAGCTCGCGCTCGCCTGCCACCACCGGGTCGCGCTCGACGCCCCCGGCTCGAAGATCGGCTGTCCCGAGGTGACCCTCGGCCTGCTCCCCGGAGGAGGCGGCGTCGTGCGCACCGTCCGCCTCCTGGGGATCGCCGACGCCCTCCTCAAGGTCCTCCTCAAGGGCACCCAGTACAGCCCGCGGCGCGCCCTGGAACACGGCCTGATCCACGAGGTCGCCGCCACCCCCGACGAGCTCCTCGCCAAGGCCCGCGCCTTCATCGACGCCAACCCCGAGTCGCAGCAGCCCTGGGACAGGCCCGGCTACCGCATCCCCGGCGGCACTCCCGCCAACCCCCGGTTCGCCGCCAACCTGCCCGCCTTCCCGGCCTCCCTGCGCAAGGAGACCAACGGCGCCCCCTACCCGGCGCCGCGCAACATCCTCGCCGCGGCCGTCGAGGGCGCCCAGGTCGACTTCGAGACCGCGCAGGTCATCGAGGCCCGCTACTTCGTCGAACTGGCCGCCGGACAGACGTCGAAGAACATGATCCAGGCGTTCTTCTTCGACCTCCAGGCCGTCAACTCCGGAGTCAGCCGCCCCCAGGGCATCGAGCCCCGCCCGGTCCGCAAGGTGGCCGTCCTGGGCGCCGGGATGATGGGCGCCGGCATCGCCTACTCGTGCGCTCGCGCCGGCATCGACGTCGTCCTGAAGGACGTCTCCGCGGAGGCCGCCGCCCGGGGCAAGGGCTACTCGGAGAAGCTGTGCGCCAAGGCCGTCTCCCGGGGCCGCAGCACGCAGGAGAAGGCGGACGCGCTGCTCGCCCGGATCACACCCACCGCGGACCCGGCCGACCTGGCAGGCTGCGACGCGGTCATCGAGGCCGTGTTCGAGGACACCGCGTTGAAGCACAAGGTGTTCCAGGAGATCGAGCAGATCGTCGCCCCCGACGCCCTGCTGTGCTCCAACACCTCCACCCTCCCCATCACCGTCCTCGCCGAAGGCGTCGAGCGCCAGCGCGACTTCATCGGCCTGCACTTCTTCTCGCCCGTCGACAAGATGCCCCTCGTCGAGATCATCAAGGGCGAGCGCACCGGCGACGAGGCGCTCGCGCGCGCCTTCGACCTGGTCCGGCAGATCAGGAAGACGCCCATCGTCGTCAACGACTCGCGCGGCTTCTTCACCTCACGGGTGATCGGCCACTTCATCAACGAAGGCGTCGCCATGGTCGGCGAGGGCATCGAGCCCGCCTCCGTCGAACAGGCGGCGGCGCAGGCGGGCTACCCGGGCAAGGTGCTCGCCCTGATGGACGACCTGACGCTCACCCTCCCGCAGAAGATCCGGGCCGAGTCGAAGCGGGCGGTGGAGGAGGCGGGCGGCACCTGGCCCGGGCACCCCGCCGAGACCGTCGTCGACCGCATGGTCGACGAGTTCGGCCGCACCGGCCGCAGTGGGGGAGCGGGCTTCTACGAGTACGGGGAGGACGGCAAGCGCGGCGCCCTCTGGCCGGGGCTGCGCGAGCACTTCACGCGCGCGGGCAGCGAGATCCCGTTCGAGGACATGCAGGAACGCATGCTCTTCTCCGAGGCCCTCGACACCGTCAAGCTCCTCGAAGAGGGCGTGCTGACGTCCGTCGCGGACGCTGACATCGGTTCCCTCTTTGGCATCGGCTTCCCCGGCTGGACCGGCGGAGTGCTCCAGTACATCAACGGCTACCAGGGCGGACTGCCCGGGTTCGTGGCACGCGCGCGTGAGCTCGCCGAACGCTACGGCGACCGCTTCGCCCCGCCGGCGCTGCTGGTGGCGAAGGCGGAACGGGGGGAGACCTTCACCGACGCGCGCTGAGCCAGGGGCAGTCAGGGCACCTCAGGGCTCATCAAGGGGAGCCGTCCGCGGGCGGCTCCCCGAGCCACTCCCGCAGCTCCGAGGTGAGCGACCGCTGGAAGGCCGTCAGCAGAGCCTGGACCACCAGGGGCTGCATGTGCGCCGACAGCGACCGCACCGCCTGCGCGTCATGCTCCGGCACCTCCTCGCGCAGCAGCCGCGACAGTTCGTGGGCGGCGGCGCGCGCATGGTCGAGGAGGAGGGTGCGGGCCGCGAGGATCGCCTCCTGCGACAGGGGTACGTCGAGCAGGCGGACGCCCAGCCTCAGCAGCCCGAGGTCGACCCCGTACGCGTCCTGGTCACGCCGTACGACGCCCATGGCGACGAGCCGCTCCACGTCCTCCTCGCGAAGCGCCCGCCCCGCCTTCTGTGCGAGCTCCTCCCGGGTGACCGTCTCCACGGCGTCCGGCGCCCAGGAGGCGACCACGGCCCGGTGTACGGCGAGGTCATGGGCGTCGAGACGGGGCGGCAGCCGGTCCAGGTAGCGCTCGATCGCCGCCAGCGTCAGGCCCTGCTGTTGCAGCTCCTCGATCAGCGCGAGACGCGCGAGATGCCCGGGACCGTATCGGCCCACCCGACGCGGACCGATGACGGGCGGGGGCAGAAGCCCCTTGGCGCTGTAGAAGCGCACCGTCCGCACCGTGATCCCCGCCCGCGCGGCCAGTTCGTCGACCGTGAGGTCCGGCTCCTCGGTCTCGATCGTCATGTGCAGCAGTATCGCTGTCACACCACTGCTGTGAAACCCGGGGCGGCGGAGCGCGCAGCCGCGCCCGCAGCCAGGTCCCAGGCCGGGGCCGGAGCCACTGTCAGTGGCATCGCCTACGGTGGCGTCATGTCGGAGATCACGTATGTCCGGGGGGACGCCACCGTGCCGTCGGTGAAAGGCGTCAAGGTGATCGCCCATGTCTGCAACGACCTCGGGGGATGGGGGAAGGGCTTCGTGCTGGCGCTGTCACGCCGCTGGCCGGAGCCGGAGGCGGCCTACCGCGCCTGGCACCGCGAGCGCGCCGCCAACGACTTCGGCCTGGGCGCGCTCCAACTCGTCCAGGTCGAGCCGTACATATGGGTCGCCAACATGATCGGCCAGCGCGGGGTGCGCACGGGCAGCAAGGGCGTCCCGGTGCGCTACGACGCCATCGACACCGCCCTGGCCCGTCTGGCCGACCGCGTGACAGAACTCGGCGCGTCGGTGCACATGCCGCGGATAGGCTGCGGCCTGGCCGGTGGTAAGTGGTCCCGGGTCGAACCGCTCGTCTGCGAGCGGCTGGTGAAGCGGGGCGTCGCGGTGACGGTGTACGACCACGGGGAGGGGTAGCGCGCATGGACGCCTACGGGCAGAACAGGCAGAACAGGGAGGACAGGGACATCGACGTCCTGGTCCTGGGCGGGGCAGGGGTGGACACCATCGTCCATGTACCGGAGCTGCCGCTCCCGTACGCCGACAGCTACATGATCGACAGCGGGATCCGCACCCGCGCCGGACAGACCGGCGACTTCGTCGCGCTGGGTCTCGCCGCCCTCGGCCTGCGCACCCACCACCTCGACTTCCTGGGCGACGATCCGGAGGGCGACCTGGTCCGCGCCCTGCACGAGAAGCACGGCATCGCCCTCACCGCCGTCCCGCAGCCGGCCGGCACCAAGCGCGCGGTCAACCTGGTGAGCCCGGACGGGCGGCGGCTGTCGCTGTACGACACCAGCCGCGGGCGACCGCAGGACCGCTTCCCGCAGGACACCCTGCGGGCGCTGGCCACGGCGAGCCGCCATGTGCACGTGGCGATCACCCCCGGCTGCGCCGACGCCCTGCCGCTGCTGCGCGCGGCGGGCGCCCGCATCTCCACCGACCTGCACAACTGGGACGGCGAGAACCCGTACCACGAGGCCTTCGCCTTCGCCGCGGACGTCGTCTTCCTCTCGGCCGCCGCGCTCACCGACCCCGAGGCGACGATGCGACGGATCGCCGCGCGCGGCCGTGCCGAGGCGGTCGTCGTCACCGCCGGCGCCGAGGGCGCGTACCTGCTGTCCGAGGGCGAGCTGACCCACGTGCCGGCCGTCGCGCCTCCCGCGCCGGTGGTCGACTCCAACGGCGCGGGAGACGCCTTCGCGGCCGCGTTCCTCTACGGCCGCCTCAGCGGCGAAACGCCCCTGAGATGCGCTCGGTTCGGCGTGACGGCCGGCGCGTACGCGTGCACCGTCCCGGCCACCGGGAGTGCCGCCGTCTCCCGTGACGAACTCCTGGCGGCGGCCCCCCGGTAGCGGAGGCCGGCGGGCGCGGCGCGCACTCAGTTCCCGTGCACGGAGTTCGTCGCCGCGATCTTCTTCCAGGACCTCGGCTGCACGGGCGTGGCCGGCGACTTCGCGATCGACGCGGTCCGCGCCGCGGGCGCCGCCGGCTTCGTCGGCTGGAGGAGCCAGGTGTCCAGCAGCGCGCCCAGCCGCTTGCCGGAGACCTGCTCGGCGTACGCCTGGAAGTCGGCGATCGTCGCGTTGCCGTACGCGTACTTCTGCGGCCAGCCCTTCAGGATCGCGAAGAACGCGTCGTCGCCGATCTCGTTGCGCAGCGCCTGCACGGCCAGCGCGCCCCGGTCGTAGACGGCGATGTCGAACTGGTTCGCCGCGCCCGGGTCGCCCGGCTTCACCGTCCAGAACGCGTCGTCGGCCGGGTGCGAGGCGTACACGTAGTCCGCGAGTTGCTGCGCCGTGCCCTCGCCCTCGTGCTCGGACCACAGCCACTGCGCGTACCGGGCGAAGCCCTCGTTGAGCCAGATGTCCTTCCAGCCCTTGAGGGACACCGAGTCCCCGTACCACTGGTGTGCCAACTCGTGCACCACCACGGAGGTGTTGGAGCCGTTCGCGAACTGCTTGGGGCTGTAGTAGACGCGGCTCTGCGTCTCCAGCGCGAACGAGGTGGTGGTGTTGGGGACATACCCGCCGGCCGTGCTGAACGGGTATGGCCCGAAGTAGCCGCTCAGCCAGTCGACGATCTCCCCGGTGCGCTCCACGCTCGCCCGCGCCGCCCCGTCGTTGTCCCCGAGGTCCTTGCTGTAGGCGTTGATCACCGGCACGCCGCCCTCGGACGTGCTCGTCGTGACGTCGAACCTCCCCAGCGCCAACGTGGCCAGATAGGTCGCCTGCGGCTTGTTCTGGCGCCAGTTGTAGCGGGTCCAGCCGAGGCGTGAAGTCGTCGACTGGAGCGTGCCGTTGGAGATCGCCTGGGTGCCGTCCGGCACGGCCACCGACACGTCGTAGGTCGCCTTGTCGAGCGGGTGGTCGTTGCTCGGGAACCACCACCACGCCGACTCGGGCTCGTCCGCCGCGACGGCGCCGTCGGGCGTGCGGTGCCAGGTGGAGAAGCCGTACGCGCTCTTCGTCGACGGCGCCCCGCGGTAGCGGACGACGACCGTGGCCGACGTGCCCTTCGCCAGCGGCTGCTTCGGCGTGACCACCAACTCGTGCTCGCCGGAGGTGGTGAAGGCGGCCGCGGCGCCGTTGACCCGGACCTCCTGGACGTCCAGCAAGAAGTCCAGGTCGAAGCTCGACAGGTCCTGCGTGGTCTTGGCGAGGATCGTCGCCGTGCCCTGCAGCTCGTCCGTCGTCGGCTGGTACGTCAGCCGCAGGTCGTAGTGCGAGACGTCGTATCCGCCGTTGCCGTAGGCCGGGTAGTACGGGTCGCCGATGCCCGACGCGCCGGGGGAGTAGCCCGCGGCGGATGCCGGGATCGCCAGCAGTACGGACGCGGCAGCGAGTGCGCCCGGCGCGATGAGTCTGCGGTGCACGAAAGCTCCAAGTCGTGGGGGTGCGAAGGCTGTTCGGAGCCTATTCAGTCCCTGTGCCCAGAAGGTGTCCACCGCCACCCCTGTCACACGATCGCCATTCGGCCGTCATGAGCGACCGTCTCCACCGACGTGTTTCGGCCACCGGCCCACCCGCCGTCGGGGCCCGTCCCTCTCCCATCTGCCCTCTTCTGCACAGGAGTTGACCGGGGTACCGTCCGGCGCATGTCGACACGCATGCGCTTCACGATCTGGAGACCGCTCGCCACAGCCGGCATCACCCTCCTGGTGGCCGCCTTCCTCACCCCGACCGCCGCCCACGGCGCCCCGCGCGAGAGCAGGCCCGTCTACTCCTACGAGCACGCCATCCGCGAGGCCGTCTGGGTCGACACCGGACTCGACGGCGACGGCGACGGAAGGACGGACCGCGTCGCCGTCGACATCGTCCGCCCCCGCGAACCCGCCGCACAGGGGCGCAAGGTGCCCGTCATCATGGACGCCAGCCCCTACTACTCCTGCTGCGGCCGCGGCAACGAGAGCCAGCTCAAGACGTACGACGCGGCCGGGAACGTCGTCCAGACGCCGCTGTTCTACGACAACTACTTCGTGCCGCGCGGCTACGCCTTCGTCGGCGTCGACCTCGCCGGCACCAACCGCTCCGACGGCTGCGTGGACGTCGGCGGGCGCTCCGACATCCAGTCCGCGAAGGCCGTCGTCGACTGGCTGAACGGGCGTGCCAAGGCCTACACCACCCGCACCGGCGCCACGACCGCCAAGGCGGGCTGGACCAACGGCAGAACAGGCATGATCGGCAAGAGCTGGGACGGCACCATAGCCAACGGCGTCGCCGCCACCGGCGTGCGGGGCCTCAAGACCATCGTCCCGATCAGCGCCATATCCTCCTGGTACGACTACTACTTCGCCCAGGGCGCCCCGCTCTACGACTCGGGCCCCGACTGGCTCTCGAACTACGTCGACAGCCCCGACGCCCGGGCCAAGTGCGCCGCTGTCCAGCAGAAGATCGTCGACGGGGCTCCGCGCACCGGCGACTGGACCTCGCTGTGGACCGAACGCGACTACGTCAAGGACGCGCGCAAGGTGAAGGCGAGCGTCTTCCTCGTCCATGGCATGCAGGACCTCAACGTCCGCACCAAGCACTTCGGCCAGTGGTGGGACGCCCTCGCGAAGAACGGCGTCGAGCGCAAGATCTGGCTCTCCCAGACCGGCCACGTCGACCCGTTCGACTTCCGCCGCTCCGCCTGGGTGGACACCCTTCACCGCTGGTTCGACCACGAACTCCTCGGCTACGACAACGGCATCGACCGCGAGCCCATGGCCGACGTCGAGCGCCACCCCGACCAGTGGGTCACCTCCGCCGTCTGGCCGCCGCGCGGCACCCGGACCGCGACCCTGCACCCGGCCGCCGCGGCCCAGCCCGGCGTCGGCACGCTCGGCCTGCGCAAGGGCGCCGGCACCGCGGCCTTCACCGACAACCCGCAGCTGAGCGAGACCGACTGGGCCGCGCGGATCGACACCCCGACCCCCGACAAGGCCGGCTTCAGCACCGGTCCCCTCACCCGCGACCTGCGGCTGTCCGGCTCCTCGAAGGTCACCGTCACCGCCACGCCCACGACCGCGACCGCTCACCTCACCGCCGTCCTCGTCGACCTCGGCCCCGACACGATCCGGGACTACGCGGCGAGCGGCGAGGGCATCACCACCCTCACCGACCGCACCTGCTGGGGCGCGAGCACAGCGGGCGACAGCGCCTGCTTCAAGCAGACCAGGGCGAACACGGCCGACGTCGACTACACGGTCGTCAGCCGTGGCTGGGCCGACCTCGGCACCTACGCGGACCCCGGCAAGGGCGTCCCGCTCACCCCGGGCAAGGCCTACACGATCACCCTCGACCTGGCCGCCACCGACCATGTCGTCCCGGCCGGTCACCGACTGGCGCTGATCGTCGCGGGCACCGACAAGGACCTCATCGACCCGCCCGCCGACACCCCGACCCTCACCCTGGACCTGTCCCGTGCCTCGGCCCGGGTCCCGTTCGTCGGAGGCGCCGACGCCTTCGCCCGCGCCACGTCCGCGGCGGCGGCAGCGGTCACGCCCGGCGCAGGGGCCCTGGACGGCGTACGGACCCCGCCCAGCGCCCGCCGGATCCCGTAGTCCCCTGGTCCCCTAATCCGAGGCGGCCGAGAGCACCAGCTCGGCCGCCTCCTGCGCGCATCCCCACGCCACGGTCACGCCCGCCCCGCCGTGCCCGTAGTGGTGCACCACCGGCCGCCCGTCCGGCAGCTCCGCCCGCTCCAGCCGTACCGTGTCCCGCACCGGCCGCAGCCCCACCCGGTGCGCCAGGATCCGTGCCCCGGCGACCTCCGGCCGCAGCGCCGCACAGCGCCGGACGATCGCCTCGGCCGCCTTCGGGTCCGGCTCCAGCGACCACGCGTCGTCCTCGGCCGTGCCGCCCAGCAGCAGCCGTCCGGGCTGCGGGAAGAGGTAGGCGATCGCGCCGTCCGGGGCGGTGGTGACGAGCCAGGTGTCGACGCCGGGGTTCTCCACGACGACGAGCTGCCCCCGCACCGGCCGCACCGACGGGTCCGCGGCCAGTTCCCGGGCGGCCAGCCCCGTGCAGTTGACCACGACGGGCGCCTCGACCTGCGCCAGGTCGGTCACCGTGCGCTCCTCCACCGTGCCGCCCGCCCGCAGCAGCCGCTTCCGCAGCCACGGCAGATAAGTCGACATATCGATCAATGGCAGTCGCACCCGCACGCCCGGCCCGGCGCCGTACTCGCGTGCCGTGGTCCGGCGCAGCCGGTCAGCCGACCGGCTGCCCAGGCCTCGACGCGGGCCGGCTCCTGCCCGCCCATCACCCCGTCGACCAGGCGCACGCCGGTCTCCTCGGGCCGCTCGGCGAGGAGTTCGTACATGTCCAGGGAACGCAGCGCCCACGCCCGCGCCGACGCCTTCGGCTCGATGTGGTACGGCCACCACAGCGCACCGGCCACGGCGGAGGTCGTCCGCTCGACCGGGTCGCGCGTCCAGACCCGCACCCGCAGCCCGTGCTCGGCCAGCGCGACGGCCGTCGACAGCCCGATGACCCCGCCGCCGACCACGATCACATCGCCGTTCGTCCGAGTGTCCATGCCCGGACGGTAACCGACCGTTCCGACGGTCAGCGAGATCGCCGAAGAACGGGTGCGACGGCGTCCCCGGACGACCACTAGGATCTACGACCTGATGACTGCCACTCTCGTCGCCAAGAACCTCGCCGCCGGGCACGGCGACCGCTCCCTCTTCTCCGGGCTCGACCTCGTCGTCGCCCCCGGGGACGTGATCGGGCTGGTCGGCGCCAACGGCGCGGGCAAGTCCACCCTGCTGAGGCTGCTCGCCGGGCTCACCGCGCCCGAACAGGGCGAGCTCAGGCTCTCCCCGCCGACCGCGACCGTCGGCCATCTGCCCCAGGAGCCGGAGCGCCGCCCCGGTGAGAGCGTGCGGGAGTTCCTCGCCCGCCGCACCGGCGTCGCCGAGGCGCAGCGCACGATGGACGAGGCCACCCAGGCCCTGGTCGACGGCGCGCCCGGCGCCGACGACGCCTACGCCACGAGCCTGGAGCGCTGGCTCGACCTCGGCGGCGCCGACCTCGACGAGCGCGCCGAGGAGGTCGCCGACTCGCTGGGCCTCGGCGTCGGCCTCGACCAGCTGATGACGTCCCTGTCCGGCGGGCAGGCCGCCCGCGCGGGCCTCGCCTCCCTCCTCCTCTCGCGCTACGACGTCTTCCTCCTCGACGAGCCGACGAACGACCTCGACCTCGACGGCCTGGAGCGCCTCGAACGCTTCGTGACCGGCCTGCGCGCGGGCACCGTCGTCGTCAGCCACGACCGCGAGTTCCTCACCCGCACGGTCACCAAGGTCCTCGAACTCGACCTCGCCCAGCAGCAGATCAACCTCTACGGCGGCGGCTACGACGCCTACCTGGAGGAACGGGACGTGGCCCGTCGGCACGCCCGCGAGGACTACGAGGAGTACGCCGACAAGAAGGCGGCGCTCCACGACCGCGCCCAGACCCAGCGCTCCTGGATGGACAAGGGCGTGAAGAACGCGCGCCGCAAGGCGGGCAACGACAACGACAAGATCGGCCGCAAGTTCCGCAGCGAGGCCAGCGAGAAGCAGGCCGCGAAGGCCCGGCAGACCCAGCGCATGATCGAACGCCTGGACGTCGTCGAGGAGCCGCGCAAGGAGTGGGAGCTGCGCATGGAGATCGCGGCCGCACCGCGCTCCGGCGCGGTGGTCGCCACGCTGCGCGAGGCCGAGGTACGGCACGGCGACTTCCGCCTCGGGCCGGTGTCCCTGCAGATCGACTGGGCCGACCGGGTCGCGGTGACCGGCGCCAACGGGGCCGGCAAGTCGACGCTGCTGGGCGCGCTCCTCGGCCGCGTCCCGCTGGACGCGGGCCACGCGGCGCTCGGCTCGGGCGTCCTGGTCGGCGAGGTCGACCAGGCGCGGCAGCTGTTCCACGGCTCCGAGCCGCTCCTCGACACGTTCCGCGCGACCGTCCCCGACACCGAACCGGTCGAGGTGCGCACCCTGCTGGCCAAGTTCGGCCTGAAGTCGGACCACGTCATGCGGGCGGCGGGCACCCTGTCACCCGGGGAGCGCACCCGCGCCGCCCTGGCGCTGCTCCAGGGCCGGGGCGTCAACCTCCTCGTCCTCGACGAGCCGACGAACCACCTCGACCTCCCGGCCATCGAGCAACTGGAGTCGGCCCTCGACGCCTACGAGGGCACGCTGCTCCTGGTCACCCACGACCGGCGCATGCTGGACGCGGTCCAGGTGACGCGTCGGCTGGAAGTGGCGGACGGCAAGGTGACGGAGCGGTAGCCACCGCACGAGCCCACCCGCTTCCCACGCCGCCGGCAACCGCTCCTCACCGGCCTTGGTCCCGCGGGGCGGGGAGCGGAGGGTTGTACGGGGACGGTGCGGCCAGGGCCCAGCGGAGGGCCGTCGCGCGGCGGATCTCGACCACGCGCTCGACGTCGAACTCGACGAGCTTCAACGCGCCGGGCAGTGCCGCGCTGCGCTGCGGATCCCAGTCGAGCCGGGCCCGGCCGGTCAGCTGGAGCGTGTGGCCCTGCTCCCAGTCCAGGAAGAGCAGCCCGCAGGACGGGTTGAGATGAAGGTTCCCCAACGTCATGTAGAAGGAGTTCCCGACGTAGTCCGGCCAGGAGAGCCGGCGCGCACCGGCGACGGTCACGAAGCCCGGCTCGCCCCCGCGGTGCGAGGCGTCGGCCCCGTGGTCGGGGGAGTGGCTGGCGATGAAAAAGGTGTCCGCCTGTGAGATCCACTGCCGCTGACGCTCGGTGAGATCCGCGCGGACCTCGGCCAGGGGCTGTCCGGGGTCCGCGGCGTCCTCCAGGGGGACCCGCTGCTGAATGTACTTGGGACAGTTGCCGAGGACCTGCTCGGCGCGGACGTGGAGAGCGCCCTCCCGCCGTCGTGCCACGCCGTTCAGCCTGATGCGACGCACGGTGCGCGGTTCGATCGCGAGCATCCCGACGGCGCGCTCGGTGTCGAAGGCGTGCTCGAGGGGGTCGCCGGCCACCGGCACGGCGGCGACCCTGAGGTGGTGTCGGTCGACGGTGTCGGCGAAGCCGACGCCTCCTGTGACGGCGGAGGCCCACACGGCGCCCTGGGCGTCGGCCGCGCCGAGCAGGAGCAGCCGTTGCTGCCTCAGGAAGTGGGCGAACGGGGGCTGGATCACATCGTCGAACATGGGTGAGCCCCACCCCGAGCGGCCCTCGCCGGCCCTCCTCTGTACGGCCTGTTCACCCTGGTGCTGGCGCGGCTTGGTCACGCTGGTCTCCTCGTGTTCCGCGGTTCTCCCCGACCCCGTCCGCTGCCGTCGGCCCCGGCCGGTGGTCGAGACGCTAGTGAGGGCGGAACCCCTCTGGTTGTCGAATCGCGCACCGCGCATGGAGGGGATGCGTCCAGTTCGTCGGGCGGCCCTGCGGCTCGGGGCGGCGGCGGTGGGCCGCATCGACGCAGACAGGGCCGGGTGCGCGCAGTACTCGTGGGGTCACAGAGGGCCATGTTGTTGATCGAGAAACTACCAGTCGCTGTAGAAAACCAGCAACCGGGTATGTTCCAATGGCTCGCGGCGGGACGGATGCAGGGGTGACACCAGCCCATCGGGGTGCGGCGGCCGCAAAGGCGCGGCTGTGGTGAGGCGACGAAGCACCCCCCTGATTCCTGCTCGACAGACGGGGGTTAGTCGATGGCACATGTCGGTGTTCGGAGTTCGGCTCAGACCGTTGTCCACCTCAATGCGGACATGCAGTCCCATGGCTGCGTACAAATCGTCCGCGAGCACGGCGAAGAGCCTCAAGGGACCAGGGCGACCAAACGGTTCGGTGAAGTGCGGGCCCATTTCGTGGAAGGCGGCCCGCGCGAAATGATCCGGCCCAGCAGACTGCTCGAACCGGGCCTGGACGGGTATTTGAGCGTATGTCGCCCGCTGGCCGGCGAGGTGCTGGTGTTCCAGGACGGACGACATGCGTCGGCGCGTGGGGCGCAACTCGTCTGCTACGACAGTTCACGGCCTTACAAAATCATCATGCCGGAGCGGTTCCGTATGGTGATCCTGGTGCTGCCGCATCGTCTGATGGGGCTCACCGCCAAGGACACCGGGACGCTCACGGCGAAGGCCTGGCGCGGATCGCACGGTCTCGGGGCGCTCATGTCCGACCTGCTCGTCGGCCTCGAACAGTACGGCGAGCAGGTCGACACGGGGATCGAACTCCTGGGCGGCAGCGTGGCGGGCCTGGCCGCAGCGCTGTTCGCCGAGCAGTTGCGCTCGATGGCCGAGGAGGCCGGCGCGGCCAGACCGACCCTGATGCTGAGCATCCAGGCGTTCATCCGCGAGCGGCTGGCCGACCCCGAGCTCAGCCCGTCGACGGTGGCCCAGCGGCACAACGTCTCGCTTCGCTATCTGCAGAAGATATTCCACGAGCACAACACCAGCCCCGCGCGCTGGATCCGGGACGAGAGGCTCGCTCGTTGCCGGTCCGAGCTGGCCGATCCCAGGTTCGATCACCTCTCCATCGCGGTGATCGGCGAACGATCCGGCTTTTACGGGGCTTCCCACTTCAGCCGCCTCTTCCGGGACCGGTACGGCGTCACGCCCCGGGAATTCAGGAAAATGCGCGAGGCAGCTCTCAGCAATTGACGCACGGTGCATGTGTTCCATGGTCCGGACGGTTGACAACAGTCATGGAAAGGTAATGCGTTGACCAGCTTTGAATTCCCTGGAGAGTACTACGAGATCATGCGCAGGGGCTTTCGGGACCTCGCCGCGGAAACGGAGTTCCTCGCCTCCCTCGCACCGGCCGGCGCGCGCGTGCTCGATCTCGGCTGCGGCACGGGCGCCAACCTTCGCGAGCTCGGTGCACGGGGCTACTCCTGCCTGGGAGTGGACCAGAGTGCACGTTTCATCGACTATGCGCGCAACGCCGGCGGCGAGGGCGTCGAGTACGTGCACGACAGGGCCGAGGCTTTCGTCTGCGATGACCGGTTCGATCTGGTCTACAGCCTCTTCATGACGCTGAACTACCTGCCGCGAGCCGAGCTGCGGCCGGTTCTCCGGAAGATGCGGGACCTGCTGCGGCCCGGCGGCCATGTCGTCCTGGAATTCGGTCATCTGCTGAACTTCGTGGAGAGCTACCAGCAGCACACGGTGGCCCACCACCGCGGTGACGGGGTGCTCATCACCCGGCTCGCCCGGCAGTCGATCAACCCGCACGCGGCGAGCTGGCGGAACGAGGAGACCCTTCTCGTCCGTGAGGCGGACGGCCGGGTCGCCATGTACGACAACTTCTTCGACCAGGCCGTCCTCACCGGGCCGGAGGTGCGAGAGCTGTTGGCCGACGTCGGACTGACCATAACCGCCGAGTTCGGCGGTTTCCGGAAGGAACAGGCGCCCGGCCACGGACGCGGCCCGCTGGTGATCGTGGCGACCGCGGCGGGGGAGAGCTCCAAATGACGACCTCCGATCTCTCGTTTCTCGACGGCGGTCCGGCCGTCGAGCCGACCGTGGCCCATCTCGGTGCGGCGCTCGTCCGTGCGGCGCACGACTCAGGCGCCGAGGAACGCATCAGGTTCATCCGGCCGGACGGCAGCGAAGCGGCGAGCACGTACCGGCGCCTGCTGGACGAGGCCGCGCGCATGCTCGCCGGCATCCGCGCTGCGGGCGTCCTTCCCGGGGAAACGATCATTCTCCAGGTGGGCGACGACCCGGAACTGCTGGCCGCCTTCTGGGCGTGCGTCCTGGGCGGCTTCGTCCCCATGCCCGTCAACGCCGGCGCCACCGCCGAGCAGCGCGCGGACGCTCCCGAGCTGCTGCGGCGGGTCTGGCACGGCTACGGCAGGCCGAGGGTGATCACCGGCGTCGGCCAGGAGCTGTCGCCCGAGGTCACCGCCGATCCGAACTGGGACGGCGCCTGGTTGAAAAACACGTCCGAACTGCTCGCGCACACACCGGATATGACCTGGCATCAGGCCGACCCGGACGACCCGGCCGTGCGGCTGCTCACCTCGGGCAGCACGGGTGTGCCCAAGGCGGTGGTGCTCAGCCATCGCAACGTGCTGAGCCGGACGGCGGCCACCGTCCAGGTGAACGGGCTCAGCAGCAGGACCCGCACCTTCAACTGGATGCCCCTGGACCATGTGGGCGGTCTGGTCATGTTCCACGCCCGTGACGTCTACCTCGGCTGCCACCAGGTGCACGCCCGCTTCGCGTGGGTGCTCGGCGATCCACTGCGCTGGATCGCCGCGATGGACCGGCACCGTTCGGACACCACCTGGGCGCCCAACTTCGCCTTCGGGCTCATCAACGACCAGGCGGAACGGCTCAACGAGCAGTCCTGGGACCTCAGTTGCCTGCGCTACATCATGAACGGCGGCGAAGCCGTCCGCAGCGGTGTGGTCCGTCGGTTCCTGGAACTGCTCGCCCCCTTCGGGCTTCCGTCGGACGCCATGTACCCGGGCTGGGGCATGTCGGAGACCTCCGCCGGAGTGGCCGACTGCGAGTTCTCCGTCGCCAACGCCGGCGACGAGCGCTATGTGCCCGTGGGGCGGCCGCAACCGGGCACCTCCCTGCGGGTGGTCGACGAGCGCAACGAGCTCGTCCCCGTCGGCGTCACCGGCAGACTGCAGGTCACCGGTGCCTCCGTGACCGCGGGTTACTACCGCAACCCCGAGCAGAACCGGCAGTCGTTCACCGCCGACGGCTGGTTCAAGTCCGGTGATCTCGCCTACATCCAGCACGGGATCCTCACGGTGACCGGGCGGGCGGACGACGTCATCCAGCTCGACGACGTCACGTACCACGGCCACGAGATCGAAGCCCGGGTGGAGGAACTCGACGTCGTCGTGCCGTCGTACACCGTGGCCTGCCTGGTGAGCGGGGAGGACGCGGAGCGCGAAGAACTCGCGGTCTTCTTCCACCCGCGCGACGGCGTGGCCGTCTCCGAGGCGGAACGCCTGGTCCGCGACCGGGTGGCGGACGCGTTCGACGTCGACCTGGCGCACGTCGTGGCGGTCACCAAGGAGGACGTCCCCAAGACCGGGATCGGCAAGCTGCGCCGGGCGCAGCTGCGGGAGCGGTTCGAGGTATCACGGGACGCGGACCGCGCCGACGCCTTGGCGCGGCGTTCCTGACCGGTCCCTGCAGAGGGCCCGACACGCAGGCGGTGGCGCCAGGGGGAGGGTTCCCCTGGCGTCGCCGGTCTGTTTCCGGGGCCGGCTCAGCGACCGGCCCACCCGCGAGGTTCGGCCATGGCGGGGGCGGTCGCCGGGAGCTTGCGGCCCAGGAACTCCCTGACCAGGTCGGCCGTCTCGGCGCAGTGCGTCTCCAGCGGGAAGTGCCCGGTGGGCAGCAGATGGACCTCTGCCTCGGGCAGGTCGCGCCAAAAGGCCCGGGCGCCTTCGGGGCCGAAGATCTCGTCGTGGGCTCCCCAGACGGCGAGCAACGGAACCCGGCTGCTGCGGAAGTACTCCTGGAAGAGCGGATACGCCTCCAGGTTCGAGGCATAGTCACGGATGAGCCGGAGCTGGATCGCGGTGCTGCCGGGGCGCCGTAGCGCGGCCGAGTCGAGATGCCAGGCGTCCGGGTCCAGCAGACTCTCGTCGGACACTCCGTGGGTGTACTGCCAGCGGATCCCCTCCGGGCTCAGGGCCTTGCGCAGGGGGGCCTCGGTCGTGGGGTTCGGGTCGGCGAGGTAGGCGTGGACGGGGCCCCAGAACTGCGGGAGCAGGCCTTCCCGGTAGGCGTTGCCGTTCTGCGTGACGATCGCGGTGACGCGCTCGGGGTGGGCCGTGGCCAGCCGCCATCCGATCGGCGCACCGTAGTCGTGGACGTAGAGGGCGAAGCGCGACAGCCCCAGCCGCTGCGTGAAGTCGCCCGTGATCGTGGCCAGGTTGGCGAAGGTGTAGTCGAAGTCCTCGGCGGACGGCCGGGCGGAGTGACCGAAGCCGATGTGGTCGGGGGCGATCACCCGGTAGCTCCCGGCCAGGCGGCTCATGAGGTCGCGGAACGAGCGTGAGCTCGCGGGAAAGCCGTGCAGCAGGAGGAGGACCGGTGCGTCGGGGGAGCCGGCCTCGCGGTAGAAGACGTCGAGCCCGCGCACGCTGACGGTGCGATGACGGATATGCGGATCCATGGAACCCCTTTGCTGTGAGCGTGCCCTGCCGTCCTCTGCCCTGCCCTGCCCTGTCCTGTCGTGCTCTGCAGTGCGCTGCCGCGGTCGTGCGCCGGCGCCCGTCGTGCCGCCGCCGTAGGCCCGTTCGGACTCAGGTGTGGCGGGTCCGCGCGTAATGCCGTGCCGCCTTGGCGCGGTTGCCGCACAGGGCCATGGAGCACCAGCGGCGGCCGCCGTTGCGGGAGGTGTCGAAGAAGTACCGGATGCAGTCCGGCTGGTCACACAGGCGGATCCGGTCCGCAGCCGTGGCGAGCAGACGCAGGTAGTCGCGGGCCGCGGTCCATGCCGCGCCCCAGGCCGGATCCTCGAACTCGGTGGCCTCACCGGGCCCTTCGGCGCTCAGGGTGGGCCTGATACGGCCGTGTGCCAGGACGTCGTCGACCTGCCGGGCCGCGGCGGCGGAGCCCGGCGTGGTGACGGCGGCCGACAGCGCCTCGCGCGCGAGGAGAACCGCCTCGAGCGACGCGGTGTCAGCGGGGAAGCGGTCGGCCAGGCCGTGGCCGGCCAGCCATACGTGCAGGCCGCCGGGCGAGTCCAGCAGGTCTTCGTCCCGACCGTGCTCCTTCCAACGGGTGTTCAGCAGGTCGAGAGCCAGGGGCTCGCCGACGAACGGACGCGGGTCGGTCTCGGTCATCGCAGCATCCTCCATCCGATCCGGTTCTAACCCCTCAAGCATACGTGACCGGTTGCAAGGAGAGATTCCTAACCTGTAAAGTCCGTTTCGTTGGTTAGTCGGATCGGTGTGTGCGGACGTACCAAATCGCGTGCGCGTTCACACGAGAAGCGAGAGGCCACCGTCCATAGCGTGAGGGCGGCGCGAGATCGGCCGACGGCCTGTCGACGCGCCCCGACGTCAGACGAGCACGCAGGCACAGGAGGGTTTCCATGACTGTTACCGAGACGCTGAGTCCGGCCATGGGCGGCGAGCAGGCCCCCGTCTCCGCGCAGGAGATCCTGGCGCGGGCGCGGGCCGCGGCCCCGCTGCTGCGCGAGCGCTCCGAGGACATAGCCCGCACCCGGCGCCTTCCGGACGACGTCGTCCGGCTGGTGCGCGACACGGGCGTCTTCCGCATCGGAATGCCGAAGGAATGGGGCGGCCCGGAACTCACCTTCGCGCAGCAGACCGAAGTGATCGAGGCGCTCTCCTACGGTGACTCCGCCGCCGGCTGGTGCGCCATGATCGGCATGGACACCTGGATCTACGCGGGCTACCTGGACGAGCTGGTGCTCAAGGAGATGCTCGCCAACCCGGATGCGATCACCGCCGGTCTGATCTTCCCGGTCGGTCGTGCCGACCGGGTCCCCGGTGGCTACCGGGTCAACGGCCGCTGGCCGTTCGGCAGCGGCGTCACCCACGCCGACTGGGTCGTCGGCGGCTGTGTCGTCCACTCCGACGGCGAGCCGGAGCCGGGTCCGGGCGGCGCGCCGGTGAACTGGCGGCTGATGCTGGCCCGTCGCGAGGAATTCGAGACGGTGGACACCTGGCACACCCACGGTCTGGCCGGCAGCGGCAGCATGGACTACCAGGCCACCGACCTGTTCATCCCCGAAGAGCGCTCGTTCGACTTCACGAATCCGCGGGGATCCGGGCCGCTCTCCGCCCCCGACGCCTTCCTGGGCAATGTGCCCGGGGTGCCGCTGGGCGTCGCCCGCGCGGCACTGGACCACGTACGCGAGCTGGCGGCCGATCGCGTCGAGCGGGCCACGGGCACCCCCTGGTCGGACAGTTACCGCGTGCAGACGACCATCGGCCAGGCCGAGATGGAACTCTCCGCGGCCCGCTACGCGGTCTACGGCACGTTGAACGACCTGTGGAGCCGGCTGGAGGAGGGGGTGCAGCCGACGCGCGACCAGCAGGTCTCCTCGGCGCTCGCCCGCGTCAACGCGTTCCGCACGGCCCGCTCGATCGTCTCGCGGCTCTCCGACCTCGTCGGAACGGCCTCCATCTACCAGACCTCTCCGCTGGACCGCTGGCTGCGCGACCTCCACACCATGTGCCAGCACATTCTCGCCCAGGAGCAGATCGTGCAGTCGGCGGGAGCCCATCTCCTCGGCGGCACGCCGCAGGCGCCCTTCCCCCTCGGGCTCAAGGGATAACCCGGACACGGTGACGGCGGTCGGTGCAGCGGGGCGAACGTCCCGCTCACCGGCCGCACCGCCGGCATCGGACGCAAAATGACCGGCAATTGACTAGATGAGGACAGTTCATGGCAACTTCCAGCGAAGTAGAAGTCGACGCAGTAGGCACAGGCGGAGGAAAACCGGACGGGACCAAGCCCTGGGGATTCCGCGAGTGGGGCCTGCTCGTCAGCGTCTGTGCGGCATTCTTCCTGGACGCCCTCGACAACATCATGGTCGGCATCGCAGTTCCGCCGATTCAGTCCGACCTCGGCATGAGCACCCAGTCCGTGCAGTGGGTCGTGAGCTCCTACGTCCTGGGATTCGGCGGCTTCCTGCTGCTCGGCGGACGCATGGCGGACATGCTGGGCCGACGCCGCATGTTCCTGATGGGCGTCGCCGTCTTCGCCGTCGGATCGCTCGTCGGCGGTGTGACCAATGACGGTCTCGTCGTGATCGTAGCCCGGTTCATCATGGGCATCGGGGCCGCGTTCACCGCCCCGGCCAGCCTGTCCATCATCATCACCAACTTCGCCGAAGGCCCGCAGCGCAACCGCGCGGTCGGCATCTACACCGCCTGCGGCGCGGTCGGCTACTCCACCGGCGTCATCGTCGGCGGCGCGCTCACCGAGATCAGCTGGCGCTGGACCTTCCTGCTCCCGGTGGTCGTGGCGCTCATCGCGTTCGGCGGCGCGCTGGCACTGGTGCCGCACGACCCCCGCACCGACCGGAGCGGGAGCACGTTCGACGTCACCGGCGCCGTCACCGTCACCGCGGCGATGCTGCTCCTCGTCTACAGCATCGTCGAGGCGCCCGACGCGGGCTGGACCTCCCCGCGCACCCTGGGAACGTTCGCCGCGTCGGTGGTCCTCCTCGCCGTCTTCGTGGCCGTCGAGCGCCGGGCGGTCCAGCCCCTGCTGCGTCTGGGTCTGCTGCGCAACCGCGCCCTGGTGGGGGCCAGCCTGGTCGCCGCGGCGATCCTCGGCACCTACATGAGCTTCCAGTTCATCGGCGGCCTCTACCTGCAGACTTTGCGCGACTGGTCGCCGATGGAGATGGCCCTGGCCTTCCTGCCCATCGGTCTGCTCATCATGACGATCGCCCCCCGGGCCGGAAAGCTGATCTCGCGCTTCGGCGTCCAGTGGATGATCTTCGCCGGCTTCGTCGCCTACACCGCTTCGTACCTGCTCTTCCTGCGGATCGACGAGACGTCCTCGTACCTCTGGGTGATCCTTCCGAGCATCCTGCTCATCGGCGTGGCGTTCCCCTTCTCCTTCCCCGCCGCGAACGTCCAGGCCACCACCGGCGTCGACGACTCCGAGCAGGGACTCGCGGCGGGCGTGCTGCAGACGGGCTACCAGGTGGGTGCGGCGATCGTCCTCGCGATCGTGACCGCCACGATGTCGGTCGAGGAAGGGGCGAAGGACACGACCGCGACACTGGACGGCTACCACTCCGGCCTCTACGTCGTCACCGCCATCTCCGTCCTCACCACCCTCCTCACGCTCGGCGCGGCGCTGCGTGCCTCGGCGCGACGCCGGCCGGAGGGCGCGGCGGCGATCCAGTAGCGAACGCCCGCCGATCGGACGGGCCGGAGTTCTGCCCCCACCCCCGCGCGCGGAACGGGGTGGAATTCCGGCCCTCCCGGCGGCACCGAAAATGCCCAGCGGGCAGTGATCGAATCCGGCAGAGTTCACTTTCCCGGGCGGACGGGACCGACCCGGTGAGACCTGGAGATGACCGATGGACCGTAGTGGGCTGTGCCCCTTCGTAATGGACGCCGGCGGGCGCGACATCCATGGTGAGATCGCCCGGATACGCAGCCTGGGACCCGCGGTGCAGGTGGAGCTCCCGGGCGGGGTGACGGCCTGGTCGGTCACGGACTACGACCTGATCCGCAGTCTTCTCCTGGATCCGCGCGTCTCCAAGGACGCCTATCAGCACTGGCCTTCCTGGATCAACGGCGAGATACCCCAGGACTGGCCCCTGGCCATCTGGGTGTCCGTCCAGAACATGGTGACCGCCTACGGCCCCGACCACACCCGTCTGCGCAAACCGGTGGCCGCGGCCTTCACGCAACGCCGGGTCACCGCGCTGCGCCCGCGCATCCAGCAGATCACCGACGAACTCCTCGACGCCCTGGCCGCCGAGCCGCCGGGCCGACCGCTGGACCTGCGCGAGAAGTTCGCGCACCCGCTGCCGAACCAGGTGATGTGCGAGCTCTTCGGCATCCCCGCCGCGTACCGCTCCGCACTGCACGGGATCATCAAGGGCTTCTTCCGTACGTCCGCGTCCGCACAGGAGGCGCAGGCCAACGGCTATGCCCTGTACGCCACCCTGTCGGAAGTCCTCGCGTACAAGCGCGAGAACCCGGGGGACGACCTCACCTGCGACCTGATCGCCGCGCGGGACGAGGACGGCGCGAGTCTCACCGAGAAGGAACTGGCCGACAACCTCATCCTGCTGTTCACGGCCGGATACGAGACCACCGTCAATCTGCTCGACCACGCCGTGTACGCCCTGCTGCACCACCCCGAACAGCTCCGCCTCGTACAGCAGGGGGACGCCGACTGGGACGACGTGATCGAGGAGACGCTGCGCTACGAAGCCCCCGGCGCCCACTCGATCCTGCGCTACGCCGTCGAGGACCTGGACCTCGGCGAGGTGGTGATCCCCAAGGGCGACGCGATCATGATCTCCTACGCCGGGGCGGGCCGGGACCCCGCGCGGCACGGTGACACCGCGGACCGCTTCGACATCACCAGGCCCGGCCGCCGCGACCACCTGTCGTTCGGCCACGGCGTCCACTACTGCCTGGGCGCGCCGCTGGCCCGGCTGGAGGTGTCGATCGCCCTTCGCTCCCTGTTCGAGCGTTTTCCGGCGCTGGCTCTCGCCCAACCCGGCCGGCCGGCCGAGGCGCAGGAGTCGTTCATCTCCAACGGCCACCGGGAACTACTGGTCCTCCTGGACCGGGAGACCGCTGCCGTCTGACGGCTCAGCCGGCCGGCCGCGCGGCCGACTCCGGCCCGTGCCGGGCCGCCACGGCGGCCCGGTACCAGGCGGCGTACGACGCGAAGCGCTCCGGAAAACCCGGACCCGGGTCGGCGCCGACGAGCTTCCACAGGGCCGAGCTCTCGTACCAGTGGTCGACCGCGAGCAGCGACAGCCGGCGCGCCCGGGCGGGGTCGTTCCGGGCGTCGAGCAGGTCGAGCGCCCCGTCGTGGGAGACGTTCCCCTGCGGGAGCGGCAGGTGCAACGCCCGGGCCACCGCGGTGACCACGTCCCGGACCCGCACCGGGTCGGGGTGGTTCGCGTGCAGGACCCGGCCGGCCGGCAGGGCGCGGAGGCGGGCCAGGCGGGCGACGGCGTCGGCCAGATCGTCGACGGCGATCATCGAGACCCGGGCGCGACCCTCGTCCACCCAGTGCGGGACGCGGCGCAGCATCGCCACGAGGGAGGGCACCACCCAGGTGTCTCCCTCGCCGTAGACCATGTGCGGCCGCAGGACGAGGCCGCCCGCCGAGAGCACGCTCTCCTCCGCGGCGAGCCGCGTGATGCTGGTGGGGGACACCGGGGCGGGCCGCAGCAGCGACTCCGTCTCGCCCCGGTGGGGCCCGTCGCCGTAGACCGCGGCCGTGCTGAGGTGGATGATCCGCCGGACGCCGGCCCGGGCCGCTTCGGCGAGCAGCGCCCGCGTGCCCTCGACGTTGACGGCACGGCAGCGCTCCATGTCCGCGCCGACCTGCGCGGCGAGATGGACGAGCGTGTCCACTCCGTCGCAGACGCCGCGCAGGGAGTCCGCGTCGCACAGGTCGCCGTGGACGGTCTGCCCCGTCGCGCCGGCCGGCGCCGTGACCCCCCGGTCATGGACCAGCAGCCGCACGAGAGCGCCGGGCGCGGCGGCCTCGGCGGTGAGGAGCCGGCGGACCACGTGGCCGCCGATGAATCCCGCTCCTCCGGTGACCAGCACGGTCGGCCGGGTCGCGCGGGTCATGCCGACTTCCTTCCCGCGTCGGTCAGGGAGGCGGTGAAGACGGGGTGGCCGTCCTGACGGCCGGTGACCCGGACCGACCGGGCGCCCGGGACCATGGCGGGGACGGTGTGCGCTTCGATCCAGCAGGGCGTGGCGAATTCCGCGTAACGGTGGAAGTCGATGGTGAACGACGCGGGGTAGAAGGGCTCCGGCGAGAGCAGGGCCGTGGCGGCCTGGTGCGCGGCGTCCACCAGGAGCATGCCGGGATAGTGGTCGGCCGCCCGGCCGAACAGGGTGGCGTTCCCGGTGTCGCCCCGCAGCCGCCAGCGCCCCGGTTCGCGGGTGGGCGCCAGCGCGACGTGTACGGGATCCGTCCGGCCGACCAGAGCGGGCGCGACGGGTATCACCGGCGCCGCCGACCCGGCCGGGGAGACCGCACCGCGGAGCCGGCGGTAGGCCTGCGGGGTGGAGATGCTGAGCCGGCCGCCGCCCGTGGCCACCGTACGGGCGCCGTGCCGGACGGTCATCCGGCAGTCGGTGGCCGTCAGCCGCAGGCCACGACGCCGTATGTCGGAGCAGACGACGTCCAGCCGCAACTCGGTCGCCGTGCCCGTCACGTCGAGGTGCTCGGGGTGGGACCGGTAATGGAGGTCTCTCATGAGGAAGTGGTGTTCGAGCGGGACGGCGAACTCCGTGTGGGACAGGAGGATCGCGGCCTGCCGCAGCGTCTCGACGATCAGCACCGGGGCGTGCTTGCCCTGTAAGGGGACGAAGAACTCGTGGGCATGCGGCCAGTTCGCCGTCACCGAGAAGCGTTCGTCGTCCAGGCGCTGCCAGTCGGTCAGCAGAACGTCGTCGACGCGCGGTCTGTGCACCAGCTCTTTGGGTAACGCTCCGGCTCCGCCCACTGCGTCGACGGCCTGCCGGCCGCAGGCCACAGGTGTCCAGCTCATGGCTCCCCCTCGTGACACGAGCATGGAGAGGCCTGTCCCCCCTCGGGGAAAGATACGTGCTTAGCGGTATGGTTTCAATCAAGTTTGAGTCAGTAGGAGATGGTGCTCGTGGCCCAGCAGGAACGTGCGATCAGGACTCGGGAGCTGATCCTGGAGGCGGCGGGGGCGGTCTTCGCCGAGCGGGGATACGACGGCGCGACCATCTCCGACGTCTACTCACGGGCCGGGCTCACCAAAGGGGCGTTCTACTTCCACTTCTCCTCGAAGGAGGATCTGGCCGAGGCGATCCTCGAGGTCCAGGTGGACCGGGGGACCTACCCCATCGTCCGGCGTCAGCTGAAGCTCCAGGAGTTGGTGGACGCCGGGTTCGTCTTCGCGCACCGCCTCATGCACGACCAGATGCTCCAGGGCAGCGTCAGCCTGTCGTTGGAACGGGGCGCGCATCAACTGGACCGCCGACGACCGTTCCTGGCCTGGATCGAGCACAATCTGGCCGGTCTGACCGAGGCGAGCGAGCAGGGGGAGCTGTACCGGAGCGTCGACCTGCAGGAGACCGCCGAACTCCTCGTGGCCTCCTTCTCCGGGATCCAGTTGCTGTCCCATGTGCTCTCCGACCGCAGGGACATGGCGCAGCGGCTGTCCGTGCTCCTGATGCAGCTGCTGCCGACCGTCGCGGTCCCGGCCGTGCTCGCGCGACTCGACCTGACCGCCGAGCGCGGCGCCCGGGTGCTGGCCGAGGCGGAGGCTCTGGCTGCGGCCGCCGCAGAGAGCGCCGACGGCGACGGCGACGGCGACAGCGGCAGTGGCTCCGACTCGGGCTCAGGCTCCGACTAGAAGGCTTGCCCGGGGCGCGGGCCCCGGTATCGGTCAGAACATGCACGGCGGTATTTTCCTCCCGAGGCGTCCCCTGTTGCCCGCCGTGCGGCAGCCGCGCGCCTGCTCGAAGTGACAGCCGGCGGGTCTCCGCCGGCTCTTTCGCGTATGTGCCACGACCGTCGCCGCAGGCGTGTACGGGCTAATTCCTGTGCGCGCCCCCGCAAAACTGCCACCCGGCCTCTCTGTAACGTCTCCGGCATCGAACCGGTGCGTATCTTAAATTCCCCGGAGAGGACCAGTCATGGGTGACCTGTCAGCAGCGAATCATCCGCCGGTTGCCGTGACGGACGATCTGCGTTCCGTCATGCGCAATTTCGCCTCCGGTGTGTGCGTGGTGAGTACTTTCTCCGACGCGGATTCGACTCGACGGCACAATGCTCTGACGATCAACTCACTGACCTCCGTCTCATTGACCCCGCCCCTGGTTTCGCTGAGCATCCGCCGCGATTCCACGTTTCTGGACGATCTGATGGAATCCCGGGTCTGGGCGCTCTCCATCCTCGACGGCGGCGCCGAAGACCTGGCCCGGATCTTCGCCCGCCCCGCGGCGGACCGGATGAAGGCCCTCAGCAGCCTGCCCGCGGAGCCCGGCCGACAGACCGGCGCCCTGCTCCTCGACTCCGCGGCCTGGATGGAGTGCCGATACCGGAACCACCTGGTGGCCGGCGACCACCTGCTGATCGTCGGAGAGGTCGTCGGCGCCGGCGTGAACGACTCCCGGTCGTCACTCATATTCCTGCACGGGGAATTCCACCGTATGGACCGGAACGCGATATGAGCGGACCGGAAGAGCTGCGGATGAGAGAGCATATGTCTGGAATATCGATCGGTGTGGTCGGAGGTGGTGCGTCTGCGGTATGCCTCATCGACGCACTGGCCCAGGCGCAGGGCGGACCGGGCAGCATCACGGTGTTCGAGCCGTCGCCGAATTTATGGCGAGGCCGCGCCTATCAGGTCGACGTCGAGACCATCAAGGTGAATGCGCCGCCCGACGACATGTCCGTACGCGTGGGGGACCTCGGTCATTTCGAACGCTGGCTGGAGATTCGCGAGCGCATTGTCGAGGACTTCGACAGCGCCGACCCCTATTCCGGGGCGCGCTTCGCACCGCGGACCGTCTACGGCGAATATCTGGAGCAGTCGGCCTACACGGCCCTGGGAGAACTGCGCCGGCAGGGCTGGCGGGTCGATCTCGTCGGCGCCGCGGTCACCGGGGCCCGGCGGACCGCCGACCAGGTGCTGCTGAGCACGAGCAACGGCCACGCCGGCGCCTTCGACTACGTCGTTCTGTGCGTGGGCGGTGACAGCCCCAAGGACGCCTACGGCCTCACCGGCGCACCGGGATTCATCGCGGACCCGTACCCGGTGTCGCACCGCCTGTGGGACATCGGCCCGCGGGAGGACGTGGCCGTCATCGGCAGCGGCCTCACGGCCGTCGACATCATCCTCGCCCTCGCCGCTCAGGGTCATCAGGGCCGGATCAGCCTGCTGTCGAGGCGAGGGCTGCTGCCCGGCGTCCGGCAGCGTCCGGCCGCCTTCGAGCCGCGCCATCTCACGAAGGAGCGGATGCGGTCCCTCGCCGGGCGGCGGAGTGAGCTGTCACTCGCGGAGTTCGCGGACATCGTGAAAGCCGAACTGCGCGACGCCGGCGCGGACCTCGACGCGGTGTACGCCGAGATCATGCACGCCGACCGGGAAGCGCCGGTGGACCGCCTGCGACGTCAGTTCGCCGCCGTGGGCTCCACGGACCCGGGTCTGCGCATCCTGCAGCGCGCGGTGCCCGACATCGGCCCCGACGTGTGGCCGCTGCTCAGGGAACAGGACAAGGCCGAGCTTCTGCGCTCCCACTACCGGACGGTCATGAGCCTGTGCTGCCCCATGCCGCCGAGCAGCGCGTCCCTGATGCTGCAACTCGTCGACGCGGGCCGACTGGACGTCCGTTCCGGCCTGCAGAAGGTCGCGGCACGCTCCGGCGGCGGCTTCGAGATGATCACCGCGGACGGGACGTCCCTGGCGGCGGACAAGGTGATCAACGCGGTCAACGCTTCCGAAGGCCGGATCCCCACCGGCGCGCTGCCGCTGGTGACCACCCTGACGCGCAGTCACGCGGCCGTCCGCCACCCCCACGGCGGGCTGAACCTGGCCCGGGCGACCAGCCGGCTCATCGCCGACGGCGCCCAGGACCCGCGACTGTACGGGCTCGGCAACATCGGCTCCGGCGCGCTCTTCTTCACGTTCGGAGTCCCGTCGCTGGTGGACCGCGGTGAGGACATCGTCGCCGCCATCCTGCAGCACGCGGGCGCCGCGAACACCGCCCGGCCGGCGGACGTCCTGCTGCCCGCCTAGCGCCTCCCGTACCGACGAGATCCCCCCGTTCCCGGTCAACACCGGCCCAGAGAGAGGGAGTCACCATGACCACCATGATCACGCCGACCGACACGACCGACACGACCGACACGACCGCCGAGACCCGTGCGGCGTACCTCGCGGACACCGCGACCGGTCTGCCGATTCCCGGTGAGCCGGTCTTCGACAGCCCGGAGGAGACCCGGCGGCATCGGAAGCAGCGCCTGGCCGCGGCCCTCCGGCTGTTCGGCAAGTACGGCTTCGGAGAAGGGATTTCGGGTCATATCTCCGTCCGGGACCCGGAGTATCCCGACCAGTTCTGGGTCAATCCGTTCGGCGTCTCCTTCAAGCAGGTCCGCGTCGCCGATCTGATCTGCGTGGACGCCGAAGGGCGGGTCGTCCACGGAAAACACCGCGTCAACCCCAGCGCCTTCGTCATCCACTCCCAGATCCACGAACTCCACCCCGGAGCGACCGCGGCCGCTCACGGCCACACGGCCCACTCCCGCGCCCTCGGCGCGCTCGGCCGACTGCTGGAGCCCATCGACCAGGAATCGGCCGCCTTCTACGGACGGCAGACCCTGTACGAAGCCTACGAAGGGCCCTCCGTCTCCCTCGAGCAGGGGCGCGACATCGCGGAGCAGCTCGGCGACAACCGCGCCATCCTGCTGCGCCACCACGGCCTGATCACGGTGGGCGGCTCACTGGACGAGGCGGTGCACTGGTTCTTCACCTACGACAGCTGCGCCCAGGTCCAGTTGCTCGCCCTCGCGGCCGGGACCCCGAAGACGTTCACCCATGAGCAGGCCACGGCGGCGGGCGACGGATTCGGCGACGCCCAGCTCGGCTGGTTCAGCTTCCAGCTGCTCTGGGACGAGATCGTCGCCGAGCAGCCCGACCTGCTCGAGGAGTGAGCGTCCGACCCACGCCCCGGCGGATCTCGTGCCCCAGGTGGAACAGATGAAGGACACCCCATGATCTCTCAGCAGAACCCCCCGGTGCAGTCCTGGCGAGGCCTGCCCGCCGCGCAGCAGCCGACCTGGCCCGATGAGCACGCCCTCGGCACGGTGCTCACCGACCTCGCGGCCGCACCGCCCCTCGTCTTCGCGGGCGAATGCGACCAGTTGCGCACCCGGCTGGCCTCGGTGGCACGCGGGGAGGCCTTTCTCCTCCAGGGCGGTGACTGCGCCGAATCCTTCGACGCCGTCTCCGCCGACCAGGTCCGGGACAAGGTCAAGACGCTGCTGCAGATGGCAGCGGTGCTCACCTACGCCACCTCCGTGCCGGTGGTCAAGGTGGGCCGCATCGCCGGCCAGTACTCCAAGCCGCGCTCGCAGCCCACGGAGCGGCGTGCCGGAATCGAGCTCCCGGCATACCGCGGCGACGCCGTCAACAGCCTGGAGTTCACCCCCGAGGGCCGCACCCCCGACCCCGAGCGCCTCAAGCGCATGTACCACGCCTCCGCCGCCACGCTGAACATCGTCCGGGCGTTCACCACCGGCGGCTACGCCGACCTGCGGCAGGTGCACGACTGGAACCAGGACTTCGTCGCCAACTCTCCCGTCGGCGAGCGGTACGAGCGCCTCGCACGGGAGATCGACAAGGCCCTGGCGTTCCTCAAGGCCTGCGCGGCAGAGCCGACCGAGTTCCGCTCCACCGAGTTCTTCTCCAGCCACGAGGCGCTGCTCCTCGACTACGAGTCGGCGCTCACCCGGAAGGACTCCCGTACCGGGCAGTGGTACGACGTGTCCGCCCACCTCATCTGGATCGGCGAACGCACCCGGCAACTCGACGGCGCCCACGTCGAGTTCGCCGCGCAGGTCCGCAACCCCGTCGCCGTGAAGCTGGGGCCGACCGTCGGCGGGGACGAGGCGCTGGCGCTCATCGACCGACTGGACCCGGACCGGGAGCCGGGCAGGCTGTCCTTCATCACCCGGATGGGAGCGGACAAGGTCCGCGACGTCCTTCCCGCGCTGGTGGAGAAGGTCACGGCGTCCGGCGCTCAGGTCGCCTGGATCTGCGATCCGATGCACGGCAACACCTTCACCGCTCCCAGCGGCCACAAGACGCGCCGGTTCGACGACGTGCTCGACGAGGTGAAGGGCTTCTTCGAAGTCCACCGCGAACTGGGCACCCACCCGGGCGGCATCCATGTCGAGCTGACCGGCGAGGACGTCACCGAATGCGTGGGCGGCGGCGCCGAGGTACGCCTGGACGACCTCGCTCAGCGCTACGAGTCCGCCTGCGATCCGCGCCTCAACCGCTACCAGTCGCTGGACCTGGCCTTCCAGGTCGCCGAGTTGTACCACCACCGCCGAGCGCCGCTAGGAGAGTGAGATGACAGTGCGCGCAGTACGGGGCGCGGTCCAGCTCGAACGAGATGACAGAGACCACCTGGTGGACAGCACCAAGAGCCTGTTGAAGGAGATGCTCGACGCCAACGGACTGGAGCAGCGGGATCTCGTCAGCGTGATCTTCACGGCGACGCCCGACCTGCACAGCGAGTTTCCCGCGGTGGCCGCCCGGGAGTCGGGCATCACCGACACCCCGCTCATGTGCGCCCAGGAACTCGACGTCGCCGGAGCACTGCCGCGCGTCGTACGCGTCCTGCTGCACGCCGAGACCGACCGGCAGAAGCGCGACCTGCGCCATGTGTACCTGGGCGGCGCCGCCGCGCTGCGCAGCGATCTCGCCGGCACTGCCGAGGAGGCCCGGTGATCCGTACGGCAGCGGTCGTGGGCACCGGCCTGATCGGCACCTCGGTGGCCCTCGCGCTCACCCGCAGAGGAGTGCACGTCCATCTGCTCGACGCGGACGAGTCGGCGGCCCGCACCGCCGCCGCGCTCGGCGCGGGCACCGTCGGACCTCCCACGGCGCCGGCGGACATCGCCGTGCTGGCCGTGCCGCCCGGCAGCGTCGGCGAGGTGCTGGCCAAGCAGCAGTCGAACGGGCTGGCCCGCAGCTACACCGACGTGGCCAGCGTCAAGACCGGCCCGGAGCGGGACGTGTTCGCCCTGGCCGACCCGTCCTGCTACATCGGCGGACACCCCATGGCGGGGCGCGAGCTGTCCGGTCCGCTCGCCGCTTCCGCCACGCTCTTCGAGGGGCGCTCCTGGGTGCTCACCCCCACCCCGGACACCGCCACGGAGACTCTGAACCGGGCGCTGGAAGTGGCGTCGCTGTGCGCGGCGGTTCCGGTGGTCATGGAGAGCGCCGCCCACGACCGGGCGGTCGCCCTGGTGTCCCACACCCCCCACCTCGTCGCCTCCTTGATGGCGGCGCGGCTCGAGCACATGCCTGAGGACGCCTCGCAACTCGCCGGCCAGGGCGTACGGGACGTCACCCGCATCGCCGGGGGCGATCCGCGCCTGTGGGGCGACATCCTGGACGCGAACGCCACGGCCGTCGCCGATGTGCTGCAGGAACTCGCCGTGGACCTCACGGTGGCGGTGTCGGCGCTGCGGGGCCTGGCCACCGACAACGCCGACGAACGGGCGGAAGGGCTGATGCTCGTCGCCGACCTGCTGGGTCGCGGCAGGAAGGGCCGTGAGCGGGTGCCGGGCAAGCACGGGGAGAAGCCGTCGCACTGCGCGCCCGTGCACGTGCTCATCGGTGACCAGGCCGGTGAGCTGGCCCGCCTGTTGGCGACCGTGGCGGAGTTGGGCGTCAACGTCGAGGAGGTGTCGATCGACCACTCGCCGGGCGAGCGCAGCGGGCTGGTCGAACTCCTGGTGGAACCGGCCTCGGCCGTCCGGATGGCCCGCCGGCTCGCCGAGTACGGCTGGACGGTGCAACGGGCCCCCGGCCACCGCGATGCCCCGGCCGTTCCCGCACCCGAACCTGCCCCGCCCACCGGCCCGCTGCTGGCCGGCACGGCCGGCTAGCCGTCTCCGGGCCCCTGCCCGGAGCTGACCACCGACGACGAAGGAGAAGCCGTGGGCGCATCGCGCCGGACGACCGCGGGCGAGCCGCACGCCGCCGGGGACACGCACGCCCCGTTGACCGCGCGGATGCCCGGGTCGAAGAGTCTCACCAACCGGGCGTTGCTGCTGGCCGCCGCCGCGAGCGGTACGAGCGTGCTGCGGGCGCCGCTGGTCAGCGAGGACACCCTCGCCTTCCGGGAGGCACTGCGCACGCTGGGCGTCGAGGTGCGGGTCGCCCCGGCCGACGCGTCCTGGGAAGTCACCGGCGTCCGGGGACACCTCGCCGGGCGCGCCGACCTGTGGTGCGCCGACGCGGGCACCGCGGTCCGTTTCCTGCCGCCGTTCGCCGCGGCGGCGGGGAAAGGGGAGTTCACGTTCGACGGGACCCGCCAGCTGCGCGCCCGCCCGCTGGCCCCGCTGGCCGAGGCACTCGGCCGCCTCGGTGCGCAGGTGCGTACCGGGCCCGGCGGATCCCTGCCGCTGACCGTGCGCGGCGACGGGCTGGACGGCGGGCCGCTGGAGCTGGACTCCGGCCTCAGCAGCCAGTACCTGAGCGGGCTGCTGATGGCCGGACCGCTGATGCGCCGCCCGTTGTCCGTCGAGGTCGCCCGCCTGGTCAGCAGGCCCTACGTCGACATGACGCTGGCGTTGATGCGGACCTTCGGCGCACACGTCACCGAGTCCGCCGCCGGACGCATCGAGGTGACCCCCGGCGGCTACACCGCGACGGACGTGTCCATCGAACCGGACGCCTCCACCGCGTCGTACTTCTTCGCCGCGGCCGCCGTCACGGGAAGCACCGTCACCGTCCCCGGCCTGGGGCGCGAAAGCCTCCAGGGCGATCTGGGATTCGTGCGGGTGCTGGCGCGGGCGGGGGCCGACGTCCGTATCGGGGACGAGGCGACCACCGTCACCGGTACGGGGCGGCTGCGCGGCGGCTTCCAGGTGGACATGGGCGAGATCTCGGACACCTTCATGACGCTCGCCGCCATCGCACCGCTGGCCGACGCACCCGTCACCGTCACGGGCATCGGCCACGCGAGGCTGAAGGAGTCGGACCGCATCGGCGTGACGGCGGCGAACCTGCGCGCCTGCGGCATTCGCGTCGACGAAGGCCGGGACGGGATCACCGTCCATCCCGGCACACCGCAGCGGGCGCGGATCGCCTGCCACCGCGATCACCGGATCGCCATGTCCTTCGCCGTGCTCGGCCTCGGCAGCTCGGTCGCTCTCACGCTCGACGACCCGGCCTGTGTCGGCAAGACCTTCCCCGGGTTCCACACCGAGCTGCGAAGGCTCTTTCCCGCCTACGACTTCGAGGAGCAGTGAGACAGGTGTCGAGCAGGTTGCGGTGGTTGACCGCGGGCGAGTCGCACGGCCCCGCACTCGTGGCGACGTTGGAGGGCCTCCCGGCCGGAGTGCCGGTCACCACGGACATGGTGGCCGAGCACCTGGCGCGACGGCGGCTCGGCTACGGACGCGGTGCACGGATGAAGTTCGAACGGGACGAGGTGACGCTCCTCGGCGGCGTCCGGCACGGGCTGACGCTGGGTTCCCCGGTGGCGGTCATGGTGGGCAACACCGAGTGGCCGAAGTGGGAGCAGGTGATGGCGGCCGACCCGGTGGACCCGGAGGTGCTGGCGGGGCTGGCCCGCAACGCGCCGTTGACGAGGCCACGGCCGGGGCACGCCGACCTCGCCGGCATGCAGAAGTACGGCTTCGGCGAGGCCCGTCCGATCCTGGAGCGCGCCTCCGCCCGTGAGACGGCCGCCCGGGTCGCGCTCGGCGCGGTCGCCCGGTCGTACCTGAAGGAGACGGCGGGCGCCGAGATCGTCTCCCACGTGGTCGAGCTGGCCTCGGCGAAAGCGCCGTACGGGGTGTGTCCCACTCCGGCGGACGCGGAACGGTTGGATGCGGATCCGGTGCGGTGTCTGGATCCGGACGCGTCGAAGGCGATGGTCGCGGAGATCGACCAGGCCCACAGGGACGGTGACACGCTCGGTGGTGTGGTCGAGGTGCTGGTGTACGGGGTGCCGGTGGGGCTGGGCTCGCATGTCCACTGGGACAGGCGCCTCGACGCCCGGCTGGCCGCCGCTCTCATGGGCGTCCAGGCGATCAAGGGCGTCGAGGTCGGCGACGGGTTCGAGCTGGCGCGCGTGCCGGGTTCGAAGGCGCACGACGAGATCCTCGCCGGCGCCGCGGGGATCAGGCGGGCCTCGGGTCGTTCGGGCGGTACCGAGGGTGGGTTGTCGACGGGTGAGGTGCTGCGGGTGCGGGCGGCGATGAAGCCGATCGCGACCGTGCCGCGCGCCCTGCGGACGGTGGACGTGGCCACGGGCGAGGCGACCCAGGCGCACCACCAGCGCTCGGACGTGTGTGCCGTGCCGGCGGCCGGGATCGTGGCCGAGGCGATGGTCGCCCTCGTCCTGGCGGACGCGGTGGCGGAGAAGTTCGGCGGCGACAGCGTCCCCGAGACCCGCCGCAACGTGCGGTCGTACCTCGACAACCTGCACATCCGATGAGCGGGCCGCTGGTCGTCCTGGTCGGCCCGATGGGCGTCGGCAAGTCCACCGTCGGGCGGCTGCTGGCCGAACGCCTCGGCGCCGGATACCGGGACACCGACGACGACATCGTCGCCGAGCAGGGCCGCGGCATCGCGGAGATCTTCGCCGACGGGGGCGAGCCGGCCTTCCGCGCGATCGAGAAGCAGGCGGTGCACCGCGCGCTCGCCGAGCACGACGGCGTCCTCGCGCTCGGCGGCGGCGCGATCCTGGACGCGGGCACGCGCGGCCTGCTGGCCGGGTGCCGGGTCGTCTACCTGTCGGTCGGCGCCGAGGAGGCGCTCAGGCGCACCGGCCGGGACACGCCCCGGCCCTTGCTGGCGGCCGACCCGCGCAAGCAGTGGCAGGACCTGATGGAGACCCGCCGCCAGCTGTACGAGACGGTCGCCGGTGCGGTCGTGGCCACGGACGGCCGTACCCCTGAAGAGGTGACCCGAGCCGTCCTGGACGCACTGGGGCCGAACCCGGCCCTGGCCGGCCGCCGCCGAGGACCCGGCCCGGCCGGCCTGCTCGCCGCGTACGGCGAAGCGGCCGGCCCGTGAGCCGGTCCGTTCTCAGCGCTTGCCCTTCTTCGGGTCGACCAGGCCCGCTCGGCGCAGTGCGTCGGCCATGGCGCTGTTGGCCGGCGGGGGAGCGGCCTGGCGGGAACCGCCGCTGCCGCCGCCGCGCTGGCCGCCCTGCTGGCGCTGCTGGGGCGGACGCCCGCCGCGCTGGGGCCGGCCGCCCCCGCCGGAGGACTGGCCCTGGCCGCCCTGCGGGGCCGCCTCGTCGTCCAGCCGGAGCGTCAGCGAGATCCGCTTGCGCGGGATGTCCACGTCGAGGACCTTCACCTTGACGATGTCGCCCGGCTTGACGACGTCCCGCGGGTCCTTGACGAACGTCTTCGACAGGGCCGAGACGTGCGCCAGGCCGTCCTGGTGGACGCCGACGTCGATGAACGCCCCGAAAGCCGCCACGTTCGTCACGACGCCCTCCAGGACCATCCCGGAGGACAGGTCGGAGATCTTCTCCACCCCCTCCCTGAAGGTGGCCGTCTTGAAGGCGGGCCGCGGGTCGCGCCCGGGCTTCTCCAGCTCCTTGAGGATGTCGCTGACGGTCGGCAGACCGAACGTCTCGTCCACGAAGTCGGTCGGCCGCAGCGACCGCAGGACGCCCGTGTTGCCGATCAGGGACGCGACTTCCTGCCCGGAGGTCTTCACCATGCGCCGCACCACCGGGTACGCCTCCGGGTGCACGCTGGAGGAGTCCAGCGGGTCGCTGCCGCCGCGGATGCGCAGGAAGCCCGCGCACTGCTCGTACGCCTTCGGACCGAGCCGCGCCACCTTCTTCAGCTCGGAGCGGGATGTGAAGGGCCCGTTGGCGTCCCGGTGCGCCACGATGTTCTCGGCGAGGCCCGAGGAGATGCCGGACACCCGCGACAGCAGCGGCGCCGAGGCCGTGTTGACGTCCACGCCCACGCCGTTCACGCAGTCCTCCACCACCGCGTCCAGCGAACGCGACAGCTTCACCTCGGACAGGTCGTGCTGGTACTGGCCGACGCCGATCGACTTCGGGTCGATCTTCACCAGCTCCGCCAGCGGGTCCTGGAGCCGACGCGCGATGGACACCGCGCCGCGCAGCGATACGTCCATGTCGGGCAGCTCCTGCGAGGCGAACGCGGAGGCCGAGTACACCGAGGCGCCGGCCTCGGACACCATCACCTTGGTGAGGTTCAGCTCCGGATGCTTGGCGATGAGTTCCCCGGCGAGCTTGTCGGTCTCGCGGGACGCCGTGCCGTTGCCGATGGCGACCAGGTCGACCGCGTGGCTCTGCGCCAGCCGCGCGAGCTTGGCGATCGCCTCGTCCCACTTGTTCGCCGGGACGTGCGGGTAGATCACGTCGGTCGCCACGACCTTGCCGGTCGCGTCGACGACGGCGACCTTCACGCCCGTACGGAAGCCGGGGTCCAGGCCGAGCGTCGCGCGCGTGCCGGCCGGCGCGGCGAGCAGCAGGTCGCGCAGGTTCGCGGCGAACACGTTCACCGCCTCGTCCTCGGCGGCGGTCCGCAGCCGCAGCCGCAGGTCGATGCCCAGGTGGACGAGGATGCGGGTGCGCCACGCCCAGCGGACCGTGTCCGTCAGCCACTTGTCGGCCGGCCGGCCCCGGTCGGCGATCTGGAACCTCGACGCGACGATCCCCTCGTACGACGAGGGGCCGGGCAGTTCGGAGGGCTCCTCGGGCTCCAGGACGAGGTCGAGGACCTCTTCCTTCTCGCCGCGCAGCATCGCCAGGATCCGGTGCGAGGGCAGCGCGGTGAACGGCTCGGCGAAGTCGAAGTAGTCGGCGAACTTCGCGCCCGCCTCCTCCTTGCCGTCGCGCACCTTGGCGGCGAGCCGACCGCGCCCCCACATGCGCTCGCGCAGCTCGCCGATCAGGTCGGCGTCCTCCGAGAACCGCTCGGTGAGGATCGCCCGAGCGCCGTCCAGCGCGGCCTGGGGATCGGCGACGCCCTTGTCGGCGTCGACGAAGGCGGCGGCCGCCGCGAGCGGGTCGACCGTGGCGTCGGCGAGCAGGCCCTCGGCGAGGGGTTCGAGGCCCGCCTCACGCGCGATCTGGGCCTTCGTGCGCCGCTTGGGCTTGTACGGCAGGTAGATGTCCTCGAGCCGCGCCTTGGTCTCGGCGCCGCGGATCTGCGCCTCCAGCGCGTCGGTGAGCTTGCCCTGCTCACGCACCGACTCCAGGATCGCCGTCCGCCGCTCCTCCAGCTCCCGCAGGTAGCGCAGCCGCTCCTCGATCGTGCGCAGCTGCGCGTCGTCGAGCATCTCCGTCGCTTCCTTGCGGTAGCGGGCGACGAAGGGCACCGTGGAGCCGCCGTCCAGCAGCTCCACGGCGGCCTTGACCTGCCGCTCCCGTACGCCGAGCTCCTCGGCGATCCTGCCTTCGATGGACCCTACTTCGATGGACCCGGGTGTCGTCACGATCCCGTACCGCCTTCTCCACTGAGGTTGCGCCGCAATTGTGGCAGGTGGCGCCGACAGTCGGGGATCAGGGCGCACTCGCGGCGGGGCTCAGGCCCTGCGGCCGTGCGCGGAGCCGGAGGCTCCGCCGAACAGCCGGGCCAGGGCCCGGAACGGCAGGGTCACCACGGTGGCCACCGCCGAACCGATCTGCCGCAACACGTCTGCGATCGCGCGGAACACGTACGTCCCCTTCCACTCGATTCCCCTCGGGCTCACTCGGGTCTCGCTCGGGCGTCCCTCGGGCTGGACACCCCGGGTACCGCGCGCCCGGCCGTCCACCCTTCGCGTCAGCCCGACGCGGTCCAGGTGAAGCGCGGCTCCCTGCGCTCCAGGAACGCGGCGACGCCCTCCGCGGTGTCGCCGCTGCCGCGCGCCTGTGCGCTCCAGTGGGCGTCCCGGTCGGTGCGTCCGGTCGCGAACTCCTTCGCGGCGGCCTGCGTCAGCTGCGAGCGGGACACCAGGACGCGCGTGAACTCCTCGACCCGCTTCCCGAGTTCGTCCGCGGGCAGCACCTCGTCGACCAGGCCCGTGCGCAGCGCCCGCTCCGTGTCGATCAACTCACCGGAGAACAACAGGTACTTGGCGGCGGACGGGCCGACCAGGGACACCAACCGCCGGGTGGAGGAGGACGGGTAGACGATCCCGAGCTTCGCCGGCGTCACCCCGAACAGCGCGCCCTCCTCGGCGAACCGCAGGTCGCACGCCGCCGCGAGCTGTGTGCCGCCGCCCACGCAGTGCCCCCGGACCGCCGCCAGCGTCGGCTTGGGGAACGCCGCGAGGGCGTCCTCGGCGCGTACCGCCAGCGCCGGCGCCTCGTCCGGCGCGTCCTGGAGCGTGGAGATGTCGGCGCCCGCGCAGAACGTCCCGCCCGCGCCGGTCAGCACCAGCGCCCGCACCCCGGGATCGGCGGCCAGGGTGTCCAGCAGCGGGGGCAGCGCCGCCCACATCGCGGCCGTCATGGCGTTGCGTTTCGCGGGATGGTGCAGGACGACGGTGGCCACGGCGTCGGTGACGCCGTACAGCAGTTCGGGCTCCATGCCCAGGATGCTAGCCACCCCCGCAGGGGAGGGTCGGCGCCGTCGAACCCGTACAACCCGAAGAGTGCGCGAAGGCGGCGCTGATACGACAGAAACGGTCCTGCGGTCGACCGGGTCCTCCGCGGGCGGTCGGAAACGCTCGATAACTGCTGACTTCTGTTCAGTCATCCGGAGGGAAGCGTCTCGTTACCAACACTCGACGTGTGGTGACAATCGAGCGCGAGGGTGGCGACCGGACGATGGACGATCACGGGCGCGGGCCCGACCCACGCCCAGAGGGCGGCCCAGGCGGACCTCCCGACTCCCCACGGGAAGCCGTGCCGCGACCGCTGCCCTACGAAGGCGTCTGGCGGTTCACCGCACCAGCCGTGGACGCCTCCGTCCCGCAGGCGCGACACGCGGTGCGGGACCTGCTGTACCGCCAGGGGGTGCCCGTCTCGGACGACCTGGCCCAGGGGCTGCTGCTGATCGTCTCCGAGCTGGTGACCAACGCCGTGCGGCACGCGGCACTGCTGTCGCCGGTGCTCGCGGTGGAGATCGCCGTCGGAGCCGACTGGGTGCGGGTGGCCGTGGAGGACAACCACCCCTACCGCCCGACCGCCCTGGAGACCGATCACGGCCGCACCGGCGGCCGGGGACTGCTCCTGGTACGGGAGATCACCAGGGAGGCGGGCGGGGCGTGCGACGTCGAGCACACGGCGAGCGGCGGCAAGGTGATCTGGGCCGCCCTGCCGCTCAAACCCGTGCGGGGACTGTGAGGGTCACCAGCCGGCCGAGGGACCCGTCAGCTCCCTGACCGCAGGCCGCGCCGCGTCCAGCACGGTCATGAACCAGGACGAGAACGTGTCCTTCGCATGCCGCTCCGCCAGGTCGGCGGGCGTCACGAAGGCCGTGTCGCCGACCTCCTCCGCGTCCGGCCGCAGCGGGGACTGCACCAGCCCGACGAACAGGTGGTTGTACTCCTGCTCCACCAGACCCGAGTCGGGGTCCGGGTGGTTGTAGCGGACCGTGCCCGCCTCGGCGAGCAGCGAGGGGGAGACGCCCAGCTCCTCGAAGGTGCGCCGGGCGGCCGCCGCGAACGGCGCCTCACCGGGGTAGGGGTGACCGCAGCAGGTGTTGGACCACACGCCGGGGGAGTGGTACTTGCCGAGCGCCCGCTGCTGGAGCAGCAGCCGGCCCCGCTCGTCGAAGAGGAACACGGAGAACGCGCGGTGCAGCTGCCCCGGTGGCTGATGGGCGGCGAGCTTCTCCGCGGTGCCGATCGTGACGCCGTTCTCGTCGACCAGCTCCAGCAAGATCGCGTCCGCGGTGCCGTTCGACGACGTGTGTGTCGCGGTGGCAGGTGTGATCGGCATACCCATCCTTAGCATCGGTCCTCGCGTCCCCCAGTCTGCCGTACCCGCCCGGCACTCCCGGCGCTTCGCGCGAAAGCGCGCATGTCCCGCGCACGGCAAGGGGACCCCGTAGGTGATCTTGCCCGGCGCCGACAGGGGGGAACCGTGTGGAACGCCTGTACGGATCGGTGCGGATCACCCGCCGCCCATGACCCGCGCACGCTCAGTGGCAGAGCCGTGCCTCGTGCTCCGCGTGCCCGCTCGGCTCCAGCTGGAAGGTGCAGTGCTCCACGTCGAAGTGGTGTCCCAGGCAGCCCTGGAGCTCGTGCAGCAGCTTCTCGTGACCGATCGCGTTCAGCACCTCCGAGCGCACCACCACATGCGCCGACAGCACCGGCATCCCGGAGGTGATCGTCCAGGCGTGCAGATCGTGCACGTCCTCCACCCCCTCCAGGGCGAGGATGTGGGTGCGCACCTCCGCCATGTCGACGTCCTTGGGGGCCGACTCCAGCAGCACGTCGAGGGTCTCGCGCAGCAGCTTCACCGTCCTCGGCACGATCATCAGACCGATGACGAGCGAGGCGATCGGGTCGGCGGTCTGCCAGCCGGTGGCCAGGATCACAACCGCCGAGATGATCACCGCGACGGAACCCAGCGCGTCCGCCGCCACCTCCAGAAACGCCCCGCGCACGTTCAGGCTCTCCGCCTGGCCGCGCATCAGCAGCGTGAGCGAGACCATGTTCGCGACCAGACCGATCGCGCCGAACCAGATCATCAGCCCGCCCTCGGTGGCGGCCGGCGTGAAGAACCGCTGGACCGCCTCGTAGAGGACGTAGCCGCCCACTCCGAGCAGCAGCAGACAGTTGGCGAGGGCCGCCAGGATCTCGGCGCGGGCCAGCCCGAAGGTGCGGGTCGTGCTCGGCGGCCGGTTGGCGAAGTGGATGGCGAGCAGCGCCATGCCCAGGCCCAGCGCGTCCGTCGCCATGTGGGCCGCGTCCGCGATCAGCGCCAGGGAGTCGGCGAGCAGCCCGCCGACGATCTCGACCACCATGACGCCGAGCGTGATCGACAGCGCCACCCGCAGCCTGCCGCGGTACGCCGCAGCGGCCGTGCCGGTGGTCGGCGGGTGCGTGTGCGTGTGGCCGTGGTCGTGCCCAGCCCCCATGGAAGCAGCCCTTCTGTGGTCCGTCGCGGCCCGTCGTGTTCTGCCCGGGCTCACAGTGAACTACGGGTGGGGGGTATCCGGCAACGCGGCACTGAACACCGTTGTCATGTGCCCTGACCTGCGGAAACGAACCGCAGGTCAGGGCACCCTCACCTGCAGCTCAGGCGTGGTGCAGCCGCCAGCCCCGCCAGGCCGAACCGACCGTCTCGCGCAGGTCCCGCCGGGCCGTCCAGCCCAGCTCCCGGGCCGCGAGACCGGCCGAGGCCACCGCGCGCGGCGCGTCCCCGGGCCGACGCTGCTCGACGACCGCGGGCCGGGTGTCGCCGGCGACCTCGCCGATCAGGGTGACCAGCTCGCGCACCGAGACGCCCTCGCCCCGCCCGATGTTCACCGTCAGATCGCCCCCCGCGTCCGGCGCGGTCAGCCGCCGCGCCGCCGCCAGGTGCGCCTCGGCCAGGTCGGCGACGTGGATGTAGTCACGGACGCAGGTGCCGTCCGGCGTCGGGTAGTCGTCGCCGAAGATCCGCGGGGCCTCGCCCCGGGTGAGCCGGTCGAAGACCATCGGGACGATGTTGAAGACGCCGGTGTCGGCCAGCTCCGGCGCCGCCGCCCCGGCCACGTTGAAGTAGCGCAGGCAGGTCGTCGCGATGCCGTGCGCCTGCCCCGCCGCCCGGACCAGCCACTCCCCGGCGAGCTTGGTCTCGCCGTACGGGTTCACCGGGGCGCACGGGGTGTCCTCCGTGATGAGGTCCACGTCCGGGTTGCCGTAGACGGCCGCGGAGGAGGAGAAGAGGAACCGTCGGATCCCGGCCTCGGCGACCGCGTCGAGGAGGGCGGCCAGACCGCCCACGTTCTCCCGGTAGTAGCGGGTGGGCCGCGCCACCGACTCGGCGACCTGCTTGTGCGCCGCCAGGTGCACGACCCCTGTCACCTCGTGGTCGGCGAAGACCCGCCCGAGCAGGTCGCCGTCGAGCGCCGAGCCCTTCACGAGCGGCACGTCCGCCCCGAGCCGCGCGGCGGCGCCCGTGGAGAGATCGTCCAGGACGACGACGCGCTCCCCGGCGCCGGTCATGGCCCGCGCCACATGTGCCCCTATGTATCCGGCTCCGCCGGTGATCAGCCACGTCATGCCTGTAGACCCTATGCGGACCGGTATCGGCACCAGGGCGCGGTGGGCAATGTCCCGGATGTCGGCTCTGTGGGGCGCGGTTTGTCGGCCGGGCCGCAGATCACCGATGATGATCTCGGCAAAGGCCGGTTCAAGCCGGGCTCAAGCCGGGCTGTCGGACCTCGTTGATCGTCCTTGAACGGGCGGTGAACCCGGCCTTCCCGGCATCCGATAGCCTCTGCCGACATGCCGCCCGCCTGGCGCGGCCACCGGTGCAGTCGCCGGTGCGGCCAAGGGCGCCCCCATCGTGTACATGACCGGCGTGAACGCGTCGGACCCAGGGAGTGAGTTCGGTTGCCGACCGCCATCCTCACCGGTTTGCCGGTCCCCGGATCGTCGATCGAGGGCGACCTGCGGTCCCTCGGCTACGACGTGCGGACCGCCTCCGACGCCGGTGACGCCGAGACCCTCCTCGCGGCCGTCCCCGGCGACCAGCGCGTCGCCGTCGTGGACGCCCGCTTCGTGGGCCACGAGCACGCGCTGCGCCTCGGCCTCACCGACCCCCGCTTCCCGATCGCCGCGATCCCGGGCGCCGTGACCGCGCAGCCCGACGGCCGCCAGGCCCTGACCCGCGCGATGGCCCGGGAGAACTCCGCGAGCGGCGGCGCCGTCCTGGCCGTGGACAGCCTCGCCGACCGTGTCGTCACCGCCCTCGACGCCGACGGCGTCGACGTCTACCGCCCCGAGCTGGGCAGCCTGGTCGCCGAGGTCCCCGCCGACCCGCAGGCCCGCAACGAGGCCCGGCAGGCCGTCGCCGCCGTCGACGACGAGGCCGTCCGACTGAAGTCGGCCGTGAAGGCCCGCGACGGCTTCTTCACCACCTTCTGCATCAGCCCGTACTCCCGCTACCTCGCCCGCTGGTGCGCGCGCCGCGGCCTCACCCCGAACCAGGTCACCACCGCCTCGCTGATCACCGCGCTCATAGCGGCGGCCTGCGCGGCGACCGGCACCCGGGGCGGGTTCATCGCGGCCGGCGTGCTGCTCATCGCGTCCTTCGTGCTGGACTGCACCGACGGCCAGCTCGCCCGCTACTCCCTGCAGTACTCCACGCTCGGCGCCTGGCTCGACGCCACCTTCGACCGTGCCAAGGAGTACGCCTACTACGCCGGCCTCGCGCTCGGCGCGGCCCGCGGCGGCGACGACGTATGGGCCCTCGCGCTCGGCGCGATGGTGCTGCAGACCTGCCGGCACGTCGTCGACTTCTCGTTCAACGAGGCCAACCACGACGCCACCGCCAACACCAGCCCCACCGCCGCCCTCTCCGACAAGCTCGACAGCGTCGGCTGGACGGTCTGGGTGCGGCGGATGATCGTCCTGCCCATCGGCGAGCGCTGGGCCATGATCGCCGTCCTGACCGCGGCCGCCACCCCCCGCATCACCTTCTACGCGCTGCTCATCGGCTGCGCCTTCGCGGCGACGTACACCACGGCGGGCCGTGTCCTGCGCTCCCTGACCCGCAAGGCCAGGCGCACGGACCGGGCGGCGCAGGCCCTTGCGGACCTCGCGGACAACGGGCTCCTGACCGAACTGCTCGCCCGCACCCTGCCCGCGGGCATCCGCATCCCGGCCCCCCTCGCCGCGGGCGCCGGCGCCGGCCTGCTGGTCCTCGCGGCCGGGTTCGACGGGCCGGGCTTCTCGCTCCTCGTGGCCGTCGTGCTGTACGTCCTGCTGTCCGCCGACGCCGTCGCCCGCCCCCTCAAGGGCGCCCTCGACTGGCTGGTCCCGCCGCTCTTCCGGGCCGCCGAGTACGGCACGGTGCTGATCCTCGCGGCCCAGGCGGACGTGCAGGGGGCGCTGCCCGCGGCTTTCGGCCTCGTCGGCGCCGTCGCCTACCATCACTACGACACGGTGTACCGCATCCGCGGCAACGCCGGAGCGCCGCCGGCCTGGCTGGTGCGCGCCGTCGGGGGGCAGGAGGGGCGGACGCTGGTCGTGGCCGTGCTGGCCATGGCGCTCACCGCCTCGCAGTTCAAGGTCGCGCTCACGGTCCTCGCCGTGGCCGTCGCCGTGGTGGTGCTCGTCGAGAGCATCCGCTTCTGGGTGGCTGCCCACAAGGGCGGCGCTCCCGCCGTACACGATGAAGGAGAACCCGCATGATCGGCCTCGTGCTGGCGGCCGGCGCCGGCCGGCGTCTGCGCCCCTACACCGACACCCTGCCGAAGGCGCTGGTGCCGGTGGGGCCCGCGGGCATAGAGGGCGAGCCCACGGTGCTCGACCTGACGCTCGGCAACTTCGCCGAGATCGGTCTGACCGAGGTCGGGGTCATCGTCGGCTACCGCAAGGAGGCCGTGTACGAGCGCAAGGCGGCGCTGGAGGCGAAGTACGGCCTCAAGCTGACCCTCATCGACAACGACAAGGCCGAGGAGTGGAACAACGCCTACTCCCTGTGGTGCGGCCGGGACGCCCTCAAGGACGGCGTGATCCTCGCCAACGGCGACACCGTGCACCCCGTCTCCGTCGAGAAGACGCTGCTCGCCGCCCGCGGCGAGGGCAAGAGGATCATCCTCGCCCTCGACACCGTGAAGTCTCTCGCGGACGAGGAGATGAAGGTCGTCGTCGACCCCGAGAAGGGCATGACGAAGATCACCAAGCTGATGGACCCGGCCGAGGCCACCGGCGAGTACATCGGCGTCACCCTCATCGAGGGCGACGCGGCCCCCGAACTGGCCGACGCGCTCAAGACCGTGTGGGAGACCGACCCCCAGCAGTTCTACGAGCACGGCTACCAGGAGCTCGTCAACCGCGGCTTCCGCATCGACGTGGCGCCGATCGGCGACGTCAAGTGGGTCGAGATCGACAACCACGACGATCTCGCCCGTGGACGGGAGATCGCGTGCCAGTACTGACCCGGCTGATCCCTTCGCCGGTCGTCGTCGACATCCGCCCCGGCGCCCTCGACGACCTCGTCGGGGTCCTCGCCGACGAGCGCATCTCGCACTCCGGCAAGCTCGCGATCGCCGTCAGCGGCGGCTCCGGCGCCCGGCTGCGCGAGCGCCTCACCCCCGCTCTGCCCGGCGCCTCCTGGTACGAGGTCGGCGGCGGCACCCTCGACGACGCCGTGCGGCTCGCCGGTGACATAAAGGCCGGCCACTACGACGCGGTCGTCGGCCTCGGCGGCGGCAAGATCATCGACTGCGCCAAGTTCGCCGCGGCCCGGGTGGGCCTCCCGCTGGTCGCCGTCCCCACCAACCTCGCGCACGACGGCCTGTGCTCGCCGGTCGCCACCCTCGACAACGACGCGGGCCGCGGCTCCTACGGAGTGCCGAACCCGATCGCGGTCGTCATCGACCTCGACGTCATCCGCGAGGCCCCGGTGCGGTTCGTGCGGGCCGGCATCGGCGACGCCGTGTCGAACATCTCGGCCATCGCCGACTGGGAGCTCGCGAGCCGGGTCAAGGGCGAGAAGATCGACGGCCTCGCCGCCGCGATCGCCCGCCAGGCCGGCGAGGCGGTCCTCAGGCACCCCGGCGGCATCGGGGACACCGAATTCCTGCAGGTGCTGGCCGAGGCGCTGGTGCTCAGCGGCATCGCCATGTCGGTGTCGGGCGACTCCCGCCCGTCCTCCGGCGCCTGCCACGAGATCAACCACGCCTTCGACCTGCTCTTCCCCCAGCGCGCCGCCGCCCACGGCGAGCAGTGCGGACTCGGCGCGGCCTTCGCGATGTACCTGCGCGGAGCCCACGAGCAGTCCGCCTACATGGCCCAGGTGCTGCGCCGGCACGGACTGCCGGTCCTGCCCGAGGAGATCGGCTTCACGGTGGACGAGTTCGTCCGCGCGGTGGAGTTCGCCCCCGAGACCCGGCCCGGCCGCTACACGATCCTCGAACACCTCGACCTCAAGACCGAACAGATCAAGGACATCTACGCCGACTATGTCAAGGCCATCGGTAGCTGAACTCAGACCGGTCGTCCACCCTCCGGGGGTGAAGGACCGGCGCAGCGGTGAGCACTGGATGGGGCGCCTCTACATGCGTGAGGTGTCCCTGCGGGTCGACCGCTATCTGGTGAACACCAGGGTCACGCCCAACCAGCTCACGTACCTGATGACCGTCTTCGGCGTCCTCGCGGCCCCGGCGCTGCTGGTGCCGGGGATCACGGGCGCCGTGCTCGGCGTGGTGTGCGTCCAGATGTACCTGCTGCTGGACTGCGTGGACGGCGAGATCGCCCGCTGGAAGAAGCAGTACTCCCTCGGCGGGGTCTACCTGGACCGGGTCGGGGCGTATCTCACCGACGCCGCCGTCCTGGTCGGCTTCGGGCTGCGCGCCGCCGACCTGTGGGGCAGCGGCCGGATCGACTGGCTGTGGGCCTTCCTCGGCACGCTGGCCGCGCTCGGGGCGATCCTGATCAAGGCCGAGACCGACCTCGTCGGCGTCGCCCGCCACCAGGGCGGACTGCCGCCGGTCAAGGAGTCGGCCTCCGAACCGCGCTCCTCCGGCATGGCGCTGGCCCGGCGGGCCGCCTCGGCGCTCAAGTTCCACCGGCTGATCCTCGGCATCGAGGCGTCCCTGCTGATCCTGGTCCTGGCCGTCGTCGACCAGGTCCGCGGCGACCTCTTCTTCTCCCGGCTCGGCGTCGCCGTACTGGCCGGCATCGCGCTGCTGCAGACGCTGCTGCACCTGGTGTCCATCCTCGTGTCGAGCAGGCTCAAGTGAGCGCGCCCACAACGGTCGGCGCGGTCGTCATCACCATGGGCAACCGCCCCGACGAACTGCGCGCACTGCTCGACTCGGTCGCCAAGCAGGACGGCGACCAGGTCCAGGTGGTCGTCGTCGGCAACGGCTCGCCCGTCCCGGACGTCCCCGAGGGCGTCCGCACGGTCGAGCTGCCCGAGAACCTCGGCATCCCCGGCGGCCGCAACGTCGGCATCGAGGCCTTCGGCCCCAGCGGCCGGGACGTCGACGTCCTGCTGTTCCTGGACGACGACGGCCTGCTCGCCCACCACGACACCGCCGAGCTGTGCCGGCAGGCCTTCGACGCCGATCCGAAGCTGGGCATCATCAGCTTCCGGATCGCCGACCCGGAGACCGGGGTCACCCAGCGCCGGCACGTACCGCGGCTGCGCGCCTCCGACCCGATGCGCTCCTCCCGGGTCACCACCTTCCTCGGCGGCGCCAACGCCGTCCGCACGAAGGTCTTCGCGGAAGTCGGCGGGCTCCCGGACGAGTTCTTCTACGCCCACGAGGAGACCGACCTGGCCTGGCGGGCCCTCGACGCGGGCTGGATGATCGACTACCGGTCCGACATGGTGCTGTACCACCCGACGACCGCGCCCTCGCGGCACGCGGTGTACCACCGCATGGTCGCCCGCAACCGCGTCTGGCTGGCCCGCCGCAACCTTCCCGCCCCGCTGGTTCCGGTCTACCTCGGGGTCTGGCTGCTGCTGACGCTGGCGCGCCGCCCCTCGGGCTCCGCGCTGAAGGCCTGGTTCGGCGGTTTCCGGGAAGGCTGGGGCACTTCGTGCGGACCGCGCAGGCCCATGAAGTGGCGCACGGTATGGCGGCTGACCCGACTGGGCCGGCCCCCGGTGATCTGACAAGCTCGTTACTGAGGCACCCGGGCCGTACCACGGGCCCGCCGGCTCATGCCAGCCGTCAAGGCTGCGCATCCCGAAGACGAAGGTTTCCTACTGGTGAGTGAGACAACGCATGACGTCGGAGTCGCGGTGAGCGCGCCTCCGTCGCCCGACGAACGCCTCACGGCGGGGCAGTTGGCCGCCAAGTACGGGCTGGCCGTGAGCGGGGCGCGCCCCTCCCTGCCGGAGTACGTCCGTCAGCTCTGGGGCCGACGCCACTTCATCCTGGCCTTCTCCTCGGCGAAACTCGCCGCGCAGTACAGCCAGGCCAAGCTCGGCCAGCTGTGGCAGGTGGCCACTCCGCTGCTGAACGCCGCCGTGTACTTCATGATCTTCGGCCTGCTGCTCGACGCCGGCCGGGGCATGTCGAAGGAGGTGTACATCCCCTTCCTGGTCACGGGCGTCTTCGTGTTCACCTTCACGCAGAGCTCGGTGATGAGCGGCGTCCGCGCGATCTCCGGCAACCTCGGCCTGGTCCGCGCCCTGCACTTCCCGCGCGCCTCGCTGCCGATCTCCTTCGCGCTGCAGCAGCTCCAACAACTGCTGTACTCGATGGTCGTGCTGTTCGTGGTGGTCATCGGCTTCGGCAGCTATCCGGACGCCTCCTGGGCGCTGATCGTGCCGGTGCTGATACTGCAGTTCTGCTTCAACTCCGGCCTGGCGATGGTCTTCGCCCGGGCCGGCGCGAAGACCCCGGACCTGGCGCAGCTGATGCCGTTCGTGATGCGGACCTGGATGTACGCCTCCGGCGTGATGTTCTCCATCCCCGTCTTCCTCGCCGACAAGCCGCAGTGGGTGGCGAACATCCTGCAGTGGAACCCGGCCGCCATCTACATGGACCTGATGCGCTTCGCGCTCATCGAGGAGTACGAGGCCGAGAACCTGCCCGCCCACGTGTGGGGGGTCGCGGGCGGCTGGGCGCTGCTGCTGGCGGTCGGCGGTTTCGTGTTCTTCTGGCGCGCAGAGGAGAGGTACGGCCGTGGCTGAGCGGCTCCCCGGGCCGCGCGTCCCCACCGTCATCGCCGAGGACGTCCACATCGTGTACCGCGTCAACGGCGCGGGCGGCGGCAAGGGCAGCGCCACGTCCGCGCTCAGCCGCATGGTCAAGCGGGGCTCCGGCGAGGCGACGCGGGGCGTGCGCAAGGTGCATGCGGTGCGCGGGGTGTCCTTCACCGTCCACCGGGGCGAGGCCGTCGGCCTGATCGGCTCCAACGGCTCCGGAAAGTCGACCCTGCTGCGCGCCATCGCCGGCCTGCTGCCGCCCGAGAGCGGCAAGGTCTACACCGACGGCCAGCCCTCGTTGCTGGGCGTCAACGCGGCGCTGATGAACGACCTCACCGGCGAACGCAACGTCATGCTCGGCGGCCTGGCCATGGGCATGTCCCGTGAGCAGATCAAGGAGCGCTACCAGGAGATCGTCGACTTCTCCGGCATCAACGACAAGGGCGACTTCATCTCCCTGCCGATGCGCACCTACTCCTCGGGCATGCAGGCCCGGCTGCGCTTCTCCATCGCCGCTGCCAAGGACCACGACGTCCTGATGATCGACGAGGCGCTGGCCACCGGCGACGCGAAGTTCCGGGGCCGTTCCGAGGAACGCATCCGGGAGCTGCGGGGGCAGGCCGGCACGGTGTTCCTGGTCAGCCACAGCAACAAGTCGATCAGGGACACCTGCGACCGCGTGCTGTGGCTGGAACGCGGCGAACTCCGCCTGGACGGCCCGACCGACGAGGTCCTCAAGGAGTACGAGAAGTTCTCGGCCAGGTAGAGCGATGCGACCAGGGCCCCGCCGGAACTTCCCGGCGGGGCCCTGCGTCTGCAAAGGAAACGTCAACTCCGTGTCGCCTTAGGAATCTTGACGCCAATCGGTGTGTTGTTGTGATGTGCAGGACACCCCCGCGAACCGTGCTGCGTTGTACAACGTAAGCTGGACCGGTCCCGAAACGCGTCAAGTGGGGCGATAATGCGCAGCGCCCATGGTCGGGCCGGTGCACGGGCGGTCGGGCGGCGTGTCCGAAATAGTGTGTATTGGGTCCGCAGTGTAGAACGGGAGATGTGACGGCAATGGCTACGGAGACTCCCCAGCTCAGCGCAGGCCGTGCCGTTTCCGCCCCAGGCGGTCGACGATGACGGCGCCGGTCGCGCCACGCACCGGCGACCCGGAACGCGGCACCCTCGACAAGGCCGCGCACGAGAACTTCCCCGTGGCCCCGTTCTTCCTGCCCAAGGACTGGCGCGAGGACCTGATGGCCGTCTACGGCTTCGCCCGGCTCGTCGACGACATCGGCGACGGCGACCTCGCCCCGGGCGGCGTCGACGCCCGACTGCTCGGCGTGTCGGCCGCCGAGGCCGAGAACCGGCTGCTCCTGCTGGACGCCTTCGAGGCCGATCTGCATCGTGTTTTCGACGGATTCGACGGCCCGCCCCGCCACCCCCTGCTGCGCCGCCTCCAGTCGACGGTCCGCCGCCGCTCGCTCACCCCCGAGCCCTTCCTCGGCCTGATCGCCGCCAACCGACAGGACCAGCTCGTCACCCGCTACGAGACCTACGACGACCTCCTCGCCTACTGCGAACTGTCCGCCAATCCCGTCGGCCGTCTCGTCCTCGCCGTCACCGGCGCCTCGACCCCCGAGCGCGTCCGCCGCTCCGACGCGATCTGCACCGCACTGCAGATCGTCGAACACCTGCAGGACGTGTCCGAGGACCTCGGCCGCGACCGCGTCTACCTGCCCGCCACGGACATGAAGCGCTTCCACGTGCGAGAAGCGGATCTCGCCACGAAAACCGCGGGCGCGTCGGTGCGCGCTCTGGTTGCATACGAGGCGCAACGCGCCCGCGATCTCCTGAATGAAGGCGCCCCCCTGGTGGGTAGCGTCCACGGCAGGCTGAGACTGCTGCTCGCAGGGTTCGTGGCGGGGGGAAGGGCGGCGATCCGCGCGATCGCCGCCGCCGATTACGACGTACTTCCCGGCCCGCCCGAGCCCGGCAAGCTGCAGTTGCTGCGCGAGGTGGGCGTGACCCTGCGAGGAGAGGGGTGATCCGGACCGTGGAGTCGTCACCACACGTGTCCGCGCCGGTACTCGCCGCCTACGGCTACTGCGAGACCGTCACGGGACAGCAGGCCCGTAACTTCGCGTACGGCATCAGACTGCTGCCCACGCCCAAGCGCCGCGCGATGTCGGCGCTGTACGCCTTCTCGCGCCGCGTCGACGACATCGGCGACGGCGGGCTGGACGGGGACGTCAAGACCGCCCGGCTCGAGGACACCCGGGCGTTGCTCACCCGGGTCCGCGAGGGCGAGGTCGAGGAGGACGACACCGACCCCGTCGCGGTCGCCCTCGCGCACACGGCCCGGGCCTTCCCCATCCCGCTGGGCGGCCTGGACGAGCTGATCGACGGCGTCCTGATGGACGTGCGCGGCGAGACCTACGAGACCTGGGACGACCTGAAGACGTACTGCCGGTGCGTGGCGGGCGCCATCGGGCGGCTCTCGCTCGGCGTGTTCGGCACCGAACCCGGGGCGCGCGGCGCCGAGCGCGCGCCGGAGTACGCGGACACACTCGGGCTCGCGCTCCAGCTCACGAACATCCTCCGAGACGTCCGCGAGGACGCCGAGGGCGGCCGGGTCTACCTGCCCGCCGACGACCTCGCCAAGTTCGGCTGCTCGGCCGGTTTCGACGGGCCGAAACCGCCGGAGGGCTCCGACTTCGCGGGCCTCGTGCACTTCGAGGTGCGACGGGCCCGCACCCTGTTCGCCGAGGGCTACCGGCTGCTCCCCCTGCTCGACCGGCGCAGCGGCGCCTGTGTCGCCGCCATGGCCGGCATCTACCGCCGGCTCCTCGACCGCATCGAGCGCGACCCCGAGGCGGTGCTGCGCGGCCGGGTCTCGCTGCCCGGACGGGAGAAGGCCTACGTCGCCGTACGCGGCCTGTCGGGCCTGGACGCCCGGCATGTGTCGCGACGGACCGTCAGGAGGCACACCTGATGGACGCGGCGGACGACACGGTGGGACAAGGCGATTCCCCCGGAGAAAACCGGCACGCAACCCTCCGGTCCGGCGCGGCGTCCCTGACTGCGACGGCCTGCGGTGCAGAGTTCACACACCACGGCCGGCCCGCACGGGAGGGTGCACGATGAACGACGAGCAGCTCGCCGACGCCTCGGAGGTCTCCGGTACTTCGGGACGCACAGCCGTCGTCGTCGGGGGCGGGCTCGCGGGTGTCACCGCCGCGCTCGCGCTCGCCGACGCGGGCGTACGGGTCACCCTCCTCGAAAGCCGGCCCCGGCTCGGCGGCCTCGCCTTCTCCTTCCAGCGCGGCGACCTCACCGTCGACAACGGACAGCACGTGTACCTGCGCTGCTGCACCGCCTACCGCTGGTTCCTCGACCGCATCGAGGGCAGCGCGCTGGCGCCGCTGCAGGACCGGCTCGACGTGCCCGTCGTCGACCTCGCCAAGCCCGAGGGGCAACGGCTGGGCAGACTGCGGCGCGACGCGCTGCCGGTGCCCCTGCATCTGGGGCGCAGCCTCGCCACGTATCCCCACCTCTCGCTCGCCGAACGCGCCAGAGTGGGCCGGGCCGCGCTCGCGCTCAAGGGACTCGACCTCGCCGATCCGACCCTGGACACACAGGACTTCGGCAGCTGGCTGACCGCGCACGGTCAGTCGGCACGCGCCGTCGAGGCCCTGTGGGACCTGGTCGGGGTCGCCACCCTCAACGCGGTCGCGGGCGACTCCTCGCTGGGGCTCGCCGCGATGGTGTTCAAGACCGGTCTGCTGTCCGACCCGGGCGCGGCCGACATCGGCTGGGCGCACGTCCCGCTGGGCGAACTGCACGACCGGCTGACCCGCAAGGCGCTCGAGTCCTCGGGCGTACGGATCGAGGTCCGTTCACGCGTCACCTCCATCTCTACTGACGAAAACGGGGCGTGGAGCGTTCAGGTTCCCGGCGAGACGCTCCGCGCGGACACCGTCGTGCTCGCCGTGCCGCAGCGCGAGACGTACGACCTGCTCCCCGACGGAGCGCTCGACGACCCGCGGCTGCTGCTGGACATCGACACCGCGCCCATCCTCAACGTGCATGTCGTCTACGACCGCAAGGTGCTCGACAAGCCCTTCTTCGCGGCGCTCGGCACGCCCGTGCAGTGGGTCTTCGACCGCACCCACGCCTCCGGCCTGCGCGAGGGCCAGTACCTCGCCCTGTCCCAGTCCGCCGCGCAGAGCGAGATCGACGAACCCGTCGCCGTGCTGCGCGAGCGCTATCTGCCCGAGCTGGAGCGGCTGCTGCCGGGCGCGCGCGGCGCCGAGGTGCGGGACTTCTTCGTGACCCGGGAGCGCACGGCGACGTTCGCCCCCACCCCCGGCGTCGGGCGGCTGCGTCCCGGCGCCCGCACCAAAGCCCCCGGCCTGTACCTGGCCGGAGCGTGGACCGCCACAGGGTGGCCCGCGACCATGGAGAGTGCGGTCCGCAGCGGCGTGAGTGCGGCGGACGCCGCGCTGAGCGCCCTGGGCCGGCCCCGCCCCCGCCGCCTCTTCGCGTTCGAGGAGGCGGCCTGATGCTCGATCAGCACGGCTCGGCACACCCCCGCACCCCCTCCGGTACCGCAACAAGAGGAGAAACTGTGCCCCCTGTGCCCCCGGCCACGCCGGACGCTCGTAGGACCGCGGTGGACGTGACCGCGCTCCTGGAGCGCGGCCGCACCCTGGCCACGCCGGTGCTGAGGGCGGCCGTCGACCGGCTGGCTCCGCCCATGGACACGGTCGCCGCCTACCACTTCGGCTGGATCGACGCCCAGGGCAATCCGACCGACGGCGACGGAGGCAAGGCCGTGCGCCCCGCCCTCGCCGTGCTCTCCGCCGAGGTCACCGGCGCCGCGCCCGAGGTCGGCATTCCCGGCGCGGTCGCCGTCGAGCTGGTCCACAACTTCTCGCTCCTGCACGACGACCTGATGGACGGCGACGAACAGCGCCGGCACCGCGACACCGTCTGGAAGGTGCACGGCCCCGCCCAGGCCATCCTGGTCGGCGACGCCCTGTTCGCCCTCGCCAACGAGATCCTCCTCGAACTCGGCACCGTCGAGGCCGGCCGCGCGACCCGCCGTCTGACCACCGCCACCCGCGCCCTCATCGACGGCCAGGCCCAGGACATCTCCTACGAGCACCGCGACCGCGTCAGCGTCGAGGAGTGCCTGGAGATGGAGGGCAACAAGACCGGCGCCCTGCTGGCCTGCGCCAGCTCCGTCGGCGCCGTGCTCGGCGGCGCGGACGAGCGCACCGCCGACACGCTGGAGAAGTACGGCTACCACCTGGGCCTCGCCTTCCAGGCCGTCGACGACCTGCTCGGCATCTGGGGCGACCCGGTCTCCACCGGCAAGCAGACCTGGAGCGACCTGCGCCAGCGCAAGAAGTCCCTGCCGGTGGTGGCCGCGCTCGCGGCGGGCGGCCCCGCCTCCGAGCGGCTCGGCGAGATCCTCGCCGCCGACGCCAAGAGCAGCGACTTCGAGAACTTCTCCGAGGAGGAGTTCGCGGCCCGCGCCGCGCTCATCGAGGAGGCCGGCGGCCGCGAGTGGACCGCCGAGGAGGCACGCCGTCAGCACACCGTGGCCCTCGAGGCCCTGAACGCCGTCGACATGCCCGAGCAGGTACGGGCCCGGTTCACGGCGCTCGCCGACTTCGTCGTCGTACGAAAGAGATGATCACTATCGGTCGAATAGCCCTCGCGTAGTCGCCGGCCGGTGTGCGAGGAGTCAGAGCACCGGCCGACGGCGGACCCACAGCAGACGCAACGACATGCACACTGCACGAAGGGGAAGCCATGACAGCGACGACCGACGGAAGCACCGGGGCTCTCCCGCCCCGCGCTGCCGCGGCCAGCGAAACCCACATCACCATCCCCGTGGCGGCCGGGGTACAAGAAGCCGCCGCACGCGCGATGCAGCGCGCCACCGACTTCCTGCTCGCCCGGCAGGACGCCGAGGGCTGGTGGAAGGGCGACCTCGAGACGAACGTCACCATGGACGCCGAGGACCTGCTGCTCCGTCAGTTCCTGGGCATCCGCGACGAGGCCACCACGCAGGCCGCCGCCCTCTTCGTCCGCGGCGAGCAGCGCGCGGACGGCACCTGGGCCACCTTCTACGGCGGCCCGCCCGACCTCTCCGCCACCGTCGAGGCGTACGTCGCCCTCCGCCTGGCCGGCGACGCCCCCGAGGCGCCCCACATGGCGAACGCCTCCGCGTGGATCCGCGACCAGGGCGGCATCGCCGCCGCCCGCGTCTTCACCCGGATCTGGCTGGCCCTGTTCGGCTGGTGGAAGTGGGAGGACCTGCCCGAACTCCCGCCGGAGCTCCTGTACTTCCCCAAGTGGTTCCCGCTCAGCATCTACAACTTCGGCTGCTGGGCCCGGCAGACGATCGTGCCGCTCACCGTCGTGTCGGCGAAGCGCCCGGTGCGCCCGGCGCCGTTCCCGCTCGACGAGCTGCACACCGACCCGGCGAACCCCAACCCGCCCAAACCCCTTGCTCCGGTGAACAGTTGGGACGGGCTCTTCCAGCGGCTCGACAAGGTGGTGCGCGGCTACCGGTCGGTCGCGGTCCGCAGGCTGCGCAAGTCCGCCCTGAACTCCGCCGCCCGCTGGATCATCGAACGCCAGGAGAACGACGGCTGCTGGGGCGGGATCCAGCCGCCCGCCGTCTACTCGATCATCGCCCTGCACCTGCTCGGCTACGACCTCGAACACCCGGTGATGCGGGCCGGGTTGAAGTCCCTCGACCGGTACGCGGTGTGGCGCGAGGACGGCGCCCGGATGATCGAGGCCTGCCAGTCACCGGTGTGGGACACCTGCCTGGCGACCATCGCGCTCGCCGACGCGGGCCTCCCCGCCGACCATCCGCAACTGGTCAAGGCCGCCGACTGGATGCTCGGCGAGCAGGTGGTGCGCCCCGGCGACTGGTCGGTACGGCGACCCCAACTGCCGCCGGGCGGCTGGGCATTCGAGTTCCACAACGACAACTACCCCGACATCGACGACACCGCCGAGGTGGTCCTCGCGCTGCGCCGGGTCAAGCACCACGACCCGCAGCGGATGGACCGGGCCATCGCGCGTGGGGTGCGCTGGAACCTCGGGATGCAGTCGCGGAACGGGGCCTGGGGCGCCTTCGACGTCGACAACACCAGCCCGTTCCCCAACCGGCTGCCGTTCTGCGACTTCGGCGAGGTCATCGACCCGCCGTCCGCGGACGTCACCGCGCACGTCGTCGAGATGCTGGCGGTGGAGGGGCTCTCGCACGATCCGCGCACCCGGCGCGGCATCGAGTGGCTGCTGGCCGAACAGGAGCCGGACGGTTCGTGGTTCGGGCGCTGGGGCGTCAACTACGTCTACGGGACGGGGTCCGTGGTGCCCGCCCTCACCGCGGCGGGCCTGCCCGCCCGGCACCTCGCGATCCGGCGGGCGGTGGCCTGGCTGGAGCGGGTGCAGAACGACGACGGCGGCTGGGGCGAGGACCTGCGCTCCTACCAGGACCCCACCCGCTTCAGCGCCCGGGGCGCCTCGACGGCCTCCCAGACGGCGTGGGCGCTGATGGCCCTGCTGGCCGCGGGGGAGAAGGACGCCAAGAGCGTCGAGCGGGGCATCGCCTGGCTGGCGCAGACCCAGCGGGAGGACGGTTCCTGGGACGAGCCGTACTTCACCGGCACCGGCTTCCCGTGGGACTTCTCCATCAACTACCACCTCTACCGGCAGGTCTTCCCGCTGACCGCACTCGGTCGGTACGTCCACGGCGAGCCGTTCAGCAAGAAGCCCGGCGCCCAGTCGGCCGCCGCCGGGGCCGAAGGGAGCTGAATGAGCGCACAGCCCGTCCCCGCCCCGCTGCTGATCGCCTGCGCGCTCGGCATCGAGCACCTCGCGCTGCGCATGGGCGACCGCAGCGGGGCCGACGGGCCGGTCACCGTCCTGCGGACGGGCATGGGGCCGAAGGCGGCGGAGCGTTCCGTCACCCGGGTCCTGGCCGACCCGGTGCTCCACGGGGCGGCGGTGCTCGCCACGGGCTTCTGCGCCGGGCTCGCCCCCGGGATGCACCCCGGTGACCTGGTCGTCGCAGAGGAGACCCGCGACCCCCGCGGCAGTGTCCCCTGCGTCGGCACCGAACTGCTCGTCAAGGAGCTCGTGCGCACCGTGCCGGGGCGCACCGTCCACACCGGCCCTGTCATCGGCTCCGACCACGTCGTGCGCGGTCACGAACGGGGCGACCTGCTCGCCACCGGCGCAATCGCGGTCGACATGGAGTCGGCGGCGACGCTCCTGAGCGCCGTGCGCCCGGATCTGCGCCCGGTTGCGGCCGTCCGAGTGGTCGTGGACGCTCCAGAACATGAACTCGTCCGGATCGGCACGGTGCGCGGTGGAATATCGGCTTTCCGTGTTCTTCGCTCCGTCCTGCCTGCTTTTTTCGAATGGCACCGTAATGTTCTGCTCCCCCGGAGGTGAGCCACATGGCCATGCCGCTGCGCCAGTCCATCAAGGTCGCTACATACCTGGCCGAACAGAAGCTCCGTAAGCGGGACAAGTTCCCGCTCATCGTCGAGCTGGAGCCCCTCTTCGCCTGCAACCTCAAGTGCGAGGGCTGCGGCAAGATCCAGCATCCGGCGGGAGTGCTCAAGCAGCGCATGCCGGTCGCCCAGGCCGTGGGCGCGGTGCTGGAGTCCGGCGCGCCGATGGTGTCCATCGCGGGCGGCGAGCCCCTGATGCACCCTCAGATCGACGAGATCGTGCGGCAGTTGGTGGCCAAGAGGAAGTACGTCTTCCTCTGCACCAACGCCATGCTGCTGCGCAAGAAGATGGACAAGTTCACGCCCTCCCCCTACTTCGCCTTCGCCGTGCACATCGACGGGCTGCGCGAGCGGCACGACGAGTCCGTGGCGAAGGAGGGTGTGTTCGACGAGGCCGTGGCGGCCATCAAGGAGGCCAAGCGGCGCGGCTTCCGGGTCACCACCAACTCCACCTTCTTCAACACCGACACCCCGCAGACCATCATCGAGGTGCTCAACTTCCTCAACGACGACCTCAAGGTCGACGAGATGATGATCTCGCCCGCCTACGCCTACGAGAAGGCGCCCGACCAGGAGCACTTCCTGGGCGTGGAGCAGACCCGCGAGCTGTTCAAGAAGGCCTTCGCGGGCGGCAACCGGCGCAGGTGGCGGCTCAACCACTCGCCGCTCTTCCTGGACTTCCTGGAGGGCAAGGTCGACTTCCCGTGCACCGCGTGGGCGATCCCGAACTACTCGCTCTTCGGCTGGCAGCGGCCCTGCTACCTGATGAGCGACGGGTACGTGCCGACGTACCGCGAACTCATCGAGGACACCGACTGGGACAAATACGGCCGTGGCCGGGACCCGCGCTGCGCCAACTGCATGGCGCACTGCGGCTACGAGCCCACCGCCGTCCTCGCCACCATGGGCTCCCTCAAGGAGTCCCTGCGTGCCATGCGCGACACCGTCAACGGAAACCGGGAGTGACGGCCGTGACCGCTGTCTCCCTGGGCGTCCCCGAGATGCCGGTCCGGCCCCTTGCGCCACGACGTGAGTCGCGGCGGATCGAGGTCGGTCCGGTGTCGGTCGGGGGCGGGGCCCCGGTGTCGGTGCAGTCGATGACGACGACGCGTACGTCGGACATCGGCGCCACCCTCCAGCAGATCGCGGAACTCACCGCGTCCGGCTGTCAGATCGTCCGCGTCGCCTGCCCCACGCAGGACGACGCGGACGCGCTCGCGACGATCGCCCGCAAGTCGCAGATCCCGGTGATCGCGGACATCCACTTCCAGCCGAAGTACGTGTTCGCGGCGATCGAGGCGGGTTGCGCGGCGGTCCGCGTCAATCCCGGCAACATCAAGCAGTTCGACGACAAGGTGAAGGAGATCGCGCGGGCCGCGAAGGACCACGGCACGCCGATCCGCATCGGGGTCAACGCCGGCTCGCTGGACCGACGGCTGCTCCAGAAGTACGGCAAGGCGACCCCGGAGGCGCTGGCCGAGTCGGCGCTCTGGGAGGCGTCCCTCTTCGAGGAGCACGACTTCCGCGACATCAAGATCTCGGTCAAGCACAACGACCCGGTCGTGATGGTCGAGGCCTACCGGCAGCTCGCCGCCCAGTGCGACTACCCGCTGCACCTCGGCGTCACGGAGGCGGGCCCGGCGTTCCAGGGCACGATCAAGTCGGCGGTGGCCTTCGGCGCGCTGCTGTCGCAGGGCATCGGCGACACCATCCGGGTGTCGCTGAGCGCGCCGCCGGTCGAGGAGGTCAAGGTCGGCATCCAGATCCTGGCGTCCCTGAACCTCAGGCAGCGGCGGCTGGAGATCGTCTCCTGCCCGTCCTGCGGCCGCGCCCAGGTCGACGTGTACAAGCTGGCCGAGGAGGTCACCGCGGGCCTGACGGGCATGGAGGTCCCGCTGCGCGTCGCCGTCATGGGCTGCGTGGTGAACGGCCCCGGTGAGGCCCGCGAGGCCGACCTCGGCGTCGCCTCCGGCAACGGCAAGGGCCAGATCTTCGTGAAGGGGCGGGTCATCAAGACCGTCCCCGAGTCCAAGATCGTCGAGACGCTCATCGAAGAGGCCATGAAGATCGCCGAGCAGATGGAAGAGGACGGCGTGTCGGGGGAGCCGGCCGTCACCGTGAGTTGAACAGCACGGACCGAAGGGGGCCCGACGTGACGATCCTGGAGAACATCCGGCAACCACGCGACCTGAAGGCGCTGTCCGAGGCGGAACTCGGTGAACTGTCCGAAGAGATAAGGGAATTCCTGGTGCACGCGGTCGCCAGGACCGGCGGACACCTCGGGCCCAACCTGGGCGTGGTGGAGCTGAGCATCGCCCTGCACCGGGTCTTCGAGTCGCCGGTGGACCGCATCCTGTGGGACACCGGCCACCAGAGCTATGTGCACAAGCTGCTGACGGGACGTCAGGACTTCTCCAAGCTGCGCGGCAAGGGCGGCCTGTCCGGCTATCCCTCCCGTGAGGAGTCCGAGCACGACGTCATCGAGAACTCGCACGCCTCGACCGCGCTCGGCTGGGCCGACGGACTGGCCAAGGCCCGTCAGGTGCAGGGCGAGAAGGGACATGTCGTCGCGGTCATCGGCGACGGCGCGCTCACCGGCGGCATGGCCTGGGAGGCGCTGAACAACATCGCCGCCGCCAAGGACCGGCCGCTGATCATCGTCGTCAACGACAACGAGCGCTCCTACGCGCCGACCATCGGCGGGCTCGCCAACCACCTGGCGACCCTGCGCACGACCGACGGCTACGAGAAGGTGCTGGCCTGGGGGAAGGACGTCCTGCTGCGCACCCCGGTGGTCGGTCACACGGTCTACGAGTCGCTGCACGGCGCGAAGAAGGGCTTCAAGGACGCGTTCGCGCCCCAGGGCATGTTCGAGGACCTCGGCCTGAAGTACGTCGGCCCGATCGACGGGCACGACATCAAGGCCGTCGAGTCCGCCCTGCGCCGGGCCAAGCGCTTCCACGGGCCGGTGCTGGTGCACTGCCTCACCGAGAAGGGGCGGGGCTACGAGCCCGCGCTGGCGCACGAGGAGGACCACTTCCACACCGTCGGCGTGATGGACCCGCTGACCTGCGCACCGCTCAGCCCCTCCAGCGGACCGTCCTGGACGTCCGTGTTCGGCGACGAGATCCTGGCGATCGGCGAGGAACGGGACGACGTCGTGGCGATCACCGCGGCCATGCTGCACCCGGTGGGGCTCGGCAAGTTCGCCGAACGCTTCCCGGAGCGGGTGTGGGACGTCGGCATAGCCGAGCAGCACGCGGCAGTGAGCGCGGCCGGCCTGGCGACCGGGGGCCTGCACCCGGTCGTCGCCGTCTACGCCACGTTCCTCAACCGTGCCTTCGACCAGCTGCTGATGGACGTGGCGCTGCACCGCTGCGGGGTGACGTTCGTGCTGGACCGGGCCGGGGTCACCGGCGTCGACGGCGCCTCCCACAACGGCATGTGGGACATGTCCGTGCTCCAGGTCGTCCCGGGACTGCGCATCGCGGCCCCGCGCGACGCCGAGCAACTGCGCGCGCAGTTGCGGGAGGCGGTCGCCGTGGACGACGCGCCGACGCTGGTGCGCTTCCCGAAGGAGTCGGTCGGGCCGGAGATCCCCGCGGTCGGCCGGGTGGGCGGCATGGACGTACTGCACCGGGGCGAGCGGGCGGAGGTGCTCCTGGTGGCCGTCGGCGTCATGGCGCCGGTGTGTCTGCAGGCCGCCGAGCTGTTGGCGGCCCGGGGCGTCAACAGCACCGTCGTCGACCCGCGGTGGGTCAAACCCGTCGACCCGGCGCTGCCCGGCCTCGCCGCCGAGCACCGCTTGGTGGCCGTGGTCGAGGACAACAGCCGTGCCGCCGGCGTCGGTTCGGCCGTGGCGCTGGCCCTGGGAGACGCCGAAGTCGACGTGCCCGTACGGCGGTTCGGGATCCCGGAGCAGTTCCTCGCGCACGCCAAGCGAGGTGAGGTGCTCGCCGACATCGGTCTCACGCCCGTCGAGGTCGCCGGCCGGATCAGCGCGAGCCTGGCCGTCCGGGACGTCAGGTCCGCCGACGGTCCGCTCGCCGGCGCAGTCAAGGAGAAAGCCGAATGACCACCGAGTTCGACCTCGGCGCCCTCCTGGCCGAGCGCGGAGCCGAGCGATACGAGCTGCACGGCAGGTATCTCAACCACCAACTGCCGCGCATGCTGCACACCATCGGCTTCGACAAGGTCTACGAGCGAGGTGAGGGCGCGTACTTCTGGGACGCGGACGGCGACGACTACCTGGACATGCTCGCCGGGTTCGGCGTGATGGGCCTGGGCCGTCACCACCCCGTCGTCCGCAAGGCGCTGCACGACGTCCTGGACGCCCAGCTCGCCGACCTCACCCGCTTCGACTGCCAGCCGCTGCCCGGACTGCTGGCCGAGAAGCTGCTCGCACACAGCCCGCACCTGGACCGGGCGTTCTTCGGCAACAGCGGCACCGAGGCGGTGGAGACGGCGCTGAAGTTCGCCCGGTACGCGACCGGCAGACCGAGGGTCCTGTACTGCGACCACGCCTTCCACGGGCTCACCACGGGCTCGCTGTCGGTGAACGGCGAGGACGGCTTCCGGGACGGGTTCGCGCCCCTGCTGCCCGACACGGCCGTCCCGCTCGGCGATCTCGACGCGCTGGCACGGGAGTTGATGAAGGGCGACGTCGCCGCCCTGATCGTCGAGCCGATCCAGGGCAAGGGGGTGCACGAGGCGCCGCCCGGCTATCTCCGCGCCGCCCAGGAACTGCTGCACAAGCACAAAGCGCTGCTCATCGCCGACGAGGTGCAGACGGGCCTCGGCCGGACCGGCGACTTCTACGCCTACCAGCACGAGGAGGGCGTCGAGCCGGACCTGGTGTGCGTGGCCAAGGCGCTGTCCGGCGGGTATGTGCCGGTCGGCGCCACCCTCGGCAAGGACTGGATCTTCAAGAAGGTCTACTCGTCGATGGACCGGGTGCTGGTGCACTCGGCGAGCTTCGGCTCCAACGCGCAGGCCATGGCGGCCGGGCTCGCGGTGCTGTCCGTCATGGAGAACGAGCAGATCGTCGCGAACGCCCGCGCGACGGGCGATCGTCTGAAGTCCCGGCTCGCCGCCCTGGTCGACAAGTACGAGCTGCTGGCCGACGTCCGAGGGCGGGGCCTGATGATCGGCATCGAGTTCGGGAAGCCCAGGTCGCTGAAGCTGCGCAGCCGCTGGACCATGCTCCAGGCGGCCCGTAAGGGACTGTTCGCGCAGATGGTGGTCGTGCCGCTGTTGCAGCGGCACCGGATCCTCACCCAGGTCTCCGGCGACCATCTGGAGGTGATCAAGCTGATCCCGCCGTTGGTCGTCGGCGAGCGGGAGGTGGACCGGTTCGTCGACGCCTTCACCGCCGTGATGGACGACGCGCACAGCGGCGGCGGTCTGATGTGGGACTTCAGCAAGACCCTCGTGAAGCAGGCGGTGGCCAACCGCTGAGCCGCTCGGAGCGGTTTTGCCTCTGGGGCAAGAAATTTGCCCTGGAGGCAAAGCGGGCGTGAAATGGAGGCATGAGCTCGCCCGAGTCCGAGCCCTCGGCGGACCACGCCGAGGCTCTTCCCGTCGTCGCCCCCCAGCTGCGCGCCCTGCGCCGCCGGACCGCCCTCACCCTGGAGGCCGCGGCGCGGGCCGCCGGGCTGTCGCCGGGGCACCTCTCCCGCCTGGAGACCGGTCAGCGCCAGCCCTCGCTGCCGATGCTGCTGGCGCTCGCCCGCATCTACAGTACGACGGTCTCGGAGCTGCTCGGCGAGACGGTCGCCGACCGGGACGCCGTCGTGCGCGCCGCCGACATGGAGCCCACCCGTGCGGGCGGCTGGACGTACTGGCAGGCCGGCGCCTCCGGGCGCGGGATGCAGGCCCTGCGCGTCCACGTCCCGTACGGCTCACAGGGCGACATCGTGCGGGTGCACCCCGGGGAGGAGTGGCTGCACGTCCTGCGGGGACGGCTGCGGCTGCGGCTCGGGGACACCACGGACCTGCTGGGGCCCGGTGACAGCGCGCACTTCGACTCGCTGACCCCGCACCGCATCGCCGCGCAGGACGTCGACGGGGTCGAGCTCCTCTTCGTCCACACCCTGCTGCAGAGCCCCACGGCCACGCTGTGCCTGGGGCCGACCCCTTCCGAGACCGGAGAGACGTCATGAGCGACTTCGAGGAGAAGTTCCCCCGCACCCTGTGGATCCGGCTGATCATCTACATCGCCGTGGGGCACCTCTTCGCCGGGTTCCTCTGGCTGCTGTTCGAGGTGGGGGCCAGCCAGTAGAGCGGCCGTCAGTCGAGGAGTCGCTCGCGCAGCCGCTCGCGGGTCTCGGGGGAGAGGCCGAGGCCCTGCTCCAGGTAGGCGTCGACGCTGCCCCAGGTCTCCTCGATGGTCTCGAACGCCGCCGTGAGGTACTCCGCGCGGGCGTCGAACAGGGGGCTGAGCAGCTCCATGACCTCGGGGGAGTAGGCCTCGGCGGAGGTGGCGCTGCGACGCACCTTGTAGCGGCGGTGCTTGGCGTTGGACTCCAGATAGTCGGCGAGGATCGCCTCGCGCTCCACGCCCAGGGCGAGCAGCGTCACCGCGATGGACAGACCCGCGCGGTCCTTGCCCGCCGCACAGTGCATCAGGGCCGGGACGCTGTCCTCGGCGAGCGAGTGCAGCACCTGTGAGTGCTCCGCCGTCCGCTCCCTGACGATCGTGCGGTAGGAGGCGATCATCCGGCCCGCGGCCTTGCCGTCGCCGAGTATCTCGCGCAGCTGGTCGATGTGGCCGTCGCGCACCATCTTCCAGAACTCGGAGCCGTCCGCCGGGTCCGACAGCGGCAGGTTCACGTTGCGCACGCCCGGCAGCTCGACGTCCGGACCCTCCAGCTTCTGGTCCGCCGCGTTGCGGAAGTCGAAGACCGTGTGCAGGCCCAGGTCGGAGAGGAACGCCGCGTCCTCGTCGGTCGCGTGCGCGAGGTGGCCGCTGCGGAACAGCATGCCGTGGCGCACCCGCCGGCCGTCGACGGTCGGCAGGCCGCCCACGTCCCGGAAGTTGCGCACGCCGGCCAGCTCGGGCTCGGTCGACGGGATCTGCTGCGTCACTGGGGCTCCCTCCCTGTCGGTCACCGTCGGCGCGGCTCGGGGTGGCCGACGGGACACCTTCTCGACCATACGACATGGATTCCCCGGGCAACGGGTTGTCCACAGGCCGGCGAACCGGACGTCCGCCCAGGTGAAGAGTTGTCCACAGGGTGGCCCGTGCGGAGTTGCCGGGCGGGCCGACCGCATTCGATGATGTTGGTGCTTGATCGCACCTGTTCGAATTAGTGGGGGTTTGATGCCCGAGATCGCCGACAACGGCCGTACCTGGCTCCTTTCGGGGCCCACGAGCAGCTACGCCCTCCACCTCACCGAGGCCGACGAGCTGGTCCACCTGCACTGGGGCCCGGGCATCGCGCTCGCGGACGCCGAGGCGCTCGCCGCGCTGCCGCCGTCGGAGCGCGGGGCGTCCTTCGAGTCCCCGCTCGACGGCCGCGAGGAGTACCCGGTCGAGGGCGGCCCCCGTTTCGTCCGGCCCGCCCTGTCCGTGCGCACCGACGAGCGGCGCGGCACCGAGTGGACCTTCGAGGCGTATGAGGCCGACGACGACGGGCTGCGGCTGCGCTTTGGGGACGGCGGGCTCGCCGTCACCCTGCACTACCGGATGCGCGGGGACGTCGTCGAACGCTGGACGACCCTGCGCAACGAGGGCGAGCAGCCGCTGGAGCTGCTGCGCGCCGACTCCGCTGCCTGGACCCTGCCCGAGCGCGAGGGCTGGCGGCTGTCGCAGCTGCACGGCCGCTGGGCCGCGGAGTCCCGGCTCACCGTCTCCCCCCTCGCCTACGGCGAGAAGGTCATCGGCAGCCGCCGCGGCCACACGGGACACCAGCACCTGCCCTGGGTGGCCCTGGACACCGACGCGACCGAGGAACGCGGCGAGGTCTACGGCTGCGCCCTCGGCTGGTCGGGCTCCTGGCGGATCGCCGTCGCCCAACTCCCCGACGCACGCGTGCAGATCACCGGCGGCGCCGGCTACGACGACTCGGGCCTGCTGCGCCTCGCGACGGGGGAGTCCTTCACCACGCCCGTCTTCGCCGGTCTGTGGAGCGACGCCGGGTTCGGCGGCGCGAGCCGCACCTGGCACGCCTACCAGCGGGCGCACGTGATCCCGGACGCCGGACAGGACCGGCCGGTGCTGTTCAACTCCTGGGAGGCCACCTACTTCGACATCTCCGAGGAGCAGCAGGCGACCCTCGCCCGGCGCGCCGCGGCGATCGGCGTCGAGCTGTTCGTCGTGGACGACGGCTGGTTCGGGGCGCGCACCGGCGACCACGCCGGACTCGGCGACTGGCGGCCCAACCCCGACCGCTTCCCGAACGGCCTGAAGCCGCTCGCCGACTACGTGCACGCCCTCGGCATGCAGTTCGGCATCTGGGTCGAGCCCGAGATGGTCAACCCCGACAGCGAGCTGTACCGGGCGCACCCCGACTGGGTGCAGTTCCAACCGGGACGAAAGCGGACGGAGTTCCGCAACCAGCTCGTGCTGAACCTCGCGCGCGAGGACGTCCAGGAGTACCTCTGGGAGCAGCTCGACGCGCTCCTGTCCAGCGCCCCCGTCGACTACGTGAAGTGGGACTTCAACCGCTGCTTCACCGACGCCGGCTGGCCGGACGATCCCTACCCGCAGCGCCTCTGGGTGGACCATGTGCGGGCCCTCTACGCCCTGCTGGACCGGCTGCGGGCCGCCCACCCGGGCGTCGCCTTCGAGTCCTGCTCGGGCGGCGGCGGACGCATCGACCTCGGGATCATGAGCCGCACCGACCAGGTGTGGACCTCCGACAACACCGACCCCCTGGACCGGCTCGACATCCAGCACGGCTTCAGTCAGATCCACCCCGCCAGGGTCATGGCCGCCTGGGTCACGGACAGCCCGAACGCCCAGCTCAACGGCCGGGTCAGCTCGCTGCGCTTCCGGTTCGTCAGCGCCATGGCCGGAGTGCTCGGCGTCGGCGGGGACCTCTCGGAGTGGAGCGAGGAGGAGCTCGCCGAGGCCCGGGAGTGGGTGGAGCTCTACAAGGAGATCCGGCCCCTCGTGCAGCACGGCGACCTCTACCGGCTGCGGCCCCCGGCCGGCGGCCTGAGCGCCGTCCAGTACGTGCGCGGCGACGAGGCGGTCGTCCTCGCCTGGCTCCAGGCGCAGCGGTTCGGCGAGCCCGTTCCGGCGCTGCGGCTGCGGGGACTCGACCCGACAGCATCGTACGAATGCCGTGAAACGGGCGAAGTGCACCGAGGGGCCGTGCTGCTGCACCACGGGCTGCGGATTGGGCTGCGAGGCGACCTCGATGCGACGGTTATCCGACTGCGTCGCATTTGAGGAGTCTGTCCGAATTGGAGCCTTAATTCCAACTCGCTGCGGAATAAGGGAACCTGGGGAAGTCTCACGTGAGCAGCGTCATATTCGTGACCGTACGTCGTGCGTCATGCTCACGTAATTCGCATGCCTTTCCAGGGGGTTCGGCGAAAAGCGGTCCTTTTGATTGACGGAGCGTGACTGGGAATTCGCACAGCGGATCAAGAGAATTGCGTTGTCCGTGCAACCTCTGCTTGTCCCTGTGCGTCTTGGTCGCTTACGTTCCACACCAATCCGGACGGACGCCTAATCCTGCCGCCGTCCGGTGTCCGCACACTCACCCGTACCCGGCAGGAGCGGGGGACCCACAGGCAGAACCGCCTGTTCCGGTCCCGGAACAGGCTTGGGGTAAAGCCGTGCCTCGGCGCGGCCGGACATCTCCAGTCCGCACCCGACAGCTCACCTCGCAGGCGCCGGAGAGGAATTCGTCATGCCCGCGAAGGGTAAGCACCGCCGTCCCAAGTCCCAGCGCTTCACCCGTTCCATCGCCGTCGCCGGAACCGGCGGCGTCGCGCTCGCCCTTCCGCTCATAGGCGCCACCGGCGCCCATGCGGCCCCCGTGCAGTCGGCTTCCCAGTCTGTTGCGCAGACGGTTGCGCAGTCCGTTTCCGAAAAGGCCGTGCAGTCCGTTCCGGTGGCGCAGAAGAAAACCGCTGCCACGAACACCCGGACGTACATCGTGCGGTCCGGCGACTACCTCTCGAAGATCGCCGACGAGCAGCACGTCAGCGGCGGCTGGCAGAAGCTGTACCAGGACAACCGGGCGGCCATCGGCAGCGACCCGTCGCTGATCCACCCCGGCCTGAAGCTCTCGATCGGCAAGAAGGCCACGACCGGCAGCACCAAGTCGTCGTCCGGTTCGTCGTCGTCCTCGTCTTCCTCCGCGAAGGCGACCACCCAGGCCGCCGAGAAGACCACCAGCACCTCCAGCGGTTACGTCCTCCCCGTGGCCGGCGCGACCATCGGAACCGGTTACCACGTGGCCGGCAGCATGTGGTCCAGCGGCTACCACACCGGCGTCGACTTCGTCGTCCCGACCGGCACCTCCCTCAAGGCCGTGGGCGCGGGCACCGTCGTCTCCGCGGGCTGGGGCGGCGCGTACGGCAACCAGGTCGTCATCAAGCTCGCCGACGGCTACTACGCCCAGTACGGTCACCTCTCGCAGCTCTCCGTCTCGGCCGGCCAGACCGTGACCGCGGGCCAGCAGATCGGCCTGTCCGGCGCGACCGGCAACGTGACCGGCCCGCACCTGCACTTCGAGATCCGCACCACGCCGGACTATGGCTCGGACGTGGACCCGGTCGCCTACCTCCGCTCGCACGGCGTCGCCGTCGGCTGACCCCGCCGACGACCGCACGCCACACGCCTGACCACGCCTGACACGCAGCCGAAGGCCGGACCCCGATCCCCGGGTCCGGCCTTCGGTGTTTCCGCATGCCGGCCCCGCCGACCGGACCTTGCGTGTTCGTGATCGTTTCATTGCGGCCGCGTGGCAGCCCTTTTCGTCCCCTCGACAGGCGGGGCACGGTGGGGCCACAGTGATCTCCGTCAGGGGGCAAGCGCTTTCTACCGTTCTTCGGAGGTCCCGTGCCCGGCGCCGACCGACGCACCGTCATCAACCGGTTCCTGAGTACCGCGGCGGCCGTGACGCTTCTGGTCGGCGCCGCACCGCCCGCCCTGGCCGCGGCCGGCGGCACGGACCTCGTCCGCCCCGACGACCGGCGGCTCGCCTACGAGGGGCACTGGGGCCGTACCGCCGAGGCCGCGATCACCGTCAACTCCGGTTCCCGGCTGCGGTTCCGGTTCGCGGGCGGCGCCGTCCACGCCCTGTTCGACGTCTCGTCGGTCACCGTGCCCGCGCAGGTGTACGTCTCGGTCGACGGGGGCCCGAAGACGCTGTACGCCGTCGACCGCGCCGACCTCGCGATCACGGCGACCGGGCGGGGTCCGCACACGGTCGAGCTGTCCCTGAAGGACGTCTACTCGCGGGCCGGGCGGTGGACGCCCCCGCTGGAGACCGGAGTCGTGCTGACCGGCATCAAAGGCCGGCTCCTCGCCCACCATGCGGTCAAGAAAGGTGAGTTGGCGTTCTACGGCGACTCCGTCACTCAGGGTGTGATGGCGCTCTGCGAGGTCAACACCTCCGACTGCGCCGACGGCACGGCCGCGTACCCGACCCTCGTCGCCGACGCCCTGCACGCCGCGCTCACCCAGGTCGGGTTCGGGCGGCAGGGTGTGATCCAGACCGGGAACGGGGGAGTGCCGACCGCCGGTGACGCCTACGGCTGGAACTTCGCGGGCTCCCCGGCGCGCCCGGACCGCAACGCCGACGTGATCGTCGTCAGCCAGGGAACCAACGACACCGCCTACGGCTCGACCGAGTTCCGTGCCGCCTACCGCTCCTACCTCGAGCGCCTGCGGTCGGCCGCCCCGCACGCCCGCATCCTCGCCCTGCGCCCCTTCGACGGGTCGCGCGCCGCCGACATCGCCGCGGTGGTCGACGAACTCGCCGACACTCGCACGGAGTTCGTCGACACGACCGGCTGGCTCTCGGCGGCGGACGGCGACTTCCACGGCGCCGTCCACCCGAGCGCCCAGGGTCACCGCAAGGCGGCCGACCGCCTCGTCGCCCTCATCGGACACCTCGCGAAGGAGCACCGATGAACGTCACCCGACGCCGAAGAGCCGGCGTCGTCTCCGGTCCCCGCACCTGGACCCGCCGGGCGCCAACAGGTGCCCAGGCCGTCCCTCACCACCCCGCCCACTGAAGGAGTCGCTTCCCGTGACGACCACGCGCAGAGCATTCGGAGCCCTCGCCGCCGGAGCCGCCCTGGCCGCCCTCGCCCCCGCCGGCGCCGCGAGCGCCACGCCCCGCCACCGCCGTCTGATCGCCCACGACGACTTCCGGCACGGTCTGCGCCAGTGGGCCGTGGAACTGGAGAAGGGCGGGACCGTCACCGCCTCCCGCGGCGCCCTGGAGGTCGACGTGCCCGCCGGGGCCACGATCTGGTTCAGGCGGCCGTTCGAAGGACCGTACGTCCTCGAATACGTCGCCACGCCCGTCTCCGCGGGCGGGGTCAACGACCGTGTGTCCGACCTGAACAACTTCTGGAACGCCGTCGACGTCCGCTCCCCGGACGACCTCTTCGCCACCCCGCGCGGCGGCGCCCTCGCCGAGTACGACTACCTCAAGGCGTACTACGTCGGTTACGGCGCCAACACCAACACCACCACCCGGCTGCGCCGCTACGTCGGCGAGGCCGGGGTGCGCCCACTGGTCTACGACTACACCGAGCCGCTGCTCGTCGCGAACGAGCCGAACCAGGTGCGCATCGTGTCCGACGGCTCGGCCGTGCGCTGGTGGAACAACGGGCGGCTCGTCTTCGACTACACCGACCCGGAGCCGTACACCGGCGGGCACTTCGCGTTCCGGACCACGTGGAGCCACTTCCGCATCAACGACTTCCGGGTGTGGTCCCTTATTCCCTGATTGGCCAACTCTTTAGGAGTGGCTTATCTCACCGTCCGTCAACCCCTTCCTACGGTCGCGTAAGTCACATTCGAAGGTGAATCATGAACTGCTGTGGCAGACGATTCGAAGAATGACAACAGATCAGTGATCGGGTCGTACGTGGCGGTGGGGGACAGCTTCACCGAGGGCGTCGGCGACCCCGGCCCCGACGGGGCGTTCGTCGGCTGGGCGGACCGGTTCGCGGTACTTCTCGCGGACCGGCGGCCCGAAGGCGATTTCAACTACACCAACCTCGCGGTCCGTGGAAAGCTGCTCGACCAGATCGTGGAGGACCAACTCCCCAGGGCGGTGCGGCTCGCCCCGGACCTGGTCTCCTTCTGTGCGGGCGGCAACGACATCCTCCGTCCCGGCACCGACCCGGACGAGGTCGCCGAGCGCTTCGAGCGCGCGATCGCGTCCCTGACCGCCGCAGCCGGCACGGTCATGGTGACCACCGGCTTCGACACCCGTGGCGTTCCCCTGCTCAAGCATCTGCGCGGCAAGATCGCCACCTACAACGGGCATGTCCGTGCCGTCGCCGACCGGTACGGCTGCCCGGTGCTCGACCTGTGGTCCCTGAAGTCCGTGCAGGACCGCAGGGCCTGGGACGGCGACCGGCTCCACCTCTCCCCGGAGGGGCACACGCGCGTGGCGCTGCGCGCGGGGCAGGTCCTCGGCCTCCAGGTACCGGCCGACCCGGAGCAGGCCTGGCCGCCGCTCCCGCCGCGCGGCACCCTCGACGTGCGGCGCGACGACGTCCACTGGGCGCGCGAGTACCTGGTGCCGTGGATCGGACGCCGGCTGCGCGGGGAGTCCTCCGGCGACCACGTGACCGCCAAGGGCGCGCTGTCGCCGGACGACATCAGGATGCGGATCGCGGCCGTGGCCTGAGCGCTCCTGAGCGGGCCGGAGCGGGTGACCGCCTGGGCCGCTCCACCAGTGAGGTGAGCACACGGGAGTGGTGCGCGGGCGGGGGGGGGGGGGGGGGGGGGGGGCGGGCCGCCCCCCCCCCCCCCCCCCCCCCCGCCCGACACCTCGAAGGACCGGTGCCGCATGCCCCTTTCCCGTACGCCCGTCGCCGCGGCTCTCGTCGCCCTGCTCGCCCTGGGCGTCCCGGCGCTCGCCGCGCCCCCGGCCGCCGCGGCCGTCCGGCTCGCACCGGCCGGCCACGCCACCGCCACCGCCACCGTCACGGTGAGCGGCGAGGGCAGCGCGAGCGCGGCGCCCGACCTCGCGGTCGTCGGCGCCGGCGTCGAGGCCTCCGCCAAGACCTCGCAGGCCGCGCTGGAGACACAGAACAAGGCGGCCGCCGCGCTGCTGGCCGCCGTCCGCGCCCAGGGCGTCGCCGACCGGGACATCCGCACGCAGAGCGTCTCCCTCAACCCCGTCTACGACTACACGGGCGGCACCGCGCGCCTGAAGGGCTATCAGGCCGCGCAGTCCTTCTCGGTGAAGGTGCGCCAGGTGGCGCGGACCGGCGCGGTCCTGCAGGCCATCACCGACGCCACCGGCGACGCGGCCCGCATCACCTCCGTGGCCTTCGACCTCTCCGACCCCGCCCCGCTGCGGGCCCGCGCCCGCGAGGCCGCGCACGACGACGCCCACGCCAAGGCCGAGCAGTACGCCCGCCTCAGCGGCCGCCGGCTCGGCCGCCTCGTCTCACTCAGCGAGGACGCCTCCACCTCCCCGCACCCCGCCCCCGCCTCCGCCGACACTCCCGGCATCAGCGCCGTGCCGGTGGCTCCCGGCGAGATCCGCGCGACAGCGACGGTGACAGCGGTGTACGAACTGGACTGACCCGGGGTCGTCCGGCGGATCAGGCGACCGCCGGTCGGCGCCGATGAGGGCGGCGCGCCCTTTCCCGCGCCGTGACCCGCCGGACGGCCCCGAGGGTTCGGTCCAGCTCGATGCGCTTCGTACCGTCGGCTGTGGTGCCGTGGTGGGCGGGGGTCGGGTGTGCGGGCGGGGCTGGGTGAGGCGGTTGGGTGGGTCGGGGTGTTGGCCGCAGTTGACGAGGTGCCGGGGCTTTTCCTGCGGGCGGGCCCGCCGGACGGCCCCGGCCGGGTCGGTCCGGCTCGGTGCGCTGCGTGCCGTTGGCTGTGGTGCCGTGGTGTGTGGGGGTCGGGTGGTGAGGGTCGGGTGTGGGGGCGGGGCTGGGCGGGGTGGTTGGGTGGGGCAGGGCGTTGGTCGGTGTTGAGTCGTGGTTCTCGTGGGCTGTGCCGGAGGTCTGTTGTGGGGGGCGGCAGTGGTTGCGTCGGGGGGTGCGTGGCCGGTGGGCGCGGCTTGGTCGTTGCGGTCGTGGGTGTTGTTGGGCGCCCTGCTCGGTGACACCCCGGAAAAACGCGTCCCGTGCCCGTGTGTGAGCCCGGGGCGGTGACCGTGGGGGGTGCTCAGCGGTTCTGGGGGGTCAACGTGTCCGGGGGCAGACCGAGTTCCCGGGTCAGGGCCTCGTCGACCCATTCCTGTGCGCGGCTGCGGGGCACGGCGCCCGCGTAGGACGTCAGCTGTACGGCCAGCCCGTCCAGCAGGGCCGTCAGACGCAGGGCCGTGCCCGCCGGGTCCGGGCAGTGGAACTCGCCCGCGGCCACACCCTCCGCGATCACCTCGGCGAGCGCGGCCTTCCACTCCCTGTCCAGGTCCCGGGCGACCTCCCGCAACGCGGGCTCGCGCAGCGACACCGCCCAGCCCTCGATCCACAGCCGCCAGCCCTTGGCCTGCCCCGTGGGCGCGTACCAGCGCACGGCCGAACGCAGCCGGCGCAGCGCCGTGGTGCGGCGGCCGACCAGCTTGCGCAGCCGCGCCAGATCGTCCTCGGCCGCGTAGGCGAACGCGTCGGCGACCAGCTTCTCCTTCGTCGAGAAGTGGTAGAGCACCAGCGCATTGCTCACCCCGAGGGCCGCGGCGACGTCGGCGATCCTGACCGCCGCCACGCCCCGCGCCTCGATCTGCTCGATGGCGGCCCGCAGCAGTTCCTCCCGCCGCTCGGCCACACTCAACCGGACCCTCGCCACGCCGTCACCCTAATCCGTCGGCGCGCGCCCCGCCGGTGCGGACCCGCTCGGCGCCGGCATGTGGTGGCCGAAGCGTTCCGCGATCACCGGCAGGCGCCGGGCGGCGATCGTGTGCGCGGCGGCCCGGGGCGTCGTCCCGTCCGCCTCCGCCCGGGCCAGCACCAGTTCCACCAGGGCGCGCATCGAACGGCGCGTGTGGGCGAAGGCCTCCTCGGCGTCCGCGCCGATGTCGCCGAACAGCGTCCACCACCACCAGGCGTTCGTCCCGGAGTTGACGACGACGTCGGGCAGCACGCTCACCCCGCGCGCGTGCAGCAGCTTCTCCGCTTCGGGGAGGACGGGCATGTTGGCCGCCTCGACGATCCACCGGGCCCCGATGAGCTCCTGCTCCTCGACCCCGATCGCGTACGACACCGCGGCCGGCACGAGCACCTCCGCGTCCACCGACAGCCAGGCGTCGCCGGGCAGCTCACGGTCCCCGGGACGCAGCACGGCGCGGTCCACGGCGCCGTGCGCGTCCCGCGCGGCCAGCAGCGCCTCCACGTCGAGACCGGCCGGGTTGGCGATCGCGCCCTTGACGTCGGCGACAGCCACCACCGTCAGCCCCGCGCGCGTGAGGAAGCGCGCCGTGGCCCCGCCCATCGTGCCCAGCCCCTGCAGGGCGACCCGTGTTCCGTCGTACGCCGCCCCGGCGCGGTCCAGGGCGGTCAGCACGGACTCGGCGACCCCCAGGCCGCCGACCAGCTCGTCCAGGCCGATGCCGTCCACCTCGACGGCGAAGGCGGCCGCGAGCCGCCCGCGGGCGGCCGTCTCGTCGTCGAGGAGCGGGTAGACCGCCTGCACGGTCGAGACGAGACCCGCTTCGATCGCGGCCCGGTCCACCAGGTCCTGGGTCAGGCCCAGGTCCTCGCCGGTGGTCCAGCAGCTCTCCACGTACGGCCGCACCGCGCGCAGGTAGCGCACCAGCAGCCCGTACGCCCCGGGATCCCGGGGATCGCAGTCGATGCCCCCCTTGGCGCCGCCCAGTGGCACGTAGCGGGCCTCGGGGTCGTAGTGCAGGGCCTCCTTGAGGCTCATGCCGTGGGCGAGCCCGGCCACCTCCTGAAGGGTGCAGCCCGGCCGCATCCGCAGCCCGCCGCTGCACACACTGCGCACGAGCCGGTCGACGACCAGGAAGCCCTGGCGGCCGGTGACGTGGTCGGTCCAGGTGAGCGACAGGAACGGGGCGGTCATACGGGCTCCTCGACCGGCGCGGGCGGTGCCGGGAAACGGCTGGTACTGAACAGTGGGTCAGTATCGGAAGGCCGTGCGCACCGTGTCAACGCGGGCTCGCGGGCCCAGGGTGACCAGGGCGACCCCGCGTTGTCGGAGGGGGCGACCATAATGGAATGCCTCAGCGACTCCACCTGGAGGTACCGTGTCCGGTTCCCGTTCCACGAGCCCCGGGCTCCGTGTTCCGCAGCCCGAGGCCTTCGGCGCGGACCCAAGCGGTGAGCGCATGGCGCGCATCCGCAGATCGCCCCACTTCAAGGACGGGGTGTTCCAGAACCCAGGCGGCCCGGCGCGGATCCGCCCCTCGGGCGGCGGGATGATCGACTTCGCCAAGAACTTCTTCGACAAGGACAAGCGTGCCCGCCGGGCCCCCACGGGCAGGATCCCGGTGCATGCCACCACCCTCGCCGACCTGGCGGAGTCGCCCCCCACGGGCCTGCGCCTGACGTGGATGGGGCACGCCAGTGTGCTCGCGGAGATCGACGGACAGCGGGTCCTGTTCGACCCGGTCTGGGGCTCGCGCTGCTCCCCGTTCCCCTTCGCGGGACCCAAGCGGCTGCACCCGGTCCCGCTCCCGCTGGCCGCGCTGGGCCCGGTCGACGTCATCGTGATCTCGCACGACCACTACGACCACCTGGACATGCCGACGATCAAGGCACTGGCCGGCACGGACACCCTGTTCGCCGTGCCGCTCGGCGTCGGCGCCCACCTCGAACGCTGGGGCGTCTCCGCCGACCGGCTGCGCGAGCTGGACTGGCACGAGGCGACGAAGGTCGGCGGCCTCACCCTGACCGCCACACCGGCCCGCCACTTCTGCGGCCGCGGCATCCGCAACACCCAGCACACCCTGTGGGCCTCCTGGGTCGTCGCCGGTGAGGAGCACCGGATCTACCACAGCGGCGACACCGGTTACTTCGACGGCTTCAAGGACATCGGCGCCGACCACGGCCCGTTCGACGCGACGATGATCCAGATCGGCGCGTACTCGGACTTCTGGCCCGACGACGACCCGGCCACCGAGCCGCTGCCGGGCGGCTGGCCGGACATTCACATGAACCCCGCTCAGGGCGTCCAGACCCACCTCGACCTGCAGGGAGGCGAGCCGGGCGGCGCCCTGCTCCCAATCCACTGGGGTTCGTTCAACCTCTCGCTGCACCCCTGGGCGGAGCCCGGCGAGTGGACGCTGGCCGCCGCGAAGGCGGTCGGGCAGGCCGTCGCCCTGCCCGTCCCGGGCCTGCCGTTCGAGCCTGCCGGCGACCTTCCCGCACATCCCTGGTGGCGGGACGTCTCGGCGCCCCTCAACCGTCGCTGGCCCGTCCCGGTGATCGCGCCGAAGACGACCCGCGAAGACCTCGATCTGGTGGGCGAGGGCTGATCGCGGACCGGCGCGGGAACGAATCGAACGACAGCGTCCCGGCGCCCCGGCCGCGCACGGCGCCGTGCCGTCGGCCGTGGGTACGCCAGCCCAGTGAGAGGAACTCGATGACCTACCCGTACGATCCCGAACTCGCCCCCTGGGCACCGCACTTAAAACCCTCGGACTACACCGATGTGGCCGCGGTGCGGGCCGAGTTGACCTCGTTGATCGCACAGTTGCCCGTGTACGCGCCGGCCGAGCCGGTGGAGGTGACGGACCGCAAGGTCGCGGGGCCGCAAGGCGCCCCCGAGGTGCCCGTGCGCGTCTACCGACCGCACGGGGCCACCGAACCGGTGCCCGGTCTGCTGTACACCCACTGGGGCGGGTTGATCAGCGGCGATCTGGACACCAACCACTCGGCGGTGCTGCGCATCGCCGAACAGGCCCGGGTCATGGTGTTCTCGGTGGACTACCGGCTGGCCCCGGAACACCCCTTCCCCAACGGCCTGAACGACTGCTTCGCCGTACTCGAATGGGTCGTCGAGCACGGCGCGGAACTGGGCGTGGACACCGACCGGCTCGGCGTCGCCGGGGACAGCGCGGGCGGCGCGCTGGCCGCCGGGCTGGCGTTGCTCGCCCGCGACCGCGGTGTGCCGCTGCGGATGCAGTGCTTGAGCTTCCCGGCCCTGGACGACCGGCTGGAGACCCCCTCCGCCCTCGCCTTCGTCGACACGCCGGTGCTGGACCGGGGCAGCGCCCTGCTGAGCTGGCACCACTACCTCGGCGGCAAGGACGCCTCGGAGCGTTCCGACGTCTCGCCCTACGCCACTCCCGGCCGCGCCGAGGACCTGACGGGACTGCCCGCCACGTTCCTCTCGTCCTGCGAGTTCGACCCGTTCCGCGACGAGGACCTCGGCTACGCCCGCCGTCTCATCGAGGCGGGCGTGCCGACCGAACTCCACCACTACCCCGGCACGTTCCACGCGTGCACGGGGATCACCGAGGCCGCGGTGTCGGAGCGGATGGTGCGCGACCAGATCGACGCGATCCGCCGGATCCTGCACGGCTGACGCGAAGCCCGCGGAGGCCGGGGCCCGGTGTCACCGTCCGGGCGCCACCGAGCTCGCGGCCTCCGCCGCGGCGATGAACCGCGCCACCGGCGCCGGCAGTTCCGCCCCGCGGGACCAGGCCAGGCAGACCGGGGCGGGCGGAAGATCGGGAACGGGGACGACCCGGACGGCGGGCGGCGCCAGGTCGGCCAGCGAGGCCACCGAGAGGTGCACCGCGTGGGAGCCGACGACCAAGGCCATCATCTCCGGGATGGTGTTCACCCGGTGTCGGCGGCGGATCTCGCGCCCCCCGGGGGTGCGGGGCGGCACGATCTCGTCCCACAGGTACGCGGGAAAGGCGCCGGGGCGGTCGAAGGCGTCGTAGTCGGCGACCTCCTCGACGGAGACGGTGTCCCGGTCGGCCAGCGGATGGCTCGCGCTCACCACGACGGCGCGCGCCTCGTGGTGCAGGACCCCGCTGGTGGCGAGGTCGGCCTCCTGCGGGCCGAACTTGACCACGAGGACGTCGAGTTCACCCTTGCGCAGGGCCGAGAACGGGTCGGTGAGGTCATAAGGCTCCAGCACCGCCCGGTCCTCGCTCAGCCCCGCGCCGGCGAGGAGGTCGAGGGCCGTCTGCGGGGAGCTGGGGTAGCCCAGACGGATCGGGCGGTCCGGGCCGGCGGTCGGGTCAGACATGGGGGACTTCCTCGGTGAGAGCGGCGTAGGCACGCAACTGGTCCGGCCTGCCGGGGGCGTTGGCGATCCGCAGGGCCGCGAACGGACCGGCCAGGCCCGGCAGCCACGGCGCCTGACGGATGATCAACTGGTCGCCGGGGCCGACGACGTCGTCCAACACGGCCTCGACCAACAGGTGGTTGAGGTGGACCAGGCAGTCGGCGATGGTCACCCCGGCGGTCGCCACATACAGCTCACGTCGGACCGGGACGCGTCCCTGCGGGTCCTGGTCGGCCAGCACCCGCACCACCGCCGGGGGACGGGTCGGCAGCTCCGCCGTCCCGTCGAAGAGCTTGAGCAGACGGCGCAGGGTGGCGCTGTTCTCCAGGGGCGCCGGGTCCTGCCAGGCCGCCGACCCGTCGTCGGCGAGATGCCCGAAGACGAACCGGTCCCTGAGGTTGTCCGGGTTCCCGGCCAGGAAGACGGTACGGGTGAAGTCGCGGCGCCAGTCGGCGGCCGCCGCCCGGTCGATCCGGCCGGCGAAGGCGCAGGTGGCCCGCACCCACGTCGGCAGGTCGAAACCGCGCAGCACACAGATCGCCAGCACCCGCGCGTCCTGCGCCGCCCGGGAGATCTCCTCCTGTGCGGCCGACAGCCCGTCGGGGGTGAGCAGGTCGAGCCGTGCGGCCAGCTCCGGCCGTGCGGCGCCGATACGCCGGGCCACCTCTTCACGGAGCAGTTCCTGGGAGATCGTCACAGGTAGACCGCCGTGAGCAGGTCCGGGGTCGGCGCCGGCCGGTGTTTGGCGAGCAGGCTGGACGTCAGCCGGTACGGATTGACGTACAGGTGGTCGCCGCGATGGCGGGCCATGACGTCCGGCAGCGGCGCCGGATCGGTGTCCCGGCCCCCGGACAGCAGCCGGGCGGCGCGCGTCAGGCTGTGCCGCAGCACGTCATGGTCGAAGGACTGCTGCTGGCCGGGGCCCAGCACGGCGATGAAGTACAGCCGCATGCCGAGCCGCAGCACCTCCTCCTCGTACTCCGCCGCGGCCTTGCCCAGCAGGGCGGCGGCGGTGTGGTCGTGCCAGTCGCCGTGCCGCGCGGAACGGATCTGCCCGTCGATCGGCACCCGGCCGAGGGTGACCCGGCGGACGGTCGCGCCGAAGGCGGACAGGACGCGCTCCAGCAGCAAGTAGTCGGATTCCAGCTCGCGGTCGTACAGCAGCACGATCTCGTCGAACCGCGGTGCCAGCGGCACCAGTTCCCTGAGCGCGCAGGCCAGATAGTTCGGCTGGCCCTGCGCGTCGACGAGCTGGCGCAGCGGCAGCCCGTACCGGGTGGCGTCCAGGAAGACCGGACCGCCGTAGACGCGCTGGTCGAGGCACATGGCCAGGGCGCCGAGACGATCGATGACCTCCTCCAGGCCGAGGCCCGGCGGCTGGTGGGCGAGGAGGCCGGGGTCGTGCATGCCGAGCTGCCGGTAGTGCGCCGCCCACAGTTCGAGCACCCGGACGCTCGCCGGATGGACCCAGCCATGGTGCTCGACCGCCTCGGCGTACGGGCGCAGCGCGGCGGCGCCGACCCGACGCCCCTCGGCCCGGTGACCGACGTACATCTCCCCGATCCGCTCCTCGGAGAGGCCGGAGTAGTCGGCGTCCCCGACGGTGCGGTCGAGGTACTCCCAGAAGCCGAGGGTCTGCTCGGTGAGGTGGTAGGTGGTGGGGCTGTACCGGTAGGTCACGTCAGCCAGCCGCCCGGTGGCCCGGTACATCACATCGGTCCACAGCAGTCCCTTGAGATGGCTCGGGGTGAGGGGCTTGGACGGGGTGACCGTGATCGGGGCCAGCAGCACCCGCCGCCGGACGGTCCCGGCAGACCCGGGCCCCGTCGCCTCGGGCCGGCTGCTGTCGTGCACCGACGTCGCCTGGAGGGTTGACACCGCTACGCTCCCTTCGCCGCCGCGATGACGCGGACGAACTCGTCCCGGTCGGGCGCCGCCGGCAGCAGCGCCGGGTCGATGGGCGGCGCCTGGGCCACCCGGGCCAGGAACTTCTCGTCGCCGAAGGCCACGGCCGGGGTCGTCAACCCCATGATCACGCGGGTGATGGACCGCCAGACCAGCCCGTCGGTCAGCGCCGCGGCCCGCAGCTGTTCGGGGCTCGTGCGGCCGCCGGAGGGCTGTGTTCGCGCCGCCTGGGCCGCATCGTCGCCGCTCGCAGCCCTCCACCGGGCGGTGCGGTCGCGGTCCTCCTGCGCCGAGAACTCGTACCAGGGAGTGAACAGCTCCTCGGCGAGCCGGGCCGCGGTCAGACTCAGGGCCCCGTCCACCGGCGCGCCGGCCAGCAGGTCGGCCAGCCGGAAGGCGTGATCCAGGGCCAGCGACATCCCGCGCCCGTACAGCGGGTTGGTGACACAGGCCGCGTCGCCGACCGCGAACAGACCCGCCACGGCCCGCTGCCGGGTGGTGACCGTGCCGCGCAGCACGTTCGGCGGGCAAGCGATCACATGGACCCCGGTGAGCGGCTCGCTGACACCGGGCGCGAGCCAGGCGCCGAGGCCCGGGGTGGCCCGGGCGGCGGCGGCGAACCCGTCCGGCGTGCGCAGGCCGTCCGTCGCCCGGTCGCCGGGGAGCACCATGACCGCGACGGCGAAGGTGTGGTTGTCTCCCGGATGCAGCGCGCCGGCGTAGTGGTCCCAGATTCCGCCGGCCGCGTTGCCGCGGTTGAGCGGCCCGGGACGGCCGGCGCCGCGCAGCCGGTACTGGCGGCTGTAGCCGGTGATGGCGCAACTCTGGGTGAGGTCCCCGGCGACCGGGATCCCGGCCGCGGTCAGCCAGTCGCGGGACTCGGTGCGCCGGCCGGTGGCGTCGATCACGACCGGGGCTTCCACCACGTCGCCGTTGTCCGTGCGCACGCCCCGCACCTGCTGCGACGACGCGTCGAGCACCAGCCCGCGGACCGCCGTCGCATGGTCGACGCGGACCTCGGGCAGGTCACGTACGGTCCGGTACAGGAGCAGTTCGAGGACGGTGCGCCGACAGGCCAGGTCCACCAGGTCGTCGTCGCCGACCTCCCGGGCACGGTCCGTGACCGGCGCAGGCAACGCCTCGATGAGGTCCAGCAGTTCCGCGCCTGCCTCCAGCGCCGCGGTCAGCAGCTGCGGGGCCCGGCGGCGCAGCACCTGCACGCCGACCGAGGTCAGCGTGTGGGAGTGGACCGCCTGCGGCACGGTCGGCCGGCGCCATTCCCGCACGGCCTGTTCCACCGGCCCGTCAGGCGGCGGCGCGGAACGCTCCAGCACCCGGACCCGGTACCCGGCGCCGCTGAGGGCCAGTGCGGCGGCCAGACCGGCGACACTTCCGCCGACGACTATGGCGTCCGCCATCTCAGTCCTTCCTGCCGTGGACGAAGAACACCCGGCGTACCCCGGTCTCGGCACGGTCCGGCACCGGGTCGGGCCACCTGCCGTAGTCGGCGGCCGGATCGCCCGGCTGGGCGGCCTCCACGGTGAAGCCGTGCGCGTCGAACAGCGCTTCCGGCTCGTCGGTGCCGAACAGCCACGGGCAGCCCCAGCCGGCGAACACGTCCAGCAGACCGCGCATGTTCGGCAGGGTCAGCGCCGCCTCGTTGACGATGTCCGCGGCGATCCGGCTCCCCGGTTTCATGATCGCCGCCACCCGTTCGATGATGCGGTGCGCGTCGTCGCGGGGGATGTAGTAGAGCAGCCCCTCCAACAGCCAGGTGGACGGCTGGTCGGGGTCGTAACCGGCCGCCACCAGCTTGCTTTCCCAGTCCGGCGAGGTCAGGTCCACGGCGACCGAGTGGTGGTCGACCCGGGGCCCAGTCCCGCGCAACCGCTCCTGCTTGTAGGCCAGCACCGCGGGCCGGTCCACCTCGAAGTAGCGGATGCCGGCGGGCCAGTCGAGCCGGTAGGCCCGTGAGTCCATCCCGGCGGGCGCCAGCACGATCTGCGGCATGTCCGGATCCTGCGCCGCCTGCTGGAGGAAGTCGTCGAAGAACCGGGTGCGGATGGCGTTGTAGTCGGGTGTGCTCGGCAGGGTCCGCCGGGCGACCTTGGGGAACGTCGCCTCGCGGATCTCGGCGAGCAGTTCGGGGCCCGCCTCGCCGGCCAGCCGAGCGGCGTAGGGGTCGTTGTAGAGCCGGTCCTCCCGGCTGCTCTCCGCCGCGCGCAGCGCCGCCGTCAGCAGCGCGGTCCGCTCGACGGCGTCCAGTGTCTCGGTCATGCCTGTCCTCCCTCGTCGACCCGCGCGGTCCCGGTCAGTCGTTCCCAGAGCGCGAAATCCTGTCTGAACAGCCGGTCCTTGACCTGGGTCGGCCGGATGCCGGAGGCGACGCCGGCGTGCCAGTCCCGCAGGAAGGCTTCGCCGTCGACGCGCCGCAGGACCAGGGGGTCCAGCCGGCCGGTGGAGCGGGCCGTCGCGTAGGCCGGGGCCTCGCGGCCGATGGCGCTGTCCAGCAGGGCGGCGAAACGATCCGACTCTGTTGCGCTCCAGGCACCCGGGGCGGCGACGGCGAACTCGTAGTGTGCGGCGCTGCCGCCTGCCGGGTTCACCCGGCAGGCCGCGTTGCGGACGTCGAGCCCGGTGTCCCGGGCGGTCGCGGCGAGCGCCCGGATGACCTGGGCGTCGCGCAGCCGCTCGCCCACGGCGTCCGAACGGGTCCCACGGCCCGCGTACTCCACCCTCGGCACCCCGCCGACCCGGTCGACGACCCGCACCACGTCACCCACCGCGTACCGGTACAGGCCGCCGATGTGGCTGAAGACCACGTGGTAGTCGCGGCCGGCCTCCAGCTCGTCGAGGGTCAAGGTCGGCGCGTCGGGCCGGATGTCCGACTCGGCGTCCAGGAACTCGTAGACCGAGGCGGTGACGACGAGGGAGCCGGCCGAGCCGTGTCGGTCGAAGGCCACGCCGACCGGCCCCTCGGACGCGGCGACGGGCGCGGGCAGGACGGCCACGCCCGGCCCGTACTCCTCGCGCAGCCGCTGCATGTAGAGCGTGGCCATGCCGGTCGTCCAGCAGAACAACGCCCGCATACGGGGCCAGACATGGGCGGGGCGCACGGTGCCGAAGTGGTCGGCCAGCCGCTCCAGCGCGGCGGCCCGCTCGGGGGCGGGGCTGCCGTACGGCACCCCGCCGAGGGTGCCGTCGCGGATCTCCTTCACCAGCCGGGGCCACCACAGGTTCAGCTGGTAGGGCACGGCGGCGACCATCGCCGGGTTGATGCCGATGACGCAGCGCACGTCGTGCTCCACCGCGAGGCGCAGCCGCAGGTAGGTCTTCTCCAGGTGGTCGTTCTCCTCGACGGGCACCGCGAGCGTGCCCCACGGCGCGGACGTGCCGGGCTCGGCGGACAGCGGTTCGCCGAACTTCGCACCGAAGTCGACCTGGCTGGCGCCGACATGGGGACGGCCCGAGGCGGTCGTCGGGGGGACCGGCCGCGGGTCGTGCTTGAGGTTCAGCACCGCGTCCGGCCGGTCGAGCACATCGGGGAAGTGCTCGATCAGGGGCGCCCAGGCCGCGTAGTAGAACGGGAAGAAGGTGCGCTGCATGAAGCGGGGGGTGACCGGGATCTTCTTGTGGTCGCCGGTGGTGCCGCTGCTGGTGAAGTACACCGCGGGGTCGTCCGCCGTCAGCAGGTTGCTCTCGCCCGCCGCCATCCGGTCGATCCAGGGCGCCAGCGCCGCGTAGTCGTTGATCGGGACCGCTTTGCGGAAGTCGTCCAGGGAACGGATGGCGCCGAACGAGTGGGCGCGGCCGTACTCGGTGTCGGCGTTGTGCTCCAGTAACTCGGTGAGGACCCGGTGTTGGTGGCCTTGCGCGTCCGCGAGCGCGGCCCGCAGGTTCGCCCGCTCGCCGAAGACCCGGTCCCGGTACTGCTGTACACGGGCCGGATCGTTCCAGGCATCGTCGGATGTCATGTCATCGCCTCTCGTGTGTTCTGTGCGGTCCGCGAGATGCGGGGGACGAGACCGCGGGCGCCTGGCGGTGCGGCCGAGCAGGGAGCGGCGTCCAGCGCTCGGTCGGGCGGCGGCGCGTGCGGCGGTCCACGGCATCGCGGGCGAGCCCGGCCTCCCACGGGTACGACCCCGCCTGCGGGGGAGCCGAGCGGTATGCGGGCCTCGTCACGGCAGGGTCACCACCTGGGCGGCGTGGGCGAGGTCCGCGCCGAAGCCGACCAGGAGGGCCAGGCCGCCGCTGGAGACCGTTCCCTGGGACAGGAGTCGGTCGATGGCCAGCGGGATCGGCGCGGCGGAGGTGTCGCCGGCGGTGACGCCGTCCTTGGCCACGACGGTGTGCGGGGCCAGGCCCAGGGATGCGGCGGCGACGTCGACGATGCGGGCGCCGGCCTGCTGGGGGACGAAGGCGGCGAGGTCGGCGACCTCCACCCCCGCCTTTCGCAGGGCCTGCCGGGAGAGCTCCGGCACGACGCGGGTCGCCCAGCGGAACATCTCCGGGGCGGCCGGCTGCGCCTTCGGGGCGGCAGGCCAGGTGAGGTCGTGGGCGATTCTGTGACGACGCCCGCCGCTGGAATCCCACACCACCGGGCCGAGGCCGGGGACGTCGGACGGGCCGACCACCACCGCGCCGGCGCCGTCACCGAAGTCGAACGCGGCGCCGCGGTCCGCGGGGTCGACGAGGTCGCTCATCTTCTCCGAGCCGACCACCAGGACGGTACGGGCGTCGCCCGAGCGGACCAGCGAGTCGGCCAGACCGAGGGCGTAGCAGAAGCCCGAGCAGGCGGCGTCGATGTCCAGGCTCCCCGCGGAGCGGGCGCCCAGCAGGCGGGCGACGCGGGTTGCGGCGGCCGGGGCCTGCCCCGGGAAGGACATGGTGGCCAACAGCACCATGTCGACCTCGCTGGGGTGGGCGCCGGACTGGGCCATCGCCTTGCGGGCCGCCTCCGCCGCCATCGTGACGACCGTCTCGTCGGGGCCGGCGACGCGCCGGCTGACGACGCCGGACCGGCCGTGGGTCCCTGCGTCGCTCGCGTCGCCTGTGTCGCCTGCGTCGACGCGGGCGGGCATGTCGTCGTGGCCCACGATCCGGGTCGGGCGGTACACGCCGATGCCGAGGATGCGGGCCCCGAGTCGTCGTTCGGGCGTACGGAGCTGTCCCATCACGCTTCCCTTCCGGTCGTGGGGGCGGCAGACGCGGTCGGAGCGGTCGGCTCGCCGTTCCCGTGGCGCCCCCACTACTTCGAGATCGGCACCGAGGTCAACGTCCGTTCCACTGCCGCCAGTACTGCGGACGTCGCCTCCGCTGCCGCCGGAACGACGTCCGCCATGAGGAGATATCCGTGCACCAGGCCCGGCGCCGGAACGTGCTGCACGGAAACGCCGACGGCGGCCAGACGAGCCGCGAGTTCGACGCCCTCGTCATGCAGCGCGTCGAACTCGGCGGTGCCGATCACCGTCGGCGCCAGCCCGCGATGGTCGGCGTTGAGCAGATCGATCGCCGGGTCGGTGAGGTGCTCCGGATTCGGCACGTACTGCTCGTAGTACCAGCGCAGATCATCGGCTTCCGCCAGGTAGCCCGTTCCGTAGGCGCGCATGGAATCCGACTTCATGCCCGGATCGGCCGGCGGATACACCATCATCTGCGCGGCGAACCTGATTCCGTCGCGGTCGCGGTGGTGCATCGCGACGGCCAGCGCCAGAGCTCCCCCTGCGCTGTCGCCGCCGATCACATGGTCACGCCCGGGATAGGCGGCGGCAGCCCATTCGGATGCGACGATCCCGTCCTGGAGCGGGCCGGGATGCGGGTGTTCGGGCGCACGGCGATAGTCGACGGAGACGACGACCGCGCCGAGAGCGGCGGCGATGCGACGGCACACCGAATCGTGGGTGTCGACATCGCCGGTCATCCAGCCCCCGCCGTGCAGATACGTCACGAGCCGGCCGCGGTCGGCGACCGGCAGATACGTCCGGACCCCGAACCTGCCGCCGCGGCCGTCGATCAGCTGGTCCGCCACCGCGGCGACCGGTTCCGGCGCGGCGCCGCCGCGCGAGCGGGTGGCGCCGGCGGCGTAGCGGCGGCGTACCTCCTCCACGCTGAGCGTGCGCGCCGGCGCCGGCCGATCGGCGGCCTGCCACTTGATCAGGGCACGGATGAAACGGTCCAAGGGCACGAGACTCTCCTCGGGTTACACCTGCGGAGGATTCAGCGCAGGCACGCCCGCCGATGGCGTCACTCCGTGACGTCGGCGGGCAGGGCGAAATCCGTGGTGATTTCCGGCCAGTCCGACTCCCGCCCGACCTGCTCCAGACACGACTTCTTGGAGGCGCGGAGGCTCTCCTCGTCGGCCGCCCCGTACGCGTTGGAGAACGGGGCGGTGCCCCGGTGCAGTTGTTCCAGGGTGGTGTCGGTGAGCGACGCGATGGAGTGGATGCGGGCGAAGCCGCCGGTCGTGGAGGGCGCCATCGCCGTGCCGCCGTCGCCGAAGACGATGCCGTACGAACCCCGTCACCGGTCGAAGCCGGGCGGGCAGAAGCGATCCGCGGTGGTGACCAGGGCGCTCGTCCCTCGACCCGCTTCGAGCTGACCCATCGCCAGATCCAGCCTCGGCATACCGCCGTTCGACATTCCGTCGACATTTACCGCGAAGGCGTCGGTGATTCCCAGCTCACGCTGGATGTAGGGCGCCGAATTCCAGTGGTGGTCGCGGCTCTGGTGATAGATCGATGCGTGCATGACCAGATCGACCTGGCCGCCGACCACGTGCACGGCCCGGTCGAGAGCCTTGCGCCCGGCGATCACTCCCATGTCCGGAACCGATATCTCATCCGTGGCGACCGGGAGGCAGGCGATTTTATCGGTGTTCAAATCGTCTTCGGTGTACCTGCCGGAGGCCACCGCTTCCTTCGCCGATTCCCCGGGCGGAATCCAGGACGCGGCCGACGTGATGTAGACAGGGGTACTCATTGTCTGACTTCCTCCGAGTTCGATGCCCGTCGAGTAGAGAGTTCTCGGACAGTTAAATGCCGGGCCGACCCGGTTGTCGCGGCATCGCGGAATACTGAGAGATGTCCGCCGACGGGTACCAGCACCTATCTGTTCACACGATAGTCTCGCCCAACGAGTTCACTCGCCACTGCCATGAGCGTTTCATCGGAATATAGCCCACGCCGTCAGCGCCCGTCCCGGGTATGCGTATGTGAATTTCTCACGACTTGGCGTTAATGCTGCACGGGCTTCGGAAGCTTTGGACGGTCAATGCGCCGACCGGCTTTTCGGGTCGGCTCGATTTGATACCGCGGACGCGTCAGCCTCCGCAACCCGAGGTACAGTAATATCGGAACATGTTTCTAAATCGATGGGAGTGCGATGAACGCAATCGACCCAGATGCGGCGAGGGAGCATTCCAAGCCGTTGTCGGACGCCGATGCAGCGGTGGAACAGAGCATGGGACGGCTACTGCGCCCCCATGTGGGGAGTTTCGCGGCTGTTGTGGTCCTGCAGGTCATCGGTGCTGTGGCGGGGTTGGCGCCGTTGCCGGCGGCGGTGGAGTTGGGGCGCACTCTGCTGAAGCCGGGTCCGGTCGATCACGGCCATGTGTGGGACGTGGTGATCCTGGGCGCGGTCGGTCTGTTCGTGCGGCTGGTATTCACGGCCGCGTCGTCGGGCATCGAGCACATCCTGGACGGGCGGGTGCAGTTGACGTTTCGTCGGCGGTTGGCGGCGCGGCTGGGGCGGGGGCCGATCGGCCGGCTCTCCCGGCGGCGGACCGGTGAGTTGGTGTCGGCGTTCGTGGTGCCGTTGATGATGACGCCGAAGCGGTTGCGCGAGCAGGAGGAGTTCGATGCGGCGATGGGCCGGATCTCTGCTTCTGTGGTCGAGTTCGTGCAGGGCATTTCGGTGGTGAAGGCGTTCGGCGGGTCGGGGCGGACGCATCGGAAGTCCGGCACGGCGTCGGATGAGCAACAGCGCCGCCCCGGCCACGACCGGCACGGCGGCCCGAGGGCGCGACTGTCGCTCAAGCCCTGCCTGTCGAGGGTCGGAGTCCGTGACCTTCGGCCGGTCGCTTGACCGACCGCGTGCCCGTACGAGATGAGCGGTGCGGGCGTCGGCGGCGTCGCTGTGCGCGACCTCGCCGGCGACCGGCCGTGCCGACCCATGCCCGCGAGGTCTCCCAGGACGCCCGAACCACCGCGGTACGCACAATTCTGGAAGATCGCCGCAGCGGCAGCGTCTGAACGGAAAGATGCAGTCGACCGCAGTCGACCCCGCTGTGTAGGGCACCTCCCGACGAACTGAGGAATGGATGTCACAGAAGCGCACGTCGAGACGCTCGTCCGGGGCCGTGGACCCCCAGGCTCTGGCAGGGAGCCCGGACGCACTCAGCAGGCAGCTCTCCGCGTTCCTCGGCATGGAGCTCGGGGTCGAGCACCAGGATGCCAACCTGTTCGAACTGGGCCTTCAGTCCTTGCAGTTGATGCAGTTCGTCAACCGGCTCAACCGGGCGGGCCTGCGGGTCGACTTCCCGCAGATGGCCGAGGACGCCCGGCTGTCGCGCTGGTACGAGTTACTCAGCCGGGCGCGCCGGGAGACCACCGAAGGCGAGCCGACCGCCGCGCCCGCCGTCGCCCCCCGCGTCGACGGCCGTGCCCCTTTCCCGCTGACGCCCGTCCAACAGGCCTACTGGATCGGCCGGGAGGACGGCAGGCCGCTCGGCGGCGTCGGCTGTCACGTCTACCTGGAGTTCGACACCTCGCACGTCGACGCCACCCGGCTGGAGAGCGCCGTCCGCGCCCTGATGCGCCGTCACCCGATGCTGCGCGCCCGCTTCGACGACGACGCCACCCAGCGCGTGCTCGACACCTCTCCCTGGCCCGGACTCACCGTCCACTGCCACAGGACCCCGGGTGACGCCGTGCAGGCGCTGCACGACCTGCGCGACACCCTCTCCCACCGCCGTCTGGACGTGGCCCGGGGCGAGGTCATGGACGTCCAGCTGAGCCGCCTTCCCGACGGCGGCGACCGCATCCACCTGGAGGTGGACCTGCTCGTCTCCGACGTCCACAGCCTCCGGGTGATCCTGGCGGACCTGGCCGCGCTGTACGAAGACCCCCACGCCCTGCCGGAGCTGGCCTACGACTTCCCGCAGTACCTGGCGGACCGCGCGGCCGCCGACCGCGGCCCCGAAGCCGAGCGGGCCAGGGAGTACTGGACCAAACGACTGCCCGGACTGCCGGGCGGCCCCGGACTGCCGTTGCAGGCCGACCCCGACGACGTCGCCGTCACCCGCTTCGTGCGCCGCACCCGCGGGCTGTCGCCGCAGCAGTGGGCCCTGCTGCGGCGCCGGGCCACCGAGCACGGCCTCACCCCGTCCGTGGTGATCGCCACGGCCTTCGCCGAGGTCCTCGCGCGCTGGAGCGGTGAGCAGCACTTCCTGCTCAACCTGCCCCTGTTCGACCGCGATCACGAGGCGCACCCCGACATCGAGGCCGTCGTCGCCGACTTCACCAGCCTGATCCTGCTCGAGGTCGACCTGACCCGGGGCGCAGGCTTCGCCGAGCGGGCCAGGGCCCTGCAGCAGCGCCTGCACGACGACGTCGGGCACGCCGCGCACACCGGGGTGGACGTGCTGCGCGACTTCATCAGGGCCGACGTCGAGGCGCCCCGCACCGCCCCCGTCGTCTTCGCCTGCAACGTGGACGCACCGCTCGTCCCCGACGCCTTCGCCGCCCTCTTCGGCGACCTGACCTGGATGGTGTCCCAGACCCCGCAGGTCTGGCTGGACTGCCAGGTCTACCGCACCCGGGACGACGGCCTGCTGCTCGCCTGGGACGCGGTGGACGAGCTCTTCCCCCCGGGAGTGCTCGACACGATGCTCAGCGCCTGCGCTGCGCTGCTGGGGGAGCTGACGACGTCGGACTGGGGGAGCACCCCCGACATTCCGCTCCCCGCCGCCCAGCGCCGCTGCCGCGACGCGGTGAACTCCGTGCCCCGCGAGCACAGCGGGCGGCTGCTGCACGAGGCCTTCTTCGCCCGCGCCCGGGAGCGGGCGAGCACACCGGCGCTGCTGTGGGACACCGGCGACGACGCCGACGGCATGCTCACCCACGGAGAACTCGCCGGGCGCGCCCTGCGCATCGCCGCGGGCCTCACCCGGCGAGGGGTCGGCCGGGGCACACCGGTCGTCGTCACCGTGCCCAAGGGACCCGATCAGATCGCCGCGGTGCTCGGCGTGCTGGCCGCGGGAGGCGCGTACGTCCCCATCGGCGTCGACCAGCCCGCCGAGCGCCGCGAGCGGATCCTCGCCCTGAGCCGGGCCCGGCTCGTCCTCGACGGCAGCCAGAACCCGCTGCCCAGGTGGCCGGGCGCCGAAGTCCTGTCGGTGGAGCAGGCCCTGCGCGCCGAGCCGCTCGCCGCGCCGGCGCCCGCCGACCCCCAGGACACCGCCTACGTCATCTTCACATCGGGGTCCACCGGCACCCCCAAGGGCGTGGAGATCAGCCACCGGGCCGCGGTCAACACCGTCGAGGACGTCAACGACCGGTTCGCCGTCACCGCCGACGACCGGGTCCTCGCGGTGTCCGCCCTGGACTTCGACCTCTCGGTGTGGGACATCTTCGGCCTGCTCGGCGCGGGCGGCGCGCTCGTCCTGGTGCCGGAGTCCGACCGCCGGGACGCACTCCAGTGGCTGAACCTGTGCCGCAGGCACCGGGTGACCGTGTGGAACTCCGTGCCCGCCCTGATGGACATGCTCCTGACCGCCACGGACGACGCCCCGCTCCCCGAATCCCTGCGCCTGGCCCTGCTCTCCGGCGACTGGATCGGCCTCGACCTGCCGGGCGCCCTGCACGACGCCTCCGACGGGCGGTGCGCACTGGTGGGACTCGGCGGGGCCACCGAGGCCGCGATCTGGTCCACCTGCTACGAGGTCGAGGCGGTGCCGGCCCACTGGCACTCCATCCCCTACGGCACCCCGCTGGGCAACCAGCGCTTCCGGGTGGTCGACGCCCGGGGCCGCGACTGCCCCGACTGGGTGCCCGGCGAGCTGTGGATCGGCGGCGACGGCCTCGCGCTCGGCTACCGCGGCGACCCGGCGCTGACCGCCGAGCGCTTCGTGTCCGACCGCGGCGAACGCTGGTACCGCACCGGCGACGTGGGCCGCTACTGGCCCGACGGAACCCTGGAGTTCCTCGGCCGGGTGGACCACCAGGTGAAGATCAACGGCTTCCGCGTCGAACTCGGCGAGATCGAGACCGTGCTGCAGGGCCACCCCGGCGTGGCCCACGCGGTCACCGTGGCGGTCGGCGAGCGGCGCAAGGAACTCGTGACGGCCGTCGTCGAACGCCGCGCACCGGCCCTGTTGCTCGACCGCGCCACCTCCCTGAACCCCCCGCGCCCCCCGCACGGCGCCGTCGACCAGGAACACGCCCTGACGGAGACCCTGCTGGCCGACGTGCTCGTCGCGCTCGGCTTCCAGGCCGCCGACGGCCCCGTGCGGCGGCCGCCGGTCCCCGACGACCACAGGGCCCTGCTCTGCGGATGGATCGAGTACCTGACGGGGCGCGAGGTCCTCGCAGGCCCCGCGCACGCGCCCGTGCCCGGACCGCGCTGGGCCCGGGTACGCGACCCGCAGCGGCCGGCGCGCCTGCGCGAGCAGACGGCCGGCACCCACCTGGAGAGCGTGGCGGACGCCTGGGCGCGGGCCGTCCCCCTGCTCACCGCCGTGGTCAGGGGCGAGGCCCGAGCGGAGTCGCTGCTCGAGGACCCCGCGCTCTCCCCGGACGGACTCGGCGATGCGCTGCCCGGCGTCCGCGCCTGCCTCGCCCAGGTCGCGCGGGAGTGGGCCGAGCTCGCCCAGGACAGGACGGAACCGCTCGACGTCGCCGAGTGGGGCGCCGCGGGCGGCAGGAACGCCGGCCGGCTCCTCGAAGAACTCGAGCCGGGCAGGGTGACGTACACGCTGCTCGCCCCCTCCGGCCCCGAACTGGCCGCGGCCGAGGCACGGTTGGCGGGCTCCGCGCACACGGTGCGCACGGAGCTGCGGGACGCCTCGGCCGTCCCCGAGGCGTGTCTGCACCGCTTCGACGCGGTCGTGGTCAACGACGCGCTCAGCAGGATCCCGGACCCGGACACCGCCGTCGCCGCGCTGGCCCTGCTCGGCGCGGCCGGCGGCCGGCTCTGGCTGCTGGCCCGGTCCGAGCCGTCACCGCTCGCACTGCCCGCCACCGCGACCTCGCACGGCCCGCGCCCCTTCCGCGCCGAGCAGTGGCTGCGGGCGCTCGCGCGCGAGGGGTTCGCCGAAGCCCGGGTGGCCGGCACGGAGTCCGACCAGGTGGCGCTCATCACCGCCCGGTACCCGCCGCACGGACCGGGCCTCGACGCCGCGGCGCTGCGCGCCTGGCTCGCGGACTACCTCCCCGCGTACATGATCCCCGGCACGGTCGCGGCCCTGCCCGCCCTGCCGCTCAGCGGCAACGGCAAGGTGGACCACCGCCGCGTCGAGGAGATCCTCTCCGGCTCGGCCGTCCGGCCCCCGCAGAGCAGCGAACCGCCCCGGGGCGAGGTCGAGGAGACCCTGGCCGGACTGTGGGCCGAGGTCCTCGGCAGCCAGGACGTGCCGCGCGAGGCGAACTTCTTCCTGCTGGGCGGCGACAGCATGCTGGCCACCCGCCTGGTGACCGGCATCCGGCGGCGGCTGGGCGTCGACCTGCCGATGCGCGAGGTGCTCAAGGCGCCGACGGTGGCCGGCATGGGCGCGCTGATCACCGAACTGCGCGAGCAGACGGACCCGCGGCGAGATGCGACGCACAACGACCGCGCCGATGGGTACGACGCCCATGACGCCTACGACGAGGGGGAGTTGTGACCGGTCTGCGCACCCCGTCCGCCCGCACCCACGCCCGGGCCCGCCTCGTGTGCTTCCCGCACGCCGGGGGAGCCGCGAGCAGCTATCGGCTGTGGTCGCTGGACGCGCCGTGGGACGTCGAGGTGAGCGCGGTCCAGTACCCGGGCCGCGAGGACCGCTACGGCGAAGAGGCCGCCGGTGACATGAGCGCACTCGTCGCCGGGATCTGCGCCGACCTCGTCCGCGAACAGAGCGCCCGGCCGCAGTGCCCCCTGGTGCTCTTCGGCCACAGCATGGGCGCCGCGGTCGCGTACGAGACGGCCCGGGCGCTGGCCGCCCTGGGCCGTGCCCCGGCCGCTCTGGTGGTCTCGGGCCAGCCGGCGCCGCACCTGACCCGCGGCGGCGCCCTGCACCAGGCCGACGACGAGGAGCTGCTGGCGGACCTGCGGCGGCTCGGCGGCACCGGGGCGGACGTCCTGGGCCATGACGCGCTGCTGGCCGCCCTGCTGCCCGCCGTCCGGCGCGACTACCGACTCATCGAGACCTACCGGCCCTTGCCGGGCAGGAAGCTGAATCTCCCGGTGAGCGTGCTGTACGCCGACGCCGACCCGGAGGTCGACGCCGCGGAGGCCGAGGCGTGGCGCGAGAGCACCGACGGCCCGTGCACGGTGCACGCCTTCCGCGGCGGCCACTTCTATCTGGAGCACCAGCGAGAAGCCGTGCTCGCCCGGGTGGCGGCGAGCGTGCGGGACGCCCTGCCCGCACCCTCGACGACCTGGCCGGCCCTGCCCTGACCGGCGAGCCGACCCCTCGCGACGCCCTTTGACCCCTTGGGACCGAGAACAGGATGGGAACCGATCCATGCGAGAAGGCTGTGTGCCGTGGCCCGCTTCGTTCGCCGCCGCCTACCGTGCCCAGGGCTACTGGAACGGTGACGTGCTGGGCCGCCTGCCCGCGTCCATGCCGGACGCCGACACGCGCAGCGCCGTGGTCACCCGCGACCGGGAGCTGACCTACGGGCAACTGGACCGGGCGGCCGACCGGCTCGCCGCCGGCCTCGCGGCCCGGGGCCTGGCCGCAGGCGACCGCGCGGTGGTCCACCTGCCCAACGACGTGGAGGCGGTGGTGCTGTGCTTCGCCCTCTTCCGCCTGGGCGTGCTGCCGGTCTTCGCACTGCCCGCGCACCGCACCTCGGAGATCACCCACCTGGTGAACACCTCGGAAGCGGCTGCCTACTTCTGCGCGGACCGGGTGCTCGACTGCGACTACCGCACCCTCGCCAAGGAGGTCCAGGACCGCACGGCCTCCCTCCGGGAGATCTTCGTGACCGGTGACGCCGGTCCCTTCACCCCGCTGGCCGAGGTGGACGCGGACCCAGTGGAGCTGCCCGCACCCGATCCCGAGGACGTGGCGCTGTTCCTGCTCTCCGGGGGCACCTCGGGGCCGCCGAAGCTCATCCCCCGCACCCACGCCGACTACGCCTACCAACTGCGGGAGACCGCGCGGCTGTGCGGATTCGGCCCCCACACGCGCTACCTGTGCGCCCTGCCGCTCGGGCACAACTTCGCGCTGGCCTGCCCGGGCGCGCTGGGCGCCCTGCACATGGGCGGCGCCGCGGTCCTCGCCCCGGCCCCGACACCCGACTCGTGCTTCCCGCTCGTCGAGAGCGCGGGCGTGACGGCCACGTCCCTGGTCCCGCCGCTGGTGCCGCTCTGGCTGGACGCCGCCGAGTGGACCGAACACGACCTGGACTCCCTGGAACTCCTCCAGGTCGGCGGCGCCCGCCTCGACCCGGCCACCGCGAGCGAGGTGCCCGAGGGCCTGGGCTGCACCCTGCAGCAGGTGTACGGGATGGCGGAGGGCCTGCTCAACTACACCCGCCTGGACGACCCGCAGGACGTCGTCTTCCACACCCAGGGCCGGCCGCTCTCCCCGGCGGACGAGATACGCGTGCTGCGCGAGGACGGCCGGGACGCGGAACCCGGAGAGGAGGGAGAGCTGTTCACCCGCGGCCCGTACACGTTGCGGGGCTACTACCGGGCGGAGGAGCGCAACCGGGTCCAGTTCACCGAGGACGGCTACTACCGCACCGGTGACGTGGTGAAGCGGACGGCCGAGGGCTACTTCGAGGTGGTGGGCCGGGTCAACGACGTGATCAACCGGGGTGGCGAGAAGGTGCCCGCGCAGGAGGTGGAGGAGCACCTCCTGGCCGACCCGCGCATCCGGCAGGCCGCGATCGTCGGGCTGCCGCACCCGCACCTGGGAGAGCAGACCTGTGCCTGCGTGGTGGCGCAGGACCAGGACCGGCCGCCGACCCTGCTCGAGGTGCAGGCCGTCCTTCGGGAGCGCGGCATCGCCGCCTACAAACTGCCGGACCGGCTCGTCGTCCTGCCCGGCCTGCCGGTGACCGGCGTCGGGAAGATCGACAAGAAGGCGCTCAGGGCCCGGCTGCAGGGCTGAACGCACCGCTGCCGTCGCGTCCGCACCCGCCGGGCCCCGAAGTCGTCCTGGAACGAGGTCAGTTGCGGCTGTGGGCGAGGAGCCCGTCGACGACGGCTTCGAGCCCCTGGCGGTGCCGGTCCGCCGTGGTCAACCCCGCCCAGCGTTCGCCCAGTCGGGCGAGCTGGGGAAACGCCCCCGTGTCCAGCGCGGCCATGACCCGCTCGCGCTGGGGCGGGTGCTTGGCCTCGCTCTGAGCGCGCTCGCGGCTGAAGCGCACGGTCAACTCGCCGATCGTGTAGTACCAGATGACGCGGTAGGCGTACGCGGCCTCTTCATGCGTCAGCCCGCAGCCGACCGCGGCATCGATCATGCTCTCCACGATCCACAGCGCGGAGACGCTCACAAAGGTGTCGGAGGCGAGCACTTCGATGATCCAGGGGCAGTCCGCGAGGATGTCATGCAGCACCTGGGCGCTCTCGAGGAGACGCAGCCGCGGATCCTCGGGCAGCTCGGGCCGCGGGAAGCTCTCCGCGTGCGCGTCGAGCAGGAGCATCAGCAGCTCGTCCTTGTCCCGCACGTGGTGGTAGAGGGCCATGGCCGTGCTGGACATCTCCCTGGCCAGACGGCGCATGGTGAGGTGCTGGGCCCCCTCCTCACGGACGATCTGCTGCGCGGCGACGAGGATCGTCTCCCGAGACAGGCGGGCCCGTTCGGGCCTGCTGCGTTGGTGGTTCGGGGACTGCATGGATCCAGCCTTCTCTGTTCTTGGCCCGACCGAGGTACGTGGCCTGACCGAGGGCGCACCACTGCCGGAAAGCGGTGTCTGCCGGACTGCGTGGCAAGACCGTAGTCTCGCAGAGCCCTCCCGTGTACTGCCGACGACGTAACGACTGTGCTCACGGCCGGTCGAGGGGAGCGTCAGGCTCTCGACGGGGACGGAGCCGAGACCCGCCGGTGTGGGAGCCGAGCCCGACGGGCGGCGGAGTCAGGAGAGGCCTTTCACGAGCCACGGCGTCGCACGGCACATGCCGCAGGCACAGGGGGAGCTGAACGGACCGGGGGTGACAATCAACCACGCCCCCGCTAGTGTGACCTTACGCGTACACCTAAGAGTAAAATATACGGGGGAAACGTGGTCAGCCAATCTCTGACGGATGGTTTAGTCGACAAGTTCGATGCCCTGGCGCCGATGCAGGAAAGTCCGGTGAAAACGGCGGCACGTGACATCATGACCGGCCGCCGCCGGCCTCCGCGAGCGGTGTTGATCCGGCGAAAGTCCCCGGCTGATCCGGTGTCGACTCCGATGAATGAGCAGGCCGCTTCCGTCATGTAGTCCGCGTCGCATTCGTGCGCGTTCGTGAGGCTTCGTCTCCGGCCGTCCCCGTTCGTGACCCCGGTGGTCGACGGCACGGGTTTCCGCAGGTGGTGGCGGTTTCGTGATGCTCCGGCCCAAGTCTTTCGGTGCGTCCTCTTCTCGATTTTCCTGCTCATTCACTTGTTCCTGACCTGTGCCGCTGTCGCAACCTCGCGACGCAACGGTGCGTCCTCTTTCTTGCATGCGCGGATCATGAATTAAGGGCCGCCCGCAGGGACGTCTCGTTCTGAATACGTCCTACGGGTGAAGGTCCTCGGCGCGACTGCCTCTACTCCAAGGAGAGACATGGAAAGCCGTTACCGCACCGTCGTCGCGGAGGCGCGACGCGAGCCTCTCGGTACCGCAACCGGAATCATTACCTCCGACATTTTTATCGCGCATACGACATACAAAGAACCCGGTGGTTGGTCCATATCCGGCGGAATAACCGCCCTGTCCGCACCCCCGCGCTGACGGCGCGCGAGTCGGCACGGGCAACGGACGGAACACCACTTCAGGAGGCGAATGTTCCATGGCCACCACGGGAGCACAGCTGCGCATACAGCTCTTGGGGCCGGTGCGTGCCTGGCGGCACGGGGTGGAGGTGGCGCTGGGCCCGCCCAAGCAGCGGGCCGTGCTGGGCCTGCTCGCGAGCCGCGCCAACGACGTCGTCGGCGTCGAGAACATCGTGGACGCCCTGTGGGGCGGCGACGTGCCGCAGACGGCCGCCAACGGCGTCCACACGTATGTGGGCGGCCTGCGCCGGGCGTTGGAGCCCGGACGCGGCAGGAGAGCGGCCGGGGCGGTGCTCACCTCCGAATCCGGCGGGTACTGCCTGCGGTTGGACCCCTCGGACGTCGACGCCACTCTCTTCGTCCGCAGTCATGGTGACGCGCGTAGGTCACGGGGCGAGGGCAACGCCGACGCGACCCTGCGCCTGTACGAACAGGCCCTGTCGCTCTGGCACGGCGAGGCGTACTCCGGAGTCCCCGGCCCCTTCGCCTCGATGGAGCGCACCCGGCTGCGGGACCTGCGGCTGACGGCCGTGGAGGAGTGGGCCGCCGACATGCTGGCCGCCGGACGGCACGCCGAGATGGTCACCGAACTGACGGGCGCGGTGTCCGAGGAGCCACTGCGGGAGAAGCTGCGCTGGCTGCTGATCCTGGCGCTGTACCGCAGCGGACGACAGGCCCACGCCCTGCGGATGTACGAGGAGACCCGGCAACTGCTGAGCAGCGAGCTGGGCATCGAGCCCGGCGCCGACCTGCGCAACCTCTACCAGCAGATCCTGTCCGGGCACCCGGAGCTGTGTTCCCCCGTCGGGGACGCCCCGCCCGTGCTGCTCGCCGGTCGCGAGGCCGCCTTCCGCGGCACCCCCAAGCCGGTGCAACTCCCACCGTTGGCCCGCGGGTTCGTCGGCCGCGCCAGGGAACTGGCGCAGCTGGAGGCCGTGTTGGACGACGAGAGCTCGCGGCACGGCGCGACGACTCCGGTGGCGGTGGTCGACGGCCCGGCCGGCGTCGGCAAGTCGGCGTTCGTGCTGGAGCTGGCGCACCGGCTCATCGACCGTTTCCCCGACGGCCAGTTGTACGTCGACCTGCGCGGCACCGGACTGCAGGGCCGGCCGGTGAGCGCCGCGGACGCACTCGGCCAGCTCCTGGGCAGCCTGGGCATCGACGCCTCGCGGATCCCTCCGGGCCTGGCCGCCCGCGCCACCCTCTACCGGAGCCTGCTGCACGGCCAGCGGATGCTGGTCGTGCTCGACGACGCGCTCAGCGCCGATCAGCTGCGGCCGCTCATCCCCCGGGGCTCGTCCTGCGTCCTGGCGACCAGCCGGCAGCGCTTCGGCGGGCTCGCGGCCCGGGACGGCGCTCACCTGGTCACCATCGCCCCGCTGGCCGACGAGGAGTCGGCACAGCTGCTCGCCGGTCTCAGCGGGGGACGGCTCGGGGGACAGGAGGAGGCCACCGCCCGCCTGGTCGCGCTGTGCGGGGGACTGCCGCTCGCGCTGCGCATCGTCGCCGACGGGCTGGCGGCCAACCCCGACGTCCCGCTGACCGCGCTGGTCGAGCAGTACGCGGCCGAACACGGCCGGCTCGACCGACTCACCGTGAAGGACGACGCGGTGGCCAGCATGCGCAGCGTCTTCGAGGCGTCGTACCAGGCGTTACCCGCGGACGCGGCGCGGATGTTCCGTCATCTGGGCCTGTACAGCGGCCCGTTCACGGTGCAGATCGCCGCGACGCTCGCCGAGACGGACCGCGACACCACCCGCCGGCTCCTCTCGCTCCTGACCGCCAACCACCTGCTGGAGGAGGAACCGGGCCACCAGTACCGCTTCCACAGCCTCATCGCCGTCTACGCCGCCGAGTGCGCCGAGCGCGAGCCGCCGGCCCGTCGCCAGGAAGCCCTCAGCCGGCTGGCCCAGCTGGTCTCGACCGTCCCGCAGCCACGGTCCTCGGCCCGGGACGGCGACTGGCAGGGCGTGCGCGCCGTCTCGTTCTGAGCACACCGACACGAAGGCCTTTGCCGGACCGATCGAGGAGATCTCCGATGCCCGACCCGACCGTCACCACCTCGCCCATCCTCATCGGCATCCATGGTTCCCCCCATCTGGCCGCCGGCATCGTGCAGGCAGCCGGCTACGACGAGGCGACCGTGCGGCTGGTGCCGTACGACGTCGCCGATCCCTTTCACGGACTGCGGGCCAAGAAAACGGACGTCATGATCGTCAAGTACGGGCTGCGAGAGCCCGATCTGGCGGTCAGCGCCCCGGTGGGGCACGACGGGCGTGCCGTCGTCGTGGGCGCTCAGCACCCGCTGGCCGGACGCGGATCGGTGTCCCTGGAGGAACTCGCCGACCATGACGCGTTCCACTGCCCCGGTTCGTTCCCCGACTACGTGTGGGACAAGGTCGTGCCCCGCCACACCCCGTCGGGACGCCCCATCCGCCGCACCCACCACATGGCGACGGTGGCGGACCTGATGACCCTGCTGGTTTCGAGCGACGCGATCCACATCTCGTTCCAGTCCCTGGAGCACATCGCTCCGCCCGGTGTCGAGGTGATCCCCGTCCACGACCTGCCGCCCGCCCCGGTGGCCCTGGCCTGGCTGCGCGACCCCGAACCCTCCCCGGACGTCGTCGAGTTCGTCGCCGCCGCCGAGGCGGGAGGCACGACGCGATGACCACACCGACCAAGCCGCCGGTGGTGCTGCTGCACGCACTCTCCCTGGACGGCACCATGTGGGACGCCCAGCGGCTGACCCTCGAAGCGCAGGGCCATCCCGTTCTCACCCCCCACCAGCGAGGATTCGGCGGAACCCCGCTCGGCCAGGACGCCCCGTCGCTGGACGTCGTCGCCGACGACCTGGCCCGCCTGCTCGACGCGCAGGACCTGGACCGCGTCGTCCTGGTCGGCGCGTCCATGGGCGGCTACACCGCCATGGCGTTCCTGCGCCGCCACCCCGGACGGACCCTGGCCCTCGGCCTGGTCTCCGCGCGGGCGACGGCCGACGCCGAAGCCGTGCGCGGTAACCGGGAGCGGTTCGCCGCCGCCATGGCCGATCCGGAGCAGGGGCCCGCCCTGGTCGCGGCCACCGCTCCGCAGATGCTCGGCGCCACCACCCGCGCCGAGCGACCCGACGTCGTCCGACAGGTGTCCGACCTGGCCGGCGCAGCCCCCAGAGCGTCCTTGGCCTGGGCGCAGCGAGCCATCGCCGGACGGCCCGACTCCGTAAACGTGCTGCGGTCCGCCGACCTGCCCGCAGTGGTGATCACCGGCCAGGAGGACGCATTGATCTCGCCCGAGGACGCCCGCACCGCCGCCGACGCGCTGCCGCAGGGCAGGCTCGTGACCGTGCCCGGCGCCGGCCATCTGCCGTCGTGGGAACAGCCCACGGCATTCCACGGCGAACTGGCTGCCCTGCTGGCCAGGACCAGGGCAGTGACATGCTGACCGACGATCACAGCGCATGGGGCTACACCAGCTCCACCGGCCTCGGCTTCACCCACCACACCATCGTCGACGCACACTTCCGCGCCTGCCTCGACGCATACGGCCGTCTGCTGGGGCAGGCGGGCATCCAGCCGGGATGGCGGGTCCTGGACGCGGGCTGCGGCAGCGGGGACTTCCTTCCCTGGCTGGCGGAGCTCGTCGGCCCGCGGGGGCACGTCGACGGCCTCGACCTCGCCGAGGAGAACGCGGCACTGGCCAGGCAGCGGATGAGCGCCCTGGACGTCCCCTGCGGCATCGACGTCCGGCAGGGCTCCGTGCTGGCGCTGCCCTATCCGGACGACTCGCTCGACGCCGTGTGGTGCTCGAACACCGTCCAGTACCTCGACGACGGTGAACTCGCGCAAGCCCTCACGGAGATGCGTCGGGTCGTGCGCCCGGGCGGTGTCGTCGCCGTCAAGGACCTGGACGCACACCTGATCACGGCACGGCCCGCGGACCCCTATCTGTTCACTGACTTCTTCCGCACCGCGGGCGCCGCACCGGGCTACGCACACCAGCTGCTGCGCACCCGCGAGCTGTACCGCTGGCTGAAGCGCGCCGGCCTCGCCGACGTACGGCAACAGACCGTCCTCATCGAGCATTTCGCCCCGCTCTCCGCGGCGGCCCGGGACTTCTACGGACCGGCCTGCGCCCAACTGGCCGCTCAGGCACAGGCACTTGGCCTGAGCAAGGAATGGGAGCTGTTCCTCGACGCGGAGGGAAGCGGGAACCCGCTGGACCATCCGGACGGCTACATCAGCGAAGGCAACGTCCTCGCCGTGGGCACGGTCCCCGGGTAGAGGGGCGGGGCGCGGGCGGAGTGAAGCGTCAGAGGACGCCCTCCTCCACCTGCGCCCCATCGCCGGTGTCCGGCACGTCCGCCGAGGGCGATGCGGTGGTCCGGTGCACGGTCACCCCTGGCACGCAGCGGTGCAGCCAGTCCGTCACGGCCTGCGGCGACAGGACCGCCGACGCACGGTGCACCCCGGGCGGCACCCGCCCGTCGCACACCGCGGCGGCGGCGAACGCCCCGACCGCGCCGGTCAGTAGGGAGCCGTCCTCGCCCCGGATCAGCACGCTCCTGCTGACCGCGCGCCCCTCCTGGTCCGAGGCCTCCAGACGCCCCCACAGCACGTGGTAGGGGGTGCGTCCGGCCGCGTCGAGGGCGCTGGCACGCACCAGCGCCTCGGCCCCGGCGTCGAGGTCACGCGCCGCCGCAGGCGCGCCCTGTGACCGGTTCAGGGCGTCGAGCAGCGCGGAGCCGTCGAACGCGTTGTACCAGCGGGCCTCGTCGAGGCCGAGCACACGGGCCCGGCCCACCAGTTCCTCGGTCAGAAACGGATGCGCGGTGAGCGGCCGGGGCACACCGGGCACCGTGAAGTGCTCCAGGACCCCGAGTGCCCCGGGCGCCACCCGGCCGCGCCATACGGCCATGGGGGTGCCGTAGCCGCGTTCCATGCTCAGCAGGTAGTCGAGGGCCCCGGTGCGGGTGAAGGCGCCGAGCCCCGCGTAGCACCCGGTGAACTCCCCTCCACGGCACAGGCCTTGGGCGAGCAGCTCCGGCAGGAGCCCGGACAGCCCCGGCGACAGGCCGGCCGACAGGACGGCCGTGCGATCCGGGTCCGCAGCGGCCGCGCTGCCGTCGTCCATGACGTCCACGTAGTCGGCGCCCGCGGCGAAGGCCGCGCGGCGGGCCCGGTCGGCCAGCAGATAGGCCGGGCCGGAACAGTTGAGGACGATGCGGCAGCCCTGGCCGAAGCGGACCAAACTGTCGGTGTCCGCGGCGTCCACCGCCATGGCCTCGGCGGGGGCGTCGAGCCGGGCGGCGCAGGCGCGCGCGGCCTCGATGCGGCGGCCCCCGATCCGCAGCCGGAAGCGGCCCTGGGCGGCGAGGCTGCGCGCCGCGCTCAGGCCGACCGCGCCGTAGCCGCCGATGACGCCTATCAGCGGTCTGCCGCTCCGGGGACTCATGCCGTGCCTGCTGTCGTCGCGCGCGTCAACAGGTCTGCCACCGCTGCGGTGTTCGGCGGGCGCAGACAGCTGAAGTGGTCGCCGGGCACGTCGACCAGACGCAGGCTGCCGGTGCACACCCCCTGCCAGTAGGCCCCCATGTCGCGGTGCATGCCGGGGAAGATCTCCGCCTCGCCCGACTGCCGGATCAGGGTGGTCGCGCCCGCGTACGGGGTGGCCCGATGGGTGGCCACGGCCACCAGGCTGTGCTTGACGGTGCGGTAGGCCCGCTCCAGGCGTTCACGCGAGCTCAACTCCGCGCTCTCCTGCGGCAGATACGCGCCGATGGCCCGCAGCCGCTCCTCGTGAGGCCGCGCCGCCAGAGCTCTGAAGGCGTGCAGCGCACGCGTCCCGGCCGGGCCGAGCGCGGCGGGGGACTCCTCGGTGAGGCTGCCCTGCGGCACCCGGTCGCCGTGGCGCCGGGTGACCGCCGTGACCAGGGCGCGGGTCGCCGACTCGTCGGCGGGGTAGCCCAGTTCGACCGGGTCGGCGCGCATCATGCGGGCGAAGACGTACTCGGCCAGCAGATCGTCCTCCACCACATAGGGCACCCGGTAGCTGCTGATGACGGACACGCCGCTCACCTCGGCGCCCGCCCGGGTCAGTCGGTCGGCCAGTTCGGTGACCAGCAGGCCGCCCATGCAGTAGCCCACCAGGTGAACCTTGGTGAGGCCCTCGGACGGCAGGACCTGGGCGTAGCGGTCGGCGAGGGCGCCGACCAGGCTCTCGGGGGCGCCGCTCAGGTACGCGTCGAGGTCGTCGACGACGAGTCCGGCGATCGGCAGCCGCCCGGAGAGCTCCCGGGCCAGAGCGCGGTAGGGGCCGACGGTGCCCGTTCCGTCGTGCACGAGAAGCAAAGTCGCCGGGCCGTCGGCGCCGCCGGGTGCGCGGGGGCCGTCGCCGAGCCGCACCAGCGGGGAGGTCGCGCCCGGGCGGTGCGCGGTCCGTGGGTGCGCCGGACGCAGCAGGGCGGCGAGCGCGCCGACGGTCGGCCGGTTGAGGACGGCGCGCAGCAGGTCGTCCCAGCTCATCCGCGCGGTCTGCGGGAGCTGCTCGCGCATCCTGCCGACGAGCTGCGCGACCAGCAGGGAGTCCCCGCCGAGGTGGAAGAAGTCGGCGTCCCTGCCGACGACGGGCACGCGCAGCACCTGCGACCACAGGTCGGCCAGTGCGCGCTCCAGGTCGTCCGCGGGCGCCGCGCCGCTCTCCTCGCCGCCGCCCGGCGTCGCGTGGGTGAGGCCCGCCAGGCGGCCGCGGTCCACCTTGCCGTTGGCGGTCAGCGGGATCGCGTCGACCACCTGGAGCTCCGCCGGGATCATGTACCCGGGCAGCCGCTCGGCCAGGTGCGTCCGCAGCTGAGCAGCGGTCAGGGCGGCGCGGTCGGCCTTGAACCGGGCCACGAAGACCTGCTGGCCGACCTCCGCGAGCGCGCTGTCCTCCGGTGGCAGGCACAGCGCGGTCTGTGCTCCCGCCTCGCGCAGCAGGTCCAGCCATTCCCGCCGGTCGAGGAAGGGGGCGCCGGTCTTCTCCCGTGCGTCGGTGAAGCCGGTGAGACCGTCGTTGAACTCCATGGAGGTCATGGCGCGGGCCGTGTCGCGGGTGGCCTCGACGAAGACCAGCCACCCGCCCGGCACCGTCAGCTCGCGGATCCGCTCCAGCATCCGGCCCGCGTGGACCGCGTTGTGCAGGACGTTCGCGGCGACGACGACGTCGGCGCCGTTCGGCTGGATTCCCTGCGGCCGGTAGTCCTCGTTGAGGTCGAACAGTCCGTAGCGCACCCACGGGTGGGCGGCGAAGGCCTCCTGCGCCGCGTTGAGGAAGAAGGGCGACAGGTCGGTGAAGTGGTAGTCGACCGGCAGGTCCGCCAGCGCCGGGATCAGCTCGGCGCTGGTGCCTCCGACGCCGGCGCCGAGCTCCAGGACACGCAGCGGCCCCGGCCCCCGGTGCGCCTGCGCGATGTGCCGTACGGCCCCGACCACGGCCGCGTTGTTGTAGCGGCTGATCAGGTTCGCGCGGTAGGCGGCCGCCGCGGTGTCCAGGCGGCCCTCGGGGAACAGCAGGTCCTTCAGCGGGAGTTCACCGCTGAGCAGCTGCGGCAGCCGCGCCTCGCAGTCGCGGTGGAAGCGGACGAGGTCGGCGCCCCAGCCGACGGCGCGCTCCAGCGCGTCGACACGCTCCCGCAATTCCGCGCGGCTCTGTTCGTCCACCGGGGCCAGGTCGCGGTAGGCGCCGGCTGCGTCGCGAGCCACCCGGCCCGCCCCCTGCAAAGCGCCCAGCCAGCGCCGCAGAAGGTGCTGGTGCTCGGCGTGGGCGCCGCAGGCCGCGACGATCTCCTCCGCGGTGTGCGCGGCCCGCGGCGAGGCGAACAGGCCGCGCTCGCGCAGCAGCGAAGTCATCGCCTGCAGGGCGGAATCATCGAGTGCCGCGCACATCGCGCGCACCGCGTCCCCGTGCTCGGCCTCGTCGAAGCCGGCCGCGCGACCGGCCCGCTGCGCCGCCCGCCGCGCCAGGTCCGCGTCGGGCGCGGGCCGCTCGGTGCGGGCGGTCTCGGCGAAGGCCACCAGTCTGCGTGCGCCCGCCTCGCCCTGCACCAGCGCCGCGGCCAGCCGCACCGCGGGGTGGCTCTGCAGGGCGGCCTCCACGTCCGCGAGCTCCACCCGGTGACCGTGCAGCTTGACCTGGCCGTCGGACCGGCCCAGGAACTCGATCTCGCCGTCGGCCATCCGCCGGCCCATGTCGCCGGTGCGGTACAGCCGTTCACCGCTGCGCGGGTGCGTGATGAACCGCTCGGCGGTGCGCTCCGGATCGCCGAGATAGCCCAGCGCCAGGCCCGCTCCGCCGATGTACAGCTCTCCGGTGACGTGCTCGGGGCAGTCCCGCAGCCGCCCGTCCAGGACGCGGAAGGTCTGGTTGGCCAGCGGTCGGCCGTAGGGGATGCTGCGCAGATCCGGGTCGACGTCGGTGACCGGGTGGTGGATGGACCAGATCGCCGCCTCGGTCGCGCCGCCCAGGGCGACCACGCTCAGCGACGGTATGCGCGCCCGCACGGCGTCGGGCAGCGTCACCGGGATCCAGTCGCCCGAGACCAGAGCCAGCCGCAGTCGGCCCATGTCGAGGGCGGGTTCGGTGCGCAGGCACTCCTGGAGCATCTGCAGTTGGGCGGGCACGGAGTTCCACAGCGTGACCGCGTGCTCCTCGATCAGCGCGGCCCAGTGAGCGGGGTCGCCGCGCCGTGCCGCCTCGGGCAGGACCAGGGCGCCGCCCGCGGACAGCGGCCCGAAGACGTCGTACACGGACAGGTCGAAGCCCAGTTGGGCGAGCCCCAGGAGCCGGTCGCCGGCGCCCACCGCAAAGCGGGAGTTGATGTCGTCCACCGTGTTGCGGGCGGCCGCGTGAGTGACCATCACCCCCTTGGGAGTGCCGGTGGAGCCCGAGGTGTAGATGACGTACGCCAGGTCGTCGGGGCCGGGCGCCGTTCCGAGGGCCGTCCCGGGCGCAGCCTCGCCGTCGGCCGACGGCGTGCTCTCGGCGGCCGGCTGCGTGTCGACCGCCGAAGCCCGCATTCCGTGCGGCAGGTCCAGGCCGGGCGCCAGCCAGGACTGGGTGAGCACCTGCCGGACCGCGGCGTCGGTCAGGACGGCGTTCCGGCGCAACGCGGGCTGGGTGGTGTCCACCGGCAGGTAGGCGCCGCCGGCCAGCAGGACGCCCAGCACGGCGACGACCTGCTCCCAGCCCTTGTCCATGACGATGCCCACCCGCTCGCCGGGCGTCAGCCCGCCGTGGGTGAGCGCGGCGGCCACGACCCGGGCCCGGCCGAGGAGTTCGGCGTAGTCCAGGTCGCGCCCGGGGGTGATGAGGGCCGTGCGCCGCGGTGTGCGCGCGGCCTGCGCCACGACCTGGGCGTGCAGGGGTTCCAGGGAGCGCGGGGCACGGGTCGCGTTGACCCGGGCCAGGCGCCCGGTCTGCGCGGCGGGCAGTTCGACGGGGTCGGCGGATCGCCAGACGCCGTCCTCGTCGGCCAGGCGGTGCGCGAGCCGGGCGAAGGAGTCGAACATGTCCTCGACCATGCCGTCGGGGAACAGCCCCTCGCGTACGTCCCAGTGGACCAGCAGCCCGCCGTCGTCCTCCATGATCTGACAGTCGATCCACACCTGCGGGGTCTGGGTGATGCCGTGCACGAGGGCGCCGCCGGGCATGAGGGAGCCGGCTCCCGCCGGTTCGCCCGGGCCGCCGGAGCCGCTGACCGTGCTGGTGAACGTGACCGGCATCAGGGCCTCGGCCCGCCCGCGGCGGCGGGCGATCTCCCGAAGCACCTCGACACCGCTGCAGAGCCGGTGGTCCATGTCGTCCCACAGCCGCGCCTGCACCCCCTGGGCGCGCTCCGCCAGGCTCGCCCCTTCCGCGAGGTCCACCGCGAGCAGGCTGGTGGAGCTGAAGTCGCCGATGATCCGGTCCACTCGGGGGTGCACCGGAAGCCGGTTCTGCAGGGTGAGGCTGAGCGTGAACCGCGGGCGCCGGCTCCACCGGCCCACCGTCTCGGCGAACGCCTGGAGCAGCGCGCCGGAGGCGGTGACATGGGCGGCGGCCGCCCGCCGCTTCAGCGCCTCCCACTGCTGCGCGTCGAGGCGGGCGCCGTGCCGGCGGAATCGGGGCGGCGCATGGCGGGCCCCCGTGCGCAGCGGCAGTTCCGGGGCGGGTGGCAGGGAGTCGATCCGGTCCCACCAGTAGTCCCGGTCGCGCCGGTAGCGGGCGCCCTCCCGTGCGCCGCGCGCCGCCAGGACGTAGTCCCGGAAGGTCGCTTCCGGTACGTCCGGCGGCGCGGGCTCCGTGCCCGGCCCGGCGCCCGACGCCGTGCAGAGCTCGTGCAGTTCGGCGAGGAGCAGCCGGATGCTGCCGTAGTCGCAGATCAGCAGGTCGACGGCGACATGCAGCAGCAGGCCGCGGCCGGTGCGGGTCGTGCGCAGCTCGAACAGGGGCCACCGGTCGGTCGGTGCGGTCCGGTGCGACATCTGCGTGCGGATCGAGTCGACGGCACGCTGTTCGTGCTGTTCGTCGCACCCGCCGAGGTCCGTGTGAGCCACTTCGTAGCGGGGCGCCCGGGGCAGGACGCGCTGGTGGCCTTCGGCCGACACCACCGCGCGCAGCATGTCGTGCCGCAGGATCAGGGTGTTCCAGGCCTCCTCGACCGTGTCCTCGGCGATGTCGGCCAGCGCGAACTCCAGATACCCGTGGCAGGCCACGCCTCCGTAGTCGAAGGCCTCGCTACGGCCGAGCAGGTAGGCGGACTGCACATCGGTCAGGGGGAACGGCTCGTGCCGGGCGTCGGGGTGGGGGACGAGCCCCGGGCCCAGGTCGTCGGCCCGCAGGTGGTCCAGGACCGCCTGTTTGTTCTCCCGCAGCCAGGCCAGCCGTTGCGGAGTGAGGATTCCCTTCCGTGCCCGGTAGCGGAGTTGACCTTCCTCTTCGTGCAGTGTGACGCCCTCTGCGGTGAGTCGGGCAACGTACTCCGGGACACGCACCACGCTGGGCCTCTCATTCCGCGGAATCGACCGGTCTCCGTCCCGGACGCGGACAGAGCTCGCGAAAGCTTCACACGCGGCGACTGGCGAAAACCTGGATGACGGCGGCCTCCGGCCAAGCATCAAAATGCGTTGTATACGACCTTTGATCCCTCCCACTCTCCGTAAGGCGAACGTCACTCGGCGCGACTTTTGGGACCTGTTCGTCAACCCTGTGAGCAGGAACGCTGCCGTTCTGGGCGGTGGGAGCGGTCATACAGAAGGCGTCCATACTTCGCCCAGCCGAGCTGTCTCAGAATGACGACGCCTGCGCCGGACCGCCGTCGCGCGTGTCCGAGTGATTCACCGGCAAGCCTCAGGGGAGTCGCATGCTCGTACGGGACAGTCGAGAAAAAGGCACCGAACGTGCCGGCTGCTCCTGTTGGGCGCCCCTTTTCCCGACGGCTCGCCGGTTCCACCGGCGGGCCGTTTCGCCTTGGGCGGTCGAGTAACTGAAGTCGAGTAACTGAAGTCGAGTGACTACATTGGGGGATCGAGTGGGAATCGACGTATTGGTATCCGACGACCTGGACCTGTCCCGCTTCGCGCTCACCGCATTACTTGAGCGGCACGAGGAGATCCGAGTCGTCGGCTCGGTGGACAGTAATCTCGGTGCGCTCGAATTCGCCGAGTGTCATAGCCCGGATGTGGTGATCGTGAGCTTCGAAGGCGCGGACAGCGATGCGATCGTCATCGCGGAGAAGATCGCGAGCCTTCCGGGCTGTAGAAGCATGCTGCTCGGCACGACGTTCACCCGGTCGATCGTCCGCCAGGCATTCGATGCCGGCATCGGCGGCATCGTGGAGCGCAGTGTCTCCCCGCGCCAGTTCTTCGAGGCCATCCACCGGGTGCATCGCGGAGAGCGGGTGTTCGACCCGGAGTTGACCGTCGCCGCGCTGGTCAACAGGGACTCTCCGTTGACCCAGCGGGAGTTCTCCGTGCTCGAGCACGTCTCCCGGGGAGACACGGTGGTCGAGATAGCGGCGCGGCTGCATCTGTCTCAGGGGACGGTGCGCAACTACCTTTCGTCGATGGTGGCAAAGCTGGGCGCACGCAACCGGATTGACGCGTTGCGCATCGCCAGGGATGCGCATTGGATCTAGTCGGCCGGCATCGTAGTCGGCCGCGCTAAAAGGGTGTCGGAAACGCGACCTCTGGCGGTCAGGGCTGGGGAGGCCTTGATCGCGGTCAGGGGTCAGAAATGGCGGGGCGTCGGCGGGAATGTTCGTCATTACGCCGAGTCGTCGGCGCGGTCATTTCGCCTGGAACGATGGACTGTGCCAGGCCAGGCTGTAACCTTGAATACGCCCCGGGAAGAAGTGGCGAATTCGATCGAGTTCGTTCCCGCCGAATATTCCGGCAAGGATCAGTCGTAGTCCGTCGCGCAGGAGATGTTGCGATGTGAACCGGCTGACATCGACAGGCTTGTCGACGCGGGTCTTCCGTACGAATACCGGTCGGGCGTGCGCCATTTTGACGTGAACGATCTGTACACCCTCGGCATGTAATTCCAAGAAATCATGGGACTTCCGGGTCCGGTTGGACTGCGTCGAGTGCGACGGGGTCGCGCCCTGGCGCTTCGAGGCGCCGGCGATCGACCGGTTCGGCGGCCGAGTGGTCGGCGGCGCGGCGCCGGAGGCGAGCTCGGGGTCCGCCGAGTACGCGGCGACGCTCACCACGCTGGGCGCGCGGACCCCCCTGGTCTCCTCCGAACTGCGGCGACTGACCCGCGAGTAATTCGACGCCGGCTGCCGCTGGCAGATGATCCCCGTCGCCACGCAGGCCGACTACGAGCTGGTGCACGAGCTGGGCGCGACGAGCTGCATCGCGGCGAGCCGGCCCCTGGCCGAGCGGTTCCGCGCGGCCGGCTACCGGGCCGAGGCGAGGCGGGGCTGGTTCTGCGGCGTGCTCGGCGGCGCCCTCGATCTGCCGCACGCGTGCGTGGAGGTCGAGGACGACGACGGTGCGCTCAAGACCGTCGACATCGCCAAGGCGCAACCGGCCGCGCGGCTGTCCTCGAACGCCGGGGAATTCCAGGAGCTGTGCCTCGGGTCGATCACCACGAATGTGGTTCACGAACGCCGGTCCAGGTGCGCGCGGATATTCGATCGGTGCGTTGAGGCCGAAGTATCGAGCCACTCAGTTGGCAGGACGAGCAGAAAATGGCGGTACGTGAGATCGAGCCGGCCGTGCTTGAGCTGGACCGGTTGGAGCAGTTGGCCGAATCCGGCCCCATCGCGCCGGCCCCGGAGGCGCCGGCCTGTGTGATCGCCCTGCCGCACCCCGGCGGAGGCCCGGCTTCTACCAGTCGTGGGCCGACGCCGAGGGCGTGGAGGTGCTCGCCGTCCAGCCACCGGGCCGCGAGGCCCGCGCCGCCGAGCTGCCGATCACCGACCTGCGGCGCCTGGTCAGGCAGACCGCGAACGAGATCGCCGGGATCTGCGAGAGCCGCCCCACCGCCCTGATCGGGCACCCCGGCGGCGCCCGCTACGCCTTCGAACTCAGCCGGGCCCTCGAACGCGCCAACCGCGGCCCCGCGCTGCTGGGCGTCTGCGGGGTCTCGGCGCCGGACCAACCGTCGCCCGTACTGGACCGGGATCGCCGAGCAGATGATCGCCGACCCCGTCGCCGCATGCTCGAATCCTTCAACGCCCTGATCCGCGCGGACGCCCGCCTCTACACCGGGCTGGGAATCCAGGAGCCCGTCCGGCTGCGGTGCGCGATCGCCGCGTTCGCCGGCGACCACGACCCCCTCGCCGAGCCGAAGGAGATGGCGGGCTGGCACGCGTGGGCGACTGCTCCGGAGGCCTTCACGCTGCACGAGTATCCGGGCGATAACTTCTTCATTCGCCACCGCTTCCAGGCGATGCTGGACGACCTGCTCACCGCCCTGGCACGCACAGTCCCGGCAACCCTGGCCGCGAGCTGGGCGTATTGATCGCGAGCGTCGTTGACGCTGGCGGGTCTTGAACACGGCGAAGACCTCCGGTGCGGGGGAGCGTTCGGGCTCCTGCCGTGCAGGAGGTCTTCGGGTGTGCGGACTTCGGCGATCAGCGACCCGGGGACGGTGGCGTCGCCGCCGTGGCCTGTGCCAGCAGTCCGTCGACGAAGGCCTGCAGCCCCTGGGGATAGTCGTCCCGCGAGGCCAGTGTCGACCACTGGTCGCCGAGCGCGGCCAGGCGGGGCACCTGGGACGCGTCGAGGATGTCGGACAAGTCGTCGCGGTCGGCGGGCTGTTCGCTGCGCGCCCGCCGGCGGGCGGAGTGCGCGCGGACGAGGATCTCGCCCACCGTGTAGTACCAGAGGCTGCGCACGACGTAGACGGCCTGCTCGGGCGTGCATCCGTGGTCGATGGCCCCGGCCACGATCGTTTCGACGAGCCACAGGGCCGAGTCCCCGAGCCGGACGAGGAACCCGTCGGCCGTGAGGACCTCCGCGGCCCACGGCCACTCCGCGAGGGCGTCGTGAACCGCGGTGATGGCCGCGATGATCCGGTCCCGCGGCTCGCCGGGCAGACCGGGGTGCGGGATCTGGTCCCCGTATTCCTGGATCAGCAGGAACAGCAGGTCCTCTTTGTCCCGTACGTGGTGGTACAGGGTCGTCGCCCCGATCCCGACCTCGGCGGCCAGCCGACGGATGGTCAGCTTCTCCCAGCCGTCCCGGTCGATGAGCCGACGGGCCGCGATCAGGATCTGCGTGCGGGAGGTCACGGGTGGTCGGCCGACCCGGCCGTGCGGTGCGTTGGTTTGGGGCACCGTCCCATCATGCCCTTCTGTTCAGGCCCCGCCGAAAACGGTGGGCTTCGACCTCTGTGCTCGACAGCGGGCAGCTCCGGTGAGAATTTCAGAACGAGTTCGAAAAATCATGGTGTCGCTGGACCTGTCGGTCGTGAGCATCGGACTCCCAGAGATCGGCGAAGGCCTCGGCTTCAGCGAGTTGGGCCTGACCTGGGTGATCCACGCCTACGCCCTCACCTTCGGCGGGCTCCTCCTCCTGGGCGGCAAGGTCGCCGACCTCTTCGGCCGCAAGCGGATCCTGCTGGTCGGGCTCCCTTGTTCGGCCTCGCCTCGCTCGCCGGCGGTCTGGCCCAGGAACCGGGCCAGTTGGGGGCCGCTCGCGCCGTTGCAGGGCGTCGGGGCCGCCGCGCTGGCTCCGGCCGCGCTGGCGCTGCTGGCCTCGACCTTCCCCGGCGGCAAGGAGCGCGTGAAGGCCTTCGGCGTGTGGAGCGCGATGAACGCCGCCGGCGGCGCCCTCGGCGTCCTGGTCGGCGGCCTGCTCACCGAGTACGCGGGCTGGAAATGGGTGATGTTCGTCAACGTCCCGATCGTCGCCGTCGCGTCGGCCCTGGCCTGGCGCGGCGTCGCCGACGGCCGGCCCGCCGCGCGCCGCGGCGCCCCGGACGTGCTGGGCGCCGTCCTGACCACGGGCGGCATGAGCCTGCTCGTGTTCGGTGTCGTGCGCACCGACCGGCATCCGTGGACCTCGTCGACCACCCTGACGACCCTGGCGGTCGCCGTCCTCCTGCTGGTCGCGTTCGTCTACGTCGAGCGGAGCACCACCCGCGACCCGATGATCCGGCTCGGCCTGTTCACCAACCGCTCGGTCGCCGACGCCAACGCCTGGATCTTCCTCCTCGGCGGCGCCACCGCCTCGGCCTTCTACTTCGTGTCCCTCTGTCTCCAGCGTGTGCTCGGGAGCGGTCCGGCCGAGGCCGGGGTCCGGTTCCTGCCGGACATGGCGGACGCGACCTCTGGTGACGAGGGCTCGGAAAGCCTGTGATCACGCACCGGGGTCGCGTCCGTGCGTCCTGTCCGGCCTGTCCCTCGTGCCCGCCGACGACCCCAACTAGCCTTTGGGGGATGGAAGTCAAGCCTCTGGACGAGTTGGACCGCCGCCTCGTGCATGCCCTGCAGCTCGACGGGCGGGCACCGCTGAAGGGCATCGCCGACGTCCTCGGCGTCTCCGACCAGACCGTGGCGCGGCGCTACCGTCGGCTCCGCGGATCCGGGGCGATGCGCGTGCTGGGGCTGGCCGACGTCGGCCGCTTCGGGCACGACGAATGGATGGTACGGGTCCGGTGCACACCGGACGCCGTGAGCAGCGTCGCCGGCGCACTGGCACGACGTGACGACACCACCTGGGTGAGTCTCACCGCCGGCGGCACGGAGATCGTCTGCCTCACCCGCGCCCCCCGTGCGGAGGGCGTGTCCTTCCTGCTGCAGAAGCTGCCGCGGACGCCTCGGGTGGTGGACGTCTGCGCGTACTCCATCCTGCACACCTATTTCGGCGGGCCCAGAGGCTGGCACGGCAAGGCCAGAGCGCTGACCGACGAGGAGGCCGAACTGCTGCGGCCCCGGCTGCCCGAGCCGCCGCCACGGGGCCTGCGCCTGCGGATGCGCGAGGGCGACAGCGAGCTGTTCGCCGTGCTCGCCTCCGACGGCCGGGCCGGATACGCCGAACTGTCCCTGGCCACCGGCTGGTCGGAGTCGACCGTCAGACGCCGGCTGGAGCAACTCCGCGACATGCGGGCCCTGTTCTACGACGTCGAGATCGACTCGGTGCTCCTCGGGTACGAAGCCAAGATCATGCTCTGGCTCACCGTGCCGCCGGCGGAACTGGTGAACGTCGCCGAAGAACTGTCCCGGCACCCCGAGGTCGCCTTCACGGCGGCGACGTCCGGGCCGTCGAACCTGGTGGCGATCGTCGTGTGCAAGGACATCGGCGCCTTCTACGACTATCTGAGCACGCGGATCGCCGCGCTGAAGGCCGTGAGCCACCTGGAGAGCGCTCCGGTGCTGCAGTCGGTCAAACGGGCAGGCCGACTCGTTCCCACGAGATACCCCGTGTTTCCGTCACCGTGAGCGCCGCCATGTCGATTTCCGCCACTTCACCGACGGTGCGTAGGTCGCGGCGCACCGGCCGCCGAAGGTGAGTACACGTCGACGGGGGCCGTGGGGTCCCGGACCGGGGGAAGGGGTTCGTATGCGTAAGTGGTGGCCCTTGGCAGCGATCTGCCTGGGCACCTTCATGCTGCTGGTGGACGTCACGATCGTGACCGTGGCGCTGCCCGACATGGCGGCGGATCTCGACACCACTCTCCCCGACCTGGAGTGGGTGGTCGACGTCTACGCCCTGGCGTTGGCGTCGCTGTTGCTCGGCGTGGGCTCCTCCGCCGACCGGATCGGCCGCAAGAAGGTGTACCTCTTCGGTCTGCTCGTCTTCACCGCGGCCTCACTGGTGTGCGCGGTCGCCCCGAACGCGGAGGTGCTGATCGCGGCCAGGGCGGTCCAGGGGCTCGGCGCCGCGGGGATGTTCGGGACGACGATCGCGCTGCTCGGCATGCACTACAGCGGCCGGGAGCGCGGGGTGGCGTTCGCCCTGTGGGGCGCCACCAACGCGATCGCGGCGGCGGCCGGCCCGGTGGTCGGCGGACTGCTCACCGAGTACCTGGACTGGCGGTGGATCTTCTTCGTCAACCTGCCGATCGCCTTCATCGCCGTCCTGATCACGCTGCGCGTGCTGCGCGAGGCCAAGAGCGCGGACCGGCAGCGCGCGGACGTCCTCGGCACCCTCGCCTTCACCGTGGCGAGCGGGGCACTCACCTTCGCGTTGATCCGCGCCCACTCCGACGGATGGGGCGCGACGCTCACCCTCGTCATGTTCGCCGTCGCCGTGGTCGCTCTCGCTCTGTTCGTCGTGGTCGAGTCGCGGCACGAGCACCCCATCCTCGACCTGTCCCTGTTCCGCCGGCCGTCGTTCACCGGCATCATGATCAGCGCCCTGATCCTGCACACCGCCGCGTTCGCCTACCTGTTGTTCGAGTCGCTGTGGATGCAGTCCGTGCTGGGCTACGGGCCCGTCAAGGCAGGCCTGTACATCCTGCCCCTGTGCGCCGCCGCGTTCGTCGTCTCGGCGCTGGCCGGCCGCTTCGGCCCCTGGCCGGCCCGGACGTCCCTCGCGGCGGGGCTGGCGCTCATCGCCCTCGGCTCGGGACTCCAGGCCATGCTCGACGCGCAGTCCTCCGGCAACGCCCTGGTGGCGGGGCTCGTCGTCTCCGGCCTGGGGGTCGGCCTCGTGACGCCGAGCCTGTCGGCGGCGGCGCTGGCCTCGGTGCCGCTGGAGCGCGGAGGCATGGCGGGCGGTGCGGTCAACACGTTCCGGCAGCTGGGCTTCGCGTTCGGCATCGCGGTGTTCGGCGTGATCTTCCAGTCGCGGATCGAGAGCGTGCTCGAGGACGACGGACGGGTGGCCGACCCGCACGGGGCGGCCGTCGCGCTCAGCGGCGGACAGGCCCAGTCGGTCATCGCCGGTGCGCCGGCCGGTGAACGCGCCGGGATGGAGCAGCTGGTGCGCGACGCGTTCGCCTCCGGTCTGAACGTCGTCTTCGGCGTGGCAGCCGTACTCGGGGCCGTCGCCGCGGTCCTCGCCTTCGCCATGGTCCGCGTTCCGACGGGCGGCGGCGAGCAGCCCGAGCCCCGGCCCGGCGGGGACGCGGCGGGGCACGGCTCCCGGGCCGACGCCACGTTGTAGACAGCAGCAGCACGGCTGCGGCCGACCCGAGACCGGCCCGAAGTCAAGGCCACGACCGATACGGTGCGTGACATTCAGTAGGGTGCGGACTGGAGCGAAGAGCCCGCCGGATGTCGTTCCGGAGGTCCGGTCGGGGCCGGCGGAAGGTTCGGCGGCGCGGGTCGGTGGAGGGAGACTCCCCGGCCCGCGCCGCCCCGTTGAGATCACCTCTGACCAGCTCTGATCGACTTCTTTCCTGATCGTGTCCCGGATCTCGCTGAGTTATCGGTCTCCCGTGCGAAGCCTCATACCAGAGCGGGACGCTCTCCGTGAGACTTTGTCAACTGCCCACCGCACATGATGGGTTGCCGACTACTGTGAGTGGCCGTCGGGCGACACCGGGCCGAATTCTTGGCTCTCCCGACCGACAGCCAGGCTCGACGGACCAGTACGAGGACACCGATGTCTCACCTCCGCGCACCCGCCGCCCGCGCAGACCGCCGCGAGGGCGGGCGGCACGGGCGGCCGGTCGCCCGCACCGCACCAGCGCCGGCCGAGACACACATACGGCCCCAGTTGCTGCGGCTCGCCGTGCTCCCCCCGACCGCGGTCGCCCTCAGCGCCTGCGCGGTCGTCCTGTTCACCGTGCGCTCCACCGGCGTCCGGCCCGGCGTGACCCTGTGGGCGGTGCTGGCCGGCGCGGTCGCGGTGACCGGCGTCGGCATCGTCATCGCCGCCGTGGCCGCCGACCGCGCCGCCCGCTCCGTCAGCGACCGCATCGCGGCCCTGCGCCAGGGCAGCGCGCGCGGCGAGGCCGAGCTGCGTGCCGTCATGGAGTCGCTGCGCCGCGGCGAGGTCCCGCCGCAGGGCGCCTCGCGCGGCGGCCCGCCCGGCCCCGACGCCGACGACTTCGAACTGCTCGCCGCCGACCTCGCCCGGGCCCACGACGGGGCCGTCACCGCCGTCGTGCAGGCCTCCCAGCTGTCCAGCCAGGCCGGGAGCGAACAGAAACTGGAGGTCTTCGTCAACCTCGCGCGGCGCCTTCAGTCCCTGGTGCACCGCGAAATCTCGATCCTCGACGAGCTGGAGAACGAGATCGAGGACCCCGACCTGCTCAAGGGTCTCTTCCACGTCGACCATCTCGCCACCCGGATCCGCCGCCACGCCGAGAACCTCGCCGTCCTCGGCGGGGCCGTCTCCCGGCGGCAGTGGAGCAACCCCGTCTCCATGACCGAGGTGCTGCGCTCCGCCATCGCCGAGGTCGAGCAGTACTCGCGGGTCAAACTCGTCCCGCCGATCGACGGCGAACTGCGCGGCCACGCCGTCGCCGACGTCATCCATCTCCTGGCCGAACTCGTCGAGAACGCGACGGTGTTCTCCGCCCCGCACACCCAGGTGCTGCTGCGCGCCAACCTCGTCACCTCCGGGCTCGCCGTCGAGGTCGAGGACCGCGGCCTCGGCATGCCCGTCGAGGAGCAGGCCCGGATGAACGCCCTGCTCGCCGACCCCGACCAGGTCAACGTCGGCCGCCTGCTGGCCGACGGCCGCATCGGTCTCTTCGTCGTCTCCCAACTCGCCCGACGGCATGGCATCCGGGTCCGCCTCCAGAACAACATCTACGGCGGCGTCCAGGCCGTCCTCGTCGTCCCCCAGGCCCTACTGGGTCCGGCCTCCACCGCAGCCGAGGCCCCGGCCACCGACGGCGCGGGCCTCCCCCTCACCCCCGCGTCCGCAGCCCCCCGCCCCCTGCTGCCACCCGCCCCCCACCCCCGCCCACAGGACCCAACGCGGGTCCACACCCCCGGCAAGGACCCCAGCGGCACGGGCGCGAGGCGTGGCTTGCCGCAGGTTCCGGCCACCGGCGACGCGAGCCGCGCTCCGGGTCCGGCCCGTATCCAGCGCCCCGGCGACGCGGGCCGACCGCTGGGCTCGGCCACGGCACCGGGCACTGCCGACGCGGGCCGGTCCTCGGGCCAGGGCACTGTTGAACCGGACTGGTTGCAGGGCCCAACTCGGGGCCATGGCACCGGCGATACGTCCGCGGCGCGTGGCTTGCCGCAGGTTCCGGCCACCGGCGACGCGAGCCGCGCTCCGGGTCCGGCCCGTATCCAGCGCCCCGGCGACGCGGGCCGACCGCTGGGCTCGGCCACGGCACCGGGCACTGCCGACGCGGGCCGGTCCTCGGGTCCCGGTGCCGGTGACGTGAGCCGACCGCCGGCTTCGGCTCAGGGGCGGGGCGCGCGCGACGGAGGCCGACCGCAGGCGACGCCCCGGGGGCGGAGCGCTCGCGACGCGGGCCAGTTCTCGGGCTTGGCTCAGGTGCCGGGCGCTGTCGACGCGGCACGGACCGCAGGCTCTGACCAGGTGCAGAGCCCTGCTGACAGGGCAGCGGCCCCAGCCTCGGCTCAGAGGCAGGGCGCTGTCGCCAGGAGCGAGGCCCCAGATGCGGTTCAGGGTCTGGGCGCTGTCGGCAGGAGTGAGGCTTCGGGTTCGGTTCCGGGGCTGGGTGCTGTCGGTAGGAGTGAGGCTTCGGGTTCGGTTCCGGGGCAGGAAATTGTCGGCAGGAGCGAGGACCCCGCCTCGGCTCAGAGGCCCGGGGCTATCGGCTGGTCCGAGGTCGCGGGTTCGGGTCGGGGGGCGGGTGTCGGCGGCGGGGGTTCGTCGAGCGGGTCGGCTTGGGGGGAGGGTTCCTCGGGATCCGGTGACCCGGGGTCGGGGCGGACGCGGATGACGTACGCCTCGCTGGACGGGGCCTCGGGCAGCGGTCGTGCGGCCGAGGCCCCGCAGGGGCGGTCCGTGGCCGACGGGGGCTCTTCGCAGGGGCTCGCCGACTCGGGCCCGGGCCGGCCGGACGCACCGCGCGGGAGCGGACGCCGACCGGCGCCCCTGCCCGTCCGCGGCGCCCGCGAGACGCGAGCCAACCCGGCCGAGGCCGTACCCGGCATCCGGCAGGCCGACCGGCCCGTCGTCGATGAGCACGCGGGCATCGCGCCCACCCCCCGCGTCGGCGCCGTACGCGGCACCATGGGCAAGCCCCAACTGCCCCGCCGTCGTGCCCAGGAGCACATCGTGCCCCAACTGCGCGGCGGCCCGGCCCCACGCCAGGACGCCGAACAGCCCGTCAGCCACGACCCCGGCCTGATGGCGGCCTTCCAGCGGGGCATCGGCCTGGCCGAGGCCCAGCAGAGCCTGGAGACGAACGTCCCCGGCCGGCCCCCGTACCCACGGGCACACCCGTCGGACGCCTTGCCCCCCACCCCGCACCCGGCCTCGGACCACGCCCCGTCCCGCATAGGCGAGGCGTACGGCGCGCATGACGGGCTCGACCTGCCCGGTACCGATCAATCCACCGCCCGGCACGACGGGAGCACACCAGCCGGATGAGCACTCTCAGCACAGCCACCCCCACAGCCACCCCCACCCCCAGCGCTCCCGCAGACCTTCGTACCCCAAGGAGTCGATCCACCATGGCGAGCGATGCGCCGACCGGCCATGTATCCGATCTCGACTGGCTGATGAGCGGCCTCGTGCAGCGGGTGCCGCACACCACGAGCGCGGTGCTGCTCTCCTGCGACGGGCTCGTGAAGTCGGTCCACGGCCTCGACCCCGACAGCGCCGACCACATGGCGGCCCTGGCCTCCGGCCTGTACTCCCTCGGCCGCAGCGCCGGCGTCCGCTTCGGCGACGGCGGGGACGTACGGCAGGTCGTCGTCGAACTCGACGCGACCCTGCTGTTCGTCACCACCGCCGGCTCGGGCACGTGCCTCGCCGTGCTCGCCGGCCGGGAGGCCGACGCGGCCGTGCTCGGCTACGAGATGGCGATGCTCGTCAAGAGCGTGCGGCCGTATCTCACGACCGCACCCCGGCAGCACGCCGTCGAACCCTCGGTGATGGGGCCTTGAGCGTGGCTGCGGCCGGCGACGGGCCCTGGCTCGACGACGCGGCCGGACGGCTGGTGCGCCCGTTCACGGTCAGCAACGGCCGGACCAGGCCCAGCGTCGCCCTCGATCTCATGTCGCAGGTGATGGCCACCGGGGCGACCCCCCTCGGCTATCTCGGCCCGGAACACGCGACCGCGCTCCACCTGACCCGGGCCCCCGTGTCGGTCGCCGAGATCGCGGCCCATCTGAAGCTGCCGGCGGCGGTCACCAAGGTGCTGCTGTCGGACCTCCTCGACTGCGGGGCGCTGACCACCAAGCCCCCCGAGTACCACCACATCCCCACCGACCGGGCCCTTCTGGAGGCAGTGCTCGATGGACTACGACGACAGCTCTGAGCGCGACGAGCACGGAGCTCACCAAAGCGGCCCCGACCCCTTTCCCACCGCCCTGAAGATCCTGGTCGCGGGCGGGTTCGGGGTCGGCAAGACGACCTTCGTCGGCGCCGTCAGCGAGATCGCGCCGCTCAGCACCGAGGAGCTGCTCACCACGGTCGGCGCCGCGACCGACAACCTCGACGGCATCGAGAACAAGGTCGAGACGACCGTCGCCATGGACTTCGGCCGCATCACCCTCGACCCGCAGCACGTCCTCTACCTGTTCGGCACACCCGGCCAGGAGCGGTTCTGGTTCATGTGGGACGAGCTGTGCGAGGGCGCCCTCGGCGCGGTCATCCTCGCCGACACCCGCCGCCTGGAGGAGTGCTTCGCGGCCGTCGACTTCTTCGAGGAACGCGGGCTCGCCTTCATCGTCGCCATCAACGAGTTCGACGGCTCCCACCGCTACGCCCCCGACGAGGTGCGCGCCGCCATCGACCTGGACCCCGGCATCCCCGTCGTGCGCTGCGACGCCCGTATCTCCGCCTCCAGCGTCCAGACCCTGCTCACCCTCGTCAAACACCTGATCGCCCACGCACCGGCCGCACCCCAGCCGAGCCGCGGCGCCCACATGTGACGCCCGCCCCCAACGCCCCGGAGCCGCATATGACCTACGTCCCCAGTGACGGAGCCCGGCCATGAGCTACGACCCGCCGCGCCCGGCCGGTCGTCTGCTGCTCACCCCGGAGGACAAGGAAGCCCCCGCCCGCGCCCGGCGGCTGCGGCGACTCGGCCTCGGGGGACAGCCGGAGCCCGCCCTGGACGCGTTCGCGGACCGCCTCGCCGAGGTGACCGGAGCGCCGTACGCCATGGTCAACTTCCTTGACGAGGAACGGCAGTTCTTCGCCGGGCTGCACACCCCGGCCGGCGGCCGGGCGGCCCGAGGCGGCAAGCCCGAGGTGGGGCGTCGGCTGCCCCGCGACTACGGCTACTGCCCGCACGTCGTCGTCCGGCGCAAGGCGCTGGTCCTGGAGGACGTGGGCGACTACCCGCGCTTCGCGGGCAACCCGATGGTCGACGAGTACGGCATCCGCTCCTATCTCGGCGCCCCGCTGATCGACTCGACCGGGATGGTGCTGGGCACGGTCTGCGTCGCCGACCTCGCGCCCCGGCCGTGGGGGAAGACCGGCCTGGAGACCATCAAGGCGACGGCCGCCGATCTCGCCGGACAGCTCCAACGGCGGGAGGCCGACGGGCCCCACGCGCCGTGAGGGAGGCGTAGGCCCGTCAGGGGGCCCGCCAGATGTTGTCGAAGGCCGCGTCCTCGATGGTGCGCCGTTGCCGTACGGCCTCGAGCTCCGCCACCGCGTCGCCGACCGCCGCCACCACCGTCACGACCGCCTCGCCGGGGAGATCCGGGAAGCCGTCGGCCGGTTCCTCGCGGATGCCGACCGCGGCGGCCAGCGCGGCGAGAACCGGTTCGTCCGCCTCCCAGCGCCCGGTGGCATCGCGACGGGCCGGTGAGTCGACGGGCTCCGCCCCCGCGGACCGGACGGGGAGCCAGTGGCGGCGCGGCCGGCCGATCAGCCCGTCCGCCTCCAGCCGGGCGCTGTAGGCCGAGGCGAGGCCACGGCCGCGGCGCCACAGCCAGTCCTCGACCGACTCGTACGGCGTCATCCGCACGAGCGCGGACGCGGCCGCGTCGAGGAGGGGATCGTCCGGGGCCGGCGGCAGGCGGGGCACGAGGAGGTCGCCGTCGAGGGTGATCGCCTCGGCCGTGATCAGGTCGATCGCCTCGGCGCCCGCGAGGGCGAGCGACAGATCGCCCTGCCCGACGGGACGCACGGGCGTCACGTCCATCGCGACGAACATCAGGTCCCGTGCTGTGGTCATCACGTGCTCCCCGTCGGTCGGCCCGCCTGGTGAGGGTCGTGGTCCAGGGTGACACGCCCCGGCGTGCCGTGCGGGAAGAGACGGCATGGGAAGCCCGTGTGAAGCGGAGCTGTGGCGGCGCTTAAGAAAAGCTCGATGGACCGGGGCGGGTGGAGTGCGGCAGATTGCTGGGCGAATCCACACGTCTTCCCGGATGCGGGGCCCTTCGGCCTGCCCGCGCCCGGGCCCTCACCACAGGAGCCGTTGCGTTGAAGGCGCTGGTCAAGGAGAAGGCGGAGCCCGGGCTGTGGCTCGCGGACGTCCCGGAGCCCGCCGTCGGGCCCGGCGACGTGCTGATCAAGGTGCTGCGCACCGGCATCTGCGGCACCGATCTGCACATCCGGTCCTGGGACGGCTGGGCGCAGCAGGCGATCCGCACACCGTTGGTGCTCGGGCACGAGTTCGTCGGCGAGGTCGCCGGGACGGGCCGTGACGTCGTCGACGTCCAGGTGGGGGACCGGGTCAGCGGCGAGGGGCATCTCGTCTGCGGCAAGTGCCGCAACTGTCTCGCCGGGCGCCGCCATCTGTGCCGGGCCACCGTGGGTCTGGGCGTCGGGCGCGACGGCGCCTTCGCGGAGTACGTGGCCCTGCCCGCCGCCAATGTCTGGGTGCACCGCGTCCCCGTCGACCTCGACGTGGCGGCGATCTTCGACCCGTTCGGCAACGCCGTGCACACCGCCCTGTCCTTCCCGCTGGTCGGCGAGGACGTGCTGATCACCGGCGCCGGTCCGATCGGGCTGATGGCCGCCGCCGTCGCCCGGCACGCCGGCGCCCGCAACGTCGTCGTCACCGACGTCAGCGAGGAGCGGCTGGAGCTGGCCCGCAAGATCGGCGTGAGCCTGGCGCTGAATGTGACGGAGTCTCAGATCGCGGACGGACAGCGGCAGTTGGGGCTGCGCGAGGGCTTCGACATCGGCCTGGAGATGTCCGGCCGGCCCGAGGCGATGCGCGACATGATCGCCAACATGACGCACGGCGGCCGGATCGCGATGCTCGGGCTGCCGGCCGCCGAGTTCCCGGTCGACTGGGCCCGGATCGTCACCTCCATGCTCACCGTCAAGGGCATCTACGGCCGGGAGATGTTCGAGACCTGGTACGCGATGTCGGTCCTGCTGGAGGGCGGACTCGACCTCGCCCCCGTGATCACCGGCCGGTACGGCTACCGCGACTTCGAGGCGGCCTTCGCCGACGCGGCGAGCGGCCGCGGTGGCAAGGTCATCCTCGACTGGACGGCGTAGGCCGTGAGCCGACGGCGTAAGCCGACCGCGTAAGTCATCTGCGTAAGTCCTCTGCTTTTCTAGGAGCTTTGAGATGTTCGACTCCGTGCGCGACGACCTGCGCGCCGCCCTCGACGAGATCCGCGCCGCCGGTCTGCACAAGCCCGAGCGGGTCATCGGCAGCCCGCAGTCCGCGACCGTCAACGTCACCGCGGGCGGCCGGCCCGGCGAGGTCCTCAACTTCTGCGCCAACAACTACCTCGGCCTCGCCGACCACCCCGAGGTGATCGCCGCCGCCCACGAGGCCCTCGACCGCTGGGGCTACGGCATGGCGTCCGTGCGCTTCATCTGCGGCACGCAGGAGGTCCACAAGGAGCTGGAGGCCCGGCTGTCGGCCTTCCTCGGCCAGGAGGACACGATCCTGTACTCCTCCTGCTTCGACGCCAACGGCGGTGTCTTCGAGACCCTCCTCGGCCCCGAGGACGCGGTGATCTCCGACGCCCTCAACCATGCCTCCATCATCGACGGCATCCGCCTGTCCAAAGCCCGCCGCCTCCGCTACGACAACCGTGATCTGGCGGACCTGGAGCGGCAGTTGAAGGACGCGTCCGACGCGCGCCGCCGGCTGATCGTCACCGACGGCGTCTTCTCCATGGACGGCTATGTGGCGCCCCTGGCGGAGATCTGCGACCTCGCCGACCGCTACGACGCGATGGTCATGGTCGACGACTCGCATGCCGTCGGCTTCGTCGGCCCCGGCGGCCGCGGCACCCCCGAGCTGCACGGCGTCATGGACCGCGTCGACATCATCACCGGCACGCTGGGCAAGGCGCTCGGCGGCGCGTCCGGCGGTTACGTCGCCGCCCGCGCCGAGATCGTGGCGCTGCTGCGCCAGCGCTCCCGCCCGTACCTGTTCTCCAACACCCTCGCCCCGGTCATCGCCGCCGCCTCCCTCAAGGTCCTGGACCTGCTGGAGTCGGCCGGGGACCTGCGGGAGAAGCTGGCGTCGAACACCGCCCTCTTCCGCCGCCGGATGACCGAGGAGGGCTTCGACATCCTCCCCGGCGACCACGCCATCGCCCCCGTGATGATCGGGGACGCGGCGCAGGCGGGCCGGATGGCCGAGCTGCTGCTGGAGCGCGGGGTGTACGTGATCGGCTTCTCCTACCCGGTCGTCCCGCAGGGCCGGGCACGCATCCGCGTCCAGCTGTCCGCCGCGCACTCCACGGCGGACGTGAACCGGGCCGTGGACGCCTTCGTCGCGGCCCGGGCGGAGCTGGCGGGCTGAGCGGACGGGGCGGACCGGGCGGCCCGGACATATTGCGATAATCGATCCTGTGATCGAAGCGCGGCGGCTCCACATCCTCCGTGCGGTGGCTGACCATCGCACGGTGACCGCGGCTGCCGCCGCGCTGTACCTCACCCCGTCGGCGGTCTCCCAGCAGCTGACGGCCCTGGAGCAGGAGACCGGTCACCGCCTGGTCGAGCGCAGCGCCAAGGGCGTCCGGCTCACCCCGGCCGGCGAGATCCTCCTCGGGCACACCAACGCCGTCCTGGCCCAGCTGGAGCGGGCCGAGGCGGAACTCGCCGCGTACAGCTCGGGCGCGGCCGGCACGGTGACGGTGGCCGCCTTCGCGACCGGCATCGCCCAGGTCGTCGCGCCCGCCGTGGCCCGCCTCGCGGGCGCCGCCCCGGGGATACGGATCCGCGTCCAGGACGCCGAGGGCGACGCCAGTCTGCCGATGGTGCTCGACCGGCAGGTGGACGTCGCGGTCGCGGTCGAGTACCGCGGGGCCCCGCCCGCCGACGATCCGCGCCTGACCCATGTCCCGCTGTACGCCGAGCCCTTCGACGCGGTCGTCCCGGTCGCCCACCGCCTGGCCGACGCCGCCGAGGTCCCCCTCGCGGAGCTGGCCAAGGACGCGTGGATCGGCCCGTACCCCGGCAACCCCTGCCACGAGGTGGTCGTCCTGGCCTGCGAGAACGCCGGATTCCAGCCCCGCCTCGAACACTCCTCCGACGACTTCCGCGCGGTGGTGGCTCTTGCGTCGGCCGACGTGGGCGTGGCCCTGGTGCCCCGCTCGGCGCTGCGCGGCATGGACCTGACCGGAGTGGTGGTACGGCCCGTCGACGGGGTGGCGCCCACCCGCCGGGTCTTCGCGGCCGTACGGCGGGGCGCGGAGGAGCACCCGTTGATCCGCCCGGTGCTGGAAGCGCTGGAAGAGGTGTCCCGGACGTCACCCGGCCCGTAACCTGGATGTTTCATATATGGGATACCTTCCCGTATATGAAACTGGATGACGCCGGGGTCGCCCCGGACCCTGTCGACGCCCGGCTCGGCGCCCGGCTGGCCGAGCTGCGGGCCGAACGCGGCTGGTCCCTGGGGGAGTTGGCCGAGCGCAGCGGGGTGAGCCGGTCGACCCTCTCCCGGGCCGAACGCGCCGAGACCAGCCCCACGGCCTCGCTCCTCAACCGCCTGTGCGGCGTGTACGGACGGACCATGTCCCAGCTGCTCAGCGAGGTCGAGGCGGAGCCCGCGCTGCTGGTCCGGGCGGCCGACCAGCAGGTGTGGCAGGACCGGACCTCCGGTTTCCTGCGACGCTCCGTCTCGCCGCCGCACACCGGACTGCGCGGCGAACTCGTCGAGGGCCGGCTGCGGCCCGGCGCCGACATCGCGTACGACCGGCCGCCCGTACCCGGACTGGAACAGCACATCTGGGTCCTCGAAGGGGCGCTCGACGTGACCGCCCAGGACGTCGGACACCACCTCGACGCGGGCGACTGTCTGCGGCTGCGGGTGTGGGGGCCGACGCGGTTCCGGTGCTCCGGCCCCGATGCCGTGCGCTACGTGCTGGCGGTGGTGCTGCCGTGACCGCGGTCCGCCTCGACCCACCCCAACTCCTCAACCACGTCGAGGAGTTGGCCGACCTGCTGATCGCCACGGTGGACGGCGGCGCCTCGGTCGGCTTCCTGCGTCCGCTCGATGGGACCGAGGCCGTCGCCTGGTGGCGCGAGCGCGCACAGGGCGTGGCCGCCGGACGGCTCGCGGTCTGGGCGGCCCGGGACGGCGGCCGTGTCCTCGGCACCGTCAGCCTGGCCTTCCCGGACAAGCCCAACAGCCGCCACCGCGCCGAACTCGTCAAGCTGATGGTGCACCCGTGCGCCCGTGGAAAGGGCCTCGGCCGCACCCTCCTGACCACCGCCGAGGAGGCCGCAGCCGCGGCCGGCGTCACCCTGCTGCACCTGGACACCGAGACCGACAGCCCCGCCGAACACCTCTACCGCACCGCCGGCTGGACCAGGGCCGGCGTGATCCCCGACTACGCCGCCGACCCCGCCGGGGTCCTCCGCCCGACCACCCTCTACTACAAACACGTCGCCCTCAGGTGACTGTCAGTGGCAGCCGCTACGGTGCGAAGCATGCCGGACGCCGAAGACGTACGCCGTATCGCCCTGTCCCTGCCGGACACCGCGGAGAAGATCGCCTGGAGCATGCCCACCTTCCGGGTCGCGGGCAAGATGTTCGCCACGCTGCCCGAGGAGGAGACCTCCCTCGCCGTGCGCTGCCCCAAGGAGGAGCGCGACGAACTGGTGCTCGCCGAGCCCCGGAAGTTCTGGATCGCCGACCACGAGGCCCAGTTCGCCTGGGTGCGCGCCCGGCTGGCCGCCCTCGAGGACGAGAACGAGCTTCGGGACATCCTCGCCGACTCCTGGCGGCAGGCGGCCCCGCAGCGACTGCTGGAGGCGTATCCGGACCTGGGGGTGGCCAAGGGGGACTGAGGGCGCCCCGGCGGCCGGGGCGAGAGAAACGGGTGCGCGACCACCGACCCGAGTGCGGTATTGTTTCCATGCGCGTTCGGCCAGGGGAAACCCCAGGTCAGACGGGCAACGGGACGTGGCGCAGCTTGGTAGCGCACTTGACTGGGGGTCAAGGGGTCGCAGGTTCAAATCCTGTCGTCCCGACTCGTACGAGTCGCAGGTCAGGGCCGGTTTCGGAGGAATCCGAAACCGGCCCTTGATCATTCTCGGGGACCAGGTGGGGACCGGCCGACTGCTCGACATGGTCGAGGGCCGCTCCCAGCAGGCTTTCAGGGGCTGGCTGGCTCGCCGAACGCGAAGACCGCCGGCGAGGAACTGCTCGACGCGGTCGCGGGCAGGGACCCATTCCACGTCGTGCGCCTGCCCGGCGACGCACTCGACCGATGCCGCCGACGTGTCCGACGAGATCGTCACGCTCGGCTGGACGCTGAAGAAGCGAGCCGCCGACGTGCTGGCCTACTTCGAACGCCTGGGCACGTCCAACGGACCGACCGAGGCCGTCAACGGACCGACCGAGGCCGTCAACGGACGGCTCGAACACCTCGGCGGCTCCGCCCTCGGATTCCGCAGCCTCATGCCCGAGGGCTGAGACCGACCTGACGGCCGATCATCTGCTGTCAGCGAATCCGCCTGGCTGGGCGGTGGTCCTGGTGCTTGTGTGTCGGCATGGAGATCCTGGTTCTGGGCGGAACGGCATGGGTGGCTCGGGAGTTGTCGCGGCAGGCGATCGAACGCGGCCATCGGGTGACGTGCCTCGCGCGTGGCGAGAGCGGAGAAGTCGCGGACGGAGCGACACTGGTCGCCGCCGACCGGCGTGATCCGTCGGCGTACGAGCCCCTGCTCGACCGGATCTGGGACGCGGTCGTCGAGGTGTCGTGGCAGCCGGGCTTCGTTCGCGGAGCGCTCGACGTGCTGGGCAGCAAGGCCGGGCACTGGGTGTATGTCTCGTCCGGCAACGCCTACGCCTCCCACGCCACGCTGGGGGCCGACGAGTCCGCGGCCCTGCTCGCCCCGACCGACCGGAGCGAGGCCGACCGCGAGTCGTACGGCGAGGCGAAGGTCGCCTGTGAGCAGGCGTCGACGGCCGCTGTGGGCGACCGACTCCTCATCGCACGAGCCGGGCTCATCGGCGGCCCGGGCGATCACAGCGGGCGTTCCGGCTACTGGGTCGCCCGCGCCGCACGCGATCCGCGAGGGCCGATGCTGGTCCCGGACACACCGGCCATGCCCACCCAGGTGGTCGACGTGCGGGACCTCACCTCCTGGCTGCTCGACTCCGCGGAGACGGGAACCACCGGCACCTACAACGCCGTCGGCCCGGTCGTTCCGTTCGAAGAGTGGATCGAGCTGTCCCGCGCCGCCGGCGGGCACACCGGTCCGGTCGTCACCGCCGAATCGGCGTGGCTGCTCGCCAACGGCGTGGCCCAGTACATGGGGTCCGAATCGCTGGCGATGTGGCTGGTCGAGCCGGGCTGGGAAGGGTGGTCGGCCCGGGACGGGTCCGCGGCGCGCGCCGCGGGGCTGCGCCACCGGCCCCCGGCGGAGATGCTGGCCGACACGCTGCGCTGGGAACGCGAGCAGGGGCTGGACCGGGAAAGGCGCGCAGGCCTCAGCGCGCAGCGCGAGCGCGAGTTGCTCGACGCCCTCGGCTGACGGCGCTGGACCGGTCTCGCCCACCCGAGCGCCGCTACAGGCGCCTTCCGTTCTGACTTCACGATCTCGTGGTGGGCATCCTCATCCAGACCCCCGCGCGGTGTAGGCCGAACTGCTCCTGGCCGCTGGGCGGCAATCCGAGGCCGAGCGCCTCTTGTCCGACGCCGGGGGACTGGCTGGAGTAATCGTCAAGACCGATTCGTCGCTCCGCAGACCGTGGCCGCCTCAGGCGAAGTCCGCTGCGGTGAGGCCGTGGGGATGTCCGGGCGGCCACTCCACCAACTCGATCCGGTAACCATCCGGGTCCGTGAGCCACGACGTCTTCGGGCCGTGAGGGCCGCCCGGGAACTGGAGGGGCTCGGGCCTCAGGCCGGCTTCGGTCAGCGTCTCCAGCGTGGTGGCCAGTGTGTCCACCTGGATCGCGAGGTGATCGAAACCGCTGCCCACGTCGACCGGTCCGTCGCCGGGGCGGTGGACCAGTTCGAGCGAGGCCGCCGGTTCGTCGGGAAACTTGAGGATCACGAGGCGAGCCCCGTCGCCGACCTCGACCCTGCCCAGTTCGGCGTAACCCAAGGCGGTGTAGAAGCCGAGCGAGCGATCCAGGTCGGTGACGCGGTAGGCGACGAAGAGCGTCTTCACGCGTCCTCCTCGCGGCCATGCACCCGGTAGCGGAGATGCGTCACGTCTCGATCCTCGAGCCGTCGGACGAGGTCGAGTTCGATGTGATCGCTACCCAGGTGTTCGAACAGCCGTCGCCCCTCCCCGAGGAGGACCGGAACCAGGTGGATCTCCATCTCGTCCACCTGCCCGGCTCGGAGAAGTGCCTGGGCCGCCCCCGCCCCATGGACCATGACCGGCCGGTCCCCTGCGGCTGCGCGAGCCTGACGGGCGCAGTCCTCGACATCGGTGACGAAACGCGCGTGGCCGGGTGGCACGTTTCCTTCATCCACCTGGTGGGTGAGTACGAAGATCGGCACGCCGTCGTGGTGATCGCCCTGCCAGCGCCCGGCGAGTTCGAAGGTCCGACGGCCGGAGATCACCGCGCCGGTCGCCAGCGCTTCGCGGTAGACCTGGCCGCTCGGGCCGTCGGTCTCCCGGTCGTCGAGCCAGTTGAAGAGCCGTCCGCCGTTGCGTCCGAGCTCCTGCCCTGGCCGATCGTCCGGACCAGCGATACAGCCGTCGAGCGACATCGACATGTACAGCCGAATCGGATTGTTCATCCTGGCCTCCCTCTCTCCTCCATGACACCGGGATCCGGCGTTCCCGGATCCGCCGACGGGGCCGGCTTGTCACAAGGAAGACTTCAGGCAACCGGCAAACTCATCGTCCCCACGCGCCGGCCTGTCGCCGGGTTGAGGGGGCAGGAGCCACATCGCCGTCGCCGGGGAGTGCCATCGACACGAACTAACCGGTGGAGCCGCCGGAGCATGAGTCCCTACCATCCGTGGGATGACCTATCTGAGCCCCCTGGGCTATCTGCTGGGCATCGAGGGCGCTGCTTTGCTGCGTGGCATCAGGGAGGGGAGGGCCGACCGGGCGTTCGTCGCGGCCCGGATCGCAGAGATCCGCACCCTGCTGGATGTGCCCGCCCTCGCGCATGCCGAGGGAGTCACGGCGAGTCCGGGCACGATCAGCGCGGCCGACGTCTACCAGGAGTGGGCTCCGCACTATGACGCCCCCGGCAACGAGATGATCGACGTCGAGCAGCCGGTTGTCCGGCGCATCCTGGACAGCCTGCCCGTCGGCGCGGCGTTGGACGCGGCCTGCGGGACCGGCCGCCACACCATCTACCTGCATGAACTAGGCCATGATGTGATCGGCGTCGACGCTTCGCCCGACATGCTCGCCCAGGCCCGCAAGGCCCTGCCAGATGTCGACTTTCACGAGGCCGAGCTGCACCGGTTGCCGCTTCCCGACAACGCGGTCGACACCGTCGTCTGCACGCTCGCCCTGACTCACGTCCCCGATCTGGCCGCGGTGCTGGCCGAGTTCGCGCGTGTGCTGCGCCCTGGCGGGAACCTTGTGATCTCGGATGCCCACCTGCTGGTGTCCTACCTCCGGCCGACCCTGGCCCGCCGTCCTGGCCCGGACGGCTGCCCGTCCCTCCTCACCGAATACCACCGCCCGCTCAGCGCCTACCTCGCCGCAGCCCTCCCACTGGGCTTCCAGGTCCGGCACTGCGAGGAACCCCGCCGCCCGCGCCACTCCCTCGACTCCGACACCGCCCCGGACCCACTCCCGACCCACATGTCCTGGGACCTGTTGCACTGGTGCCCGGAAGCGTCGGCCGCAGCCTTGGACGAGTCCCCGATCGTGGTCATCTGGCACTTCCAACTCGACGGCACCGGGCAGGACTGAGCTCGTTTGCGCGCCGGCCACCGGCGAACCCGTTGCCCTCGCAACGAGCGGCTCCCCGCCACCCCGGCTCGGAGAATGCTCAGTCGATACAGAACTCGTTGCCCTCGATGTCCAGCATCGGGATGCACGCATCGTTGCCGTCATACAGCGTTTGCACGTGCACCGCACCGAGGGGGACCAGTCGCGCGCATTCGGCCTCAAGTGCGGCGAGGCGCTCCTTGCCCACGAGTCCGGTGCCGACCCGCACATCAAGATGCACCCGGTTCTTGACGGCCTTCCCCTCAGGGACGCGCTGGAAGTACAGGCGTGGGCCGACGCCTGAGGGATCCATGCAGGCGAACCATGAATCCCGCTGCTCAGGTGGCTGCGAACGCTTGAATTCGTCCCAAGTGGCAAACCCCTCCGGTGGCGGCGGTATGACATACCCCAACACCTGGCACCAGAAGCGAGCGAGACGCTCAGGTTCTGCGCAGTCAAAGGTGACTTGGAACTTCTTGATCGCTGGCATCGGCGCACCGTAGCAGGCGGACACGGCCGCTCATCTCCCCAGGTGGATCCGCCCGCCACCACCCTCACCCACTGGATATGGAAGATTTTTCCCAAAAGCTATTGACTTGATACATTTCCTGTGCAACATGGCTACTAGACCACAACACCGAAAGAGCCACAAAGTCGACGAGGACGTCTAGTCGGTGGAGTGTCTTGGACAGGATGTGGTTCAGGCCCCCGGCAAGCCGGCGCGACACCGAGGCAACAGTGACGACTGAGGCTTCAAGACACGCGCAGCACTACCGGGGACTGTTTTTGCCCTCGGAGCCTTCGCGCAAGCCTGACCGCGGCGCGAAGGCTTTGCCGTGCCCACCCCCGGCGGAACCGAATCGCGCCACGTCGGTCCCTCGATGCGGGACCGGTCGCTTCGCGGAAGATCGTCCGCATCAACTGACCTCGCCCGACGACCTGACGACCTGACGACCTGACGGGTTCCTCGGCCGTCAGGCAGGTCGTCAGGTCGTCAGGCAGGTCGTCAGGTCTTGATCACGGCATCGCAGTCGGAGCAGACCACCGACGCGTACTCCGGGGGGTACCAGCTCGCCGTCGGGTGCTCGGCGGGCTGTCGGGAGGCCGTCTCCATGGCGAAGGTGTCCTTTCCGCAGAGGGTCCGCGGTCCCGTCGCCGAGGGCGCCCCCGGGGCCGAGGGCGCCGCGTGCACCCTGCGGACGGGCCGTGCCTCAGCCGCCGTCCCCGGGGAGTCCCCGGCGATCGGCTTGTCGAGTTCGTACACGACGACGATCTCGCTCATGCCTCGACCGGCTAACGCCGGGGGACGGCGAGTTCACGGCCGCGGTAGAAGCTTTCCCGCTCCTCGACGACGTACGGGGCCATCGCCGCACGTCGCTGCGCTTCCGGCTCGGACGTCCGCCAGGCGTCGCAGGCCTCCTTCGAGTCCCAGAACGACACCCCGGTGATCTCCTGCCCGTCCTCGGACCAGTACGCGAAGGCGCGGCGCAGACCCTCCGGGTAGGGGGAGGGACGCCATGCCCGCTCGAACTCCTCCGACGTGCCCGGCCTGAGGCGGCGCGCAGTCACCCAGACGAACTGCTCATCCATCGCGGCTCCTCCTCGGTGTCCGTTCGGCTTCCTGCCCTTGCCAGACCACCGTAGGTGCCGATGACCGCTTCCGCCTGCGCGGTACCGGGCGGACCATGGAAGAGAGCCCGGAGCGCGGTCGGGTGGCGCGCGACGTGTGCCCTGTCGGCGGTGAGGGCGATGAAGGGTTCGACCCGGATCGGGAGCGTGCGCGGTGTGGTGCTGCGGGCGCACTGGAGCGTGCCATTGATCATGCTTCTGCTCGCCTACGACCTGGCCGCCCGGACGCTGCCCGCGTACGCGCCCGGAGGGGCCCCCGTGGCGTATGCGGCCGCCGGAGTGGTCGGGGCGCTGCTGTTGCTGGTGAGCCTGGTGGTGCATGAGGCGGCGCATGCCCTCATGGCCCGCAGGTCCGGGATCTCCGTGCGGGACATGACGTTGTGGGCGCTCGGCGGCATGACCCGGATGGACCGGCCGGCGACGGCGCGGGCGGCGTTCGCGGTCGCCGTCAGCGGACCCCTCGCCAGTCTGCTGCTGGGCGGGGCCGCCGTCGGGGCCGCGGTGGGAGTGCACGCGGTGCTGGGGTGGCGGATGCCGGTCGCCGTACTGGGCTGGCTGGGCGCGATGAACCTGCTGCTGGGCGTGTTCAACCTGTTGCCGGCCGCGCCGCTGGACGGGGGGCGGGTGCTCCAGGCCGTGTGGTGGTGGCGTACCGGAGACCGTGAACGGGCCCAGCGGGCGGCCGGGCGCAGCGGACAGTTCGTCGGTGTGGCGCTGGGCGTGCTGGGCTGGCTGGTGTTCGTCAGGGGAGTGCCGGGCGGATTGTGGCTGATGCTGGTCGGCCTGTTCGTGGCGGGCGTCGCCGCGGCCGAGCGACGGTGGGCCCAGCTGGCCACGGCCCTGCGCGGCGTGCGGGTGGCGGAGGCGATGACCAGCCCGGCCGTGGCCGGTCCCGACTGGCTGACCGTGGACCGTTTCCTGGCCGACGTCGCCGCTCGGGCGGGGCATTCGGTGCTGGCGTTGGTGGACTTCGAGGGCCGTCCCAGCGGTGTCGTGCAGCTGCGCAGGCTGGCCGCCGTGCCGTCCTGGCGGCGGGAGGAGGTCCGGGTACGGGACGCGGCGACCCCGCTGTCGCGGTGCACGCTCGCCGCACCGGACGAGCTGCTGACCGCCGTCCTGGAGCGTCTCGGCGCCGGGGGCGGGCTGCCCATCCTGGTCCTGGACGCCGGCCGCCTCTGCGGGATCGTCACAGGCCACGACATCGAACGGCTCTCCCAGCGGCCCACCACGGGGATGTCCTGCGGCGCCCCCCTCCAGCCGCTCTGGCCCCGCCGCGCCCCCAGGAGGAGTATGGGAGGAGAGCGACCAAGGGAGGCCTGCCGTGAAGACCGGAGCCTCGGACTACGACCGCTGGCTGTACTCGCACACACCCTCCCAGGCCGAGGGCGAGCGCGACGAACCGGCCGAGCGCGCGGCCGTGGAGCAGCACCCGGACGTCCCCCGAACCGAGCCGTCCCAGGCGGAGGGCGAGCGGATGGACGAACCCGGACCGCGTGAGCGCCGTTGAACGATCAGTACACGGAGCCGGCCTCGCTGTGAGTCGGCCCGCCGGCCTGTGGATTCGCCCGGCCCCGCCCGACCCGCCCGGCCGCGCTGCCATGATCAGGCACTATGACCGCAGGGCACGACAAGGCCGACCGGCACCGCAGGCTCCACGACAGCGCCAAGGCCGAGAGGCACCGGACATCGCACGGCGCGTCGCGCGCGAAGCGGGCCGGCCACGCGGCGCCGGCCGACGAGTCGACGACCGAGCTGGCGCTGGCCGCGCGGAGCGGCGACACGGCGGCCGTCGAGGGGTTCGTGCGCGCCCTGCACCGTGACGTGGTGCGCTACGTCACCCACCTCGGCGCCGATCCACAGGCGGCGGACGATCTGGCGCAGGACACGTTCCTGCGGGCGCTGAGCGGACTGCACCGGTTCGAGGGGCGTTCCTCAGCACGGGCGTGGCTGCTGTCCATCGCGCGCCGGGCGGTGATCGACAGCCACCGGTCCGCCGCCGCCCGGCCGCGCCTGTCGGACACGGCCGACTGGCAGACGGCCGTCGAGCTGGCCCAGCCGCGCGGCCTTCCCGGCTTCGACGACGGCGTCGTCCTGCTGGAGCTGCTGGCCGCGCTGCCCGAGGACCGGCGGGAGGCGTTCGTGCTGACCCAGCTGCTGGGCCTGCCTTACGCGCAGGCCGCCGCGGTGACCGGCTGCCCGGTCGGCACCGTCCGCTCACGCGTGGCCCGCGCCCGCGCTGCCCTGACCGCCCTGCTCACCGAGGCGGGCGAGCCCGAGCCGGTCGTCACCGCGGACCCCGCAGGCCGCTCAGCGCCCGCAGCTCGTCGACCTTCGTCAGCCGGGCCAGAGCGAGGTAGACCAGGCCGAGGGTGAGGGCGCCGGCCGTGAGGGCGGTCGCGGTCGGCAGGGTTCCGTCGCCGAGCGAGGCCGCGCACGCCCGGTCGGCCGCCCAGCCCGCGGTGGCGGCGAGGCCCGCCGCGGCCAGCAGCTTGGTGTACGTGCGCCGTAGCGCCCCCTCGTCCAGTCGGCCGCCCGTGCGCCTGCGCAGCAACCGCGCGGTGAGGGCCAGCCCCGCCACGTAGGACACGGTGTACGACCCGGCCATGCCGGTCACCGCCCAGCGGTCGGGCAGCAGCAGATGACAGGCGGTGGCCAGGGCGATGTTCACCGCAGCGATCCACACCGCCATGAAGAACGGGGTGCGGGTGTCCTCGAAGGCGTAGAAGCCGCGCAGGAGGACGTACTGCGCGGAGAACGGGATCAGGCCGAGCCCGAACGCCTGGAGCATGTGGCCGAGCGGCTGCGCGGAGGCCGCGTCGGCCGCGCCGTGCGCGAACAACAGGGTCGAGATCCGCGGACCGAGGGCCAGGAACAGGAACGCGGCCGGGACGATGACGACCCCGCTCACCCGCAGCCCGCGCGAGAGGTCCGCGCGCACGTCCGCGACCCGCCCCTCCGCCACGGCGCGGCTCATGCGCGGCAGCAGCGCCGTCACCAGGGAGACGGTGACCACCGACTGCGGCAGCATCCAGATGGTCTGCGCGTACATGTACGCCGAGTAGCCCGCGCCGGCGTCCGGCAGCTTCTGGTCGACCGCGTTGGCGTAGTTGGTGACCACCGTCAGCGAGACGAGGTTCGTCAGCACGAGCAGCAGCGTCCACTTGGCGGCGTGCACACCGGAACCCAGGCCCGAGCCGCGCCAGTCGAACCGCGGCCGGAACCGGAACCCGGCGGCCCGCGCGAACGGGACCAGCGCGAGCGCCTGCACCGCGATGCCGGCGGTCGTGCCGACGCCCAGCAGCCGGACCTGGGCGTCGGTGACGTCCGCCACCCGCTGCGGCACGGTCATCAGACCGAGGTAGGCGCCGAACATGCCCAGCAGGACGGCGTTGTTGAGGACCGGCGTCCACATCATCGCGCCGAACCGCTCGCGGGCGTTGAGGACTTGGCCGTAGATGTTGAACAGGCCGTAGAAGAAGATCTGCGGGAGCAGGAAGCGGGCGAAGACCACGGTGAGCCGGTACGCCTCGTGGGTGTCCGGGGTGTCGCGCATGTACACCGCGACGATCTGCGGGGCCGCCCACACCGCCAGCGCGGTCCCCGCGGCGAGGACGGACACGACCAGGGCGACGAGCCGCTGCTCGTACGCCCGCCCGCCGTCCGCGTGAGCGGCCCTCGCCCGCACCAGCTGCGGCACCAGCACGGCGTTCAGCGCGCCGCCGATGAGCAGTGTGTACAGGCTGGTCGGCACGGTGTTCGCCGTGTTGTACGTACTGGCCAGCAGACCGGTGCCCAGCGCGGCGCCCTGCAGTACCGTCCGGATCAGTCCGGTCGCCCTCGACACCACCGTGCCCAGCGCCATCAGCACCGACGAGCGTGCCGCCCCGCCGGAACGTTTCTCGACCCGCTCCTGTGTCGTCGCCCCCATCGGCTCAACGTACGGCATCAAGATCCATGCGCCCAATCCGCGCTGCCCGCCCGGCAGTTGCTAGCGACGGCTGCGGACCCGGGCGTCCCTCGGCGGATCGATGAACTGCAGCTCCAGCGCCACGGGGGGCGGGGCGACGCCCGGCCCGCCCGCCGCGGCCCAGGCCAGGATCTCCTCCGTGCCGTCGTCGTCCATGGCGAAGCCGACCCAGGTGGCCCGGCCGCCGGACCGGCGGCCGGTGGCCGACGGCTGGACGACGATGACGTTCGCCTGGTCGCAGGGGCCGAGGCAGTCCGTCGTACGGATCTCGAAGCCGCCGCCCGAAGCGGCCGCGGCGGCGCGCAGCCGCTCCAGCTGCCAGTCGTGGTCGAAGCCGGGGTGCTTGCGTGCGTCGCCGCAGCAGCAGCCCCTGCACACCACCAGCGTGCAGGGACGGCTCCGGGCGGCCCCGACCAGTGTTCGCTGAGCCGGAACCATGCCGCTCAGGAGGCCGAGAGGCCGACGTGGGCCAGGGCCTGCCGCAGCAGGAACCCGTGCCCGCCCGGCATCTCGCTCTGCACCGCCGGGGAGGCGGCCTCCTGCGGGTCGAACCACACCAGGTCCAGGGCGTCCTGCCGGGGTCGGCAGTCGCCGGTCACCGGCACGATGTACGCCAGCGACACCGCGTGCTGACGGGGGTCGTGGTACGGGGTGATGCCCTGCGTGGGGAAGTACTCCGCCACCGTGAACGGCTGCAGAGAGGTCGGTACCCGGGGCAGGGCCACCGGGCCGAGGTCCTTCTCCAGGTGGCGCAGCAGGGCGTCCCGGACGCGCTCGTGGTGCAGGACCCGGCCGGAGACCAGCGTGCGGCTGACATTGCCGTCCGGTCCGATCCGCAGCAGCAGGCCGATGCTGGTGACTTCGCCGCTTTCGTCGACGCGCACGGGCACCGCCTCGACGTACAGGATCGGCATACGGGCGCGCGCCATCTCGAGCTCGTCGGAGCTCAGCCAACCCGGCGTGGTTTCGGTCAAGTCAGACATTGCTTGATCATACTTTCAGTGTCCGTCGGGAAGCCGGTAGACCCGGCGGGCGTTGTCCGCTCCGGCCCAGCGCGCCAGGCGCAGCGCGTCGGGCAGGCCCAGCTCGTCGGCGTCCACCCGGTCCTGGAGCAGATCCCCCAGTCCCCGGCGGAACGCCAGCGCGCCGAGCGCATAGAACTCCGCCACACCATAAGCGTCGGAGCTGTACAGCAGTTTGCGGAACGGTGTGATCTCCAACGCCTCCTCCAGGACCGCCCGCGCTCGCGCCGGACCCACATGGTGCAGCGTGAGCCCCACGTCCAGGTACACCTGCTCGAACACCGCGGCCAGGTAGGCGGCCTGCCGCTGGTAGGGCCAGCAGTGCAGGAGCAGCACCGGGATCGTGCCCGCCGTCAGGTGCAGCCAGTCCGTGAGCCGCGTCGGATCCACCCGGTGCAGCCGGATGTCGTTGTCGCCGAAACCGGTGTGCAGTTGCAGCGGCAGCCCCAGATCGACGCCGGTCCACAGCAGATGCCGGACCAGCACCGGCTCCGCCAGCCGTCCGCCGCGCGCCAGCCAGCGCCGCGCCGCCCGGGTGACGTCGGCGTCCGAGGGCCGCGCCGGGTCGAGGTCGAAGCCCGTGCGGTACGCGGCCACCGACTTCACCGCGATCACCCCCGGCCGCCGTACCGCGTCCAGCGCCGCCGCCCGGAACGCGTCGGCGTACCCGCCGGCCTCGACGCCTCGCGCGGCCACCGCCTCCGCCACGGACTCCAGCCGGACGACCTCGTGGGCGACCGCCCCGCGGGCGGCCCCCGCCAGCTCGGCGGGCGAAGTGACGCGGTGCGGGGCGAACCCGGTGTCGACGCAGAACACGCCGGTCCGGGCCGCGGCGAGGAACCGCCGGTTCACCTCCTGCGGACCCAGCTCGGCGCGGCGGGCCAGATAGACGTCGGCCGGTGCGTGCCGCTCCAGGTCGAGCAGGGGCGCGCAGTGGCGGCGTACGGCCACGCCCGCCGGTGTGTCGAAGGTCGACACGCCGGGCCACGGGTCGCCCTCGGTGAGCAGAGCCTCGAAGCCCGGCCCGTCCAGGGGGTCGGTGACGACGCCGTGGCAGTGGTGGTCCACCAACTCCAGCCCGGCGAGCGCCTCATGGACCGGTCCGCCGGGCATCTCAGTACCTCCAGCGGTACGCGGCGGCCACCCGCTCGTCGGCGAGCCCTTCGACGGCGTCGATCTCGCCCTGCCGTACGGCGCTCACCGCGTCGGCGAGGACCGGGCCGAGCGCGGCCCGCAGCACCTCGTCCTCGCGGAACGCGGCGAGCGCCCCGGCGAGCGAGGTCGGCAGCCGGCGCACGCCCCGGGCGGCGGCGTCGTCCGCGTCGAGCCGCACCGGATCACCTGCTGTCTCCTCCGGCAGGACGGCCCCCGACGCGAGCCCGTCCAGTCCGGCGGCGATCAGAGCGCCCAGGGCGAGATACGGGTTGGCGGCCAGGTCGACCGGCTTGACCTCCAGGTTCGCCTGCTCCGCGCGCCGCCCCGCCGTACCCCGCACCAGACGCACCGCGCACTCGCGGGTCTCCAGACCCCAGGCGGTGAACACCCCCGCCCACTGGGAGGGTTTGAGGCGCAGATAGCTCGCCGGACTCGGCGCGGTCACCGCCGTGAGGGCCGGGAGGCGGGCGAGGACACCGGCCGCGAACGCCTCCGCGTCGGCTGTCATGCCGTACCGCCGGTCGCCGCCCGCATGCAGGTTCGTGCCCTCGCGCCAGGCCGAGAGGTGGACGTGCCCGCCGTTGCCGACGCCCTGCGCGAGGACCGCCGGGGAGAAGGAGACCCGCAGACCGTGCCGCTGCGCCACCGCGCGGATCGTCTGGCGGACGAGGACGCTGCGGTCGGCGGCCGCCACCGGGTCCAGGGCGCCCACGGAGATCTCGAACTGGCCGGGCGCGTACTCGGGATGGACCTGGTCGACGTCCACGCCCTGCGCCGCGCACGCGGCCAGCAGGTCGGCGGTGTAAGCGCTCAGCTCCACCTGCCGCATCGCGCTGTACGCGGGCCCGGACGTCGCCGGAACGAACTCCCCGGCGGGCGCCGAGTCCAGGCCGACCGCCCACTCGATCTCGATCGCCGCCTTGAAGGCCAGACCGTGGGCGCGGGCCGCGTCCGCGACGACGCGACGCAGGAAGGTGCGGGAGCAGCCCGGGTGCCGTTCGCCGTCCTGCGTGACGCGGTCGACCGGCGCCCAAGCCCAGCCGGGCTGTCCCGCCAGCACCACGAGCCCGTCGAGGTCCGGGTACAGGCGCAGGTCGCCGTCCGGGGAGCCCAGCACGTCGGTGGCGACGATGTGGTCGTTCGCCAGGAACGTGTCGAACACGGGGGACATCCCGACGCCCCAGGCCGCCGCCGAGGCCAGCCGGGCCGTCGGGACCGTCTTCACCCGGCCGGCGCCCGCCGTGTCGACGTAGGCCAGGACGACTCCCTGCACGCCCGCGCCGGACAGCTCGCCGCTCAGCGCGCTCGCCCGCTCGACGTCTCCCGGGCGTCCGCCGGGGACGGGATCGGCAAGGGTGGTCATGCGTCCTCCACGATCGTTGCGTCCGGCACGGACGGCACGGCGGGCATGTCCGGCACGTCCGCCGCGTGCCGTGCGGCCGTCAGGGTTTCACGGCCACCGCTCCGTACTGCGGCACCACGGCGAGGGAGCCGGCCTCGCCGCGCCAGCGCGAGCACGACACCAGGCCCGGCTCCAGCAGCTCCAGGCCGTCGAAGAACGCGGCGATCTCCTCGCCGCTGCGGGCGGTGATCGGCGGCTTGGCGTTCTCGTTCCAGAACTTCATCGCCGGGATCTGACCCTCGCCGCCCACCGCGCTGTCGTGCGTGGGGTGCGTCAGGACCAGGAAACTGCCGGAGGGCATGTCGGCCATGACCCTCCGCACGATCTCCCGGGCCGCCTCCACGTCGAGGACGAAGTTCAGGATGCCCAGCATCATCACCGCGACCGGACGCGTGAAGTCCAGGGTGCCCGCCGCCCGTTGAAGGATCGCGGCCGGGTCGTGCACATCGGCGTCGATGTAGTCGGTGACGCCGTCGGCGGTGCCGGTCAGCAGCGTGCGGGCGTGTGCCAGCACGATGGGGTCGTTGTCGACGTACACGATCCGCGACTCGGGCGCGATGCGCTGCGCGATCTCGTGGGTGTTGTCGGCCGTCGGCAGCCCGGTGCCGATGTCGAGGAACTGCCGGATCCCGCGCTCCTCGGCCAGGAACCGCACCGCCTGCCCCAGGAACCAGCGGTCCGCGCGGGCGATGTCCCGGATCAGCGGGAACATCCCGGCGACGTGCTCGCCGACCCGCTGGTCGATCTGGTAGTTGTCCTTGCCGCCGATCCAGTAGTTCCACACCCGCGCGTTGTGCGCCACGCTCGTGTCCAGTCGTGTCGGCCCGCTCACCTGACCGCCCCTTCCCGCGTCCCGCCCGTGTCCCGGGCCTGTGCCCGCCATTGTGCCGCCGGATGATCACCGTTGTCCCCGGTAGGGTGAAAATCCGGTGATCCCGTACAGGAAGCAGGACATGCCCTACTCGCCCGCCCCCCGCCCGCCCGCCTCCGAGCCGTCGGCCGGCCCCGCCGACATACGACTCGTCGTCACCGACATGGACGGCACCCTGCTCGACGACGACAAGAAGGTGCCCGACGGCCTGTGGGACACGCTGGCGCGGCTGCGGGAACGCGGGGTGCTGTTCAGCCCGGCGAGCGGACGCCAGTACGCCACGCTGGCCGCCGAGTTCGCGGAGGTCGCCGACGGGATGGTGTTCATCGCCGAGAACGGCACCTACGTGGTGCGTGACGGCGCGGAGCTGAGCTCGGATCCGCTGGACCCCGGCGCGGTCGCGCGGGTGATCGAGGTCGTGCGCGGGCTCGCGTCCGGCGGCGTCGACATGGGCGCCGTGGTCTGCGGCAAGCGGTCCGCGTACGTCGAGCGGGCCGACGAGCCCTTCCTGGCCGAGGTCGCCCGGTACTACGTCCGCCACCGGGTCGTCGAGGACGTCACCGCCGTCGACGACGACATCCTCAAGGTCGCCCTGTTCGACTTCGGGTCCGTCGAGGAGAGCACCGCCCCGGCGCTTGCGCCCTTCGCGGACACCCACCAGGTCGTCGTCTCCGGCGCACACTGGGTCGACGTCATGAACCGCACCGCCAACAAGGGCGCCGCGCTGCGCCGGCTCCAGCGCGAGCTGGGCATCACCCCCGCGCAGACCATGGTGTTCGGCGACTACCTCAACGACCTGGAGATGCTGGACGCCGCCCACTGGTCGTTCGCCATGGCGGGCGCCCACCCGGAGGTCGTCCGCCGGGCCCGTCACCTCGCGCCCTCCAACAACGACAACGGGGTGCTGCGCACCATCGCCCGCGTCCTGGACCTCTGAACCCGACGACGGTCGTGCTCACGCGCGAGGCTGTCCGTACCCGTGCTGCCAGGCCCAGGCCGCGATCTCGACCCGGTTGCGGGCGCCCAGCTTGAGCTGGACGCTCGACAGATGCGTCTTCACCGTCGACAGGGAGACGTACAGCTCGGCGGCGATCTCCGCGTTCGTCCGCCCCAGGGCGACGAGGCGTACGACGTCCAGCTCGCGGTCGGTGAGCGGCTCGGCCAGGGTCGCCGGGAGCGCGGCCGGAGGCGGGGCGGCGGGGGTCTGCGGGGCGGTCAGATGCTGGAGCAGACGGACGGTGACCGACGGGGAGACCAGGGAGTCGCCCGCCGCGGCCGCCCGGACCGCCTCCGCGAGGAGGGTCGGCCCGGAGTCCTTCAGCAGGAAGCCGCAGGCGCCGCCGCGCAGCGCCCCGTACACGTACTCGTCCAGGTCGAAGGTGGTGACGACGACCACCCGCAGCGGGTCCGGGACGTCCCGCCCGGCCAGCAGCCGGGTGGCCTCCAGCCCGTCCAGCTTCGGCATCCGGATGTCCAGCAGGCACACGTCGGGCCGCACCCGGCGGGCCAGCGCCACCGCCTCCTCGCCGTCGGCGGCCTCGGCGACGACCGTGATGTCCGGCTGTGCGTCCAGGAAGAAGCGGAAGCCGGTGCGGACCATCTCCTGGTCGTCGGCGAGCAGGACCCGGATGGGGGCGGCGGGGCCCGACGGGTTCGTGGCGGGGTCGGTCATGGCTCGATCATGCCTCAGCCGACGGACCGCGCGGGATCGGCCGTCACCCGGCGCAGCAGCGGGCGGCTTCCGGCGATCGCCGCGAACACGGCGAGCGCGCAGAGCCCGACCCGGGCGACCAACTCCAGCGCGCCGGAGGCGCTGATCGCGGCCCCGGCCGCCTCGTCGAGCCGGCAGGAGCCGTACAGCGCCCACTGGCGGTGGCGTCGCGGTCGCGACGAGGAAGCCCAGGGGGGGGTGGCGGTGCTGACGTCGGCGGGACGGGAGGGGAGCACACGGTCGCCCGCGTATACGCAGTCCTGACGGTACGGCAGCCCGGCGCCGTGCCGGTCGGGCTCGGGGCTGCGCCGCGCGGTGCGGTCGGCGCGGGTTCCGGAGCCGAGCACTCGGCGACGATCACGAGCTGACGCACTGGGCCTGACCGCCCGACAACTGCCCCGGCCGGCGCTTCTCCAGCCCGTCCAGACCCAGCGGCGCGAACCAGCCGCGGGCGCGCCCGACGGCCAGCGCGGCAGTGGAGCCGTACTTCATGACGAGGCCGCCCCCGCCTCGGCCGAACGGCCAGAACGCCCCGGCCTTCCCGCCCCCGCTCCTCAACTGTTCGGCCTAGGCTGCGGGGAGCAGAGGAGAGGGAAGCGTAATGAGCGCACCGGCCGATGTCGCCCGCCTGACCCGGGAGATCACCTCGGGGCTGAAAACCGGGGACCTGGAGGACTTCTACACCGACCTGCACCGCCACCCCGAGCTGTCCTTCGCGGAACACCGCACCGCCGCGAAGCTCGCGCAGCGGCTGCGCACGGCCGGGTACAAGGTGACGGAAGGGGTGGCCCGTACCGGCGTGGTGGGCGTGCTCGTCAACGGCGCTGGGCCGGTGGTGTGGCTGCGCGGGGACATGGACGCGCTGCCCGTGCGGGAGGCGACCGGGCTGGCGTACGCCTCCACCGTCGACGGCCTGATGCACGCCTGCGGCCACGACCTGCACGTCACCTGGCTGGCGGCCGCCGCCGAGGTGCTCGCCGCTGCCCGCGAGACGTGGTCCGGGACGCTCGTCGTGGTGGGGCAGCCCGCCGAGGAGGCCGAGGGCGGTGCGGCGGCGATGGTCGCGGACGGCGTCCACGTCCGCTTCCCGCGCCCCGACGCTCTGTTCGGCCAGCATGCCGCGCCCGGGCTCGCCGGGTTCTACCCGCACACCCCCGGCCTGACCCTGTCGGCCTCGGACGACGTCGACGTCGTCGTGCACGGCGTGGGCGGCCACGGCTCACGGCCCGAGTCGACCGTCGACCCGGTGGTGACGGCCGCGTACATCGTGACCAGGCTGCAGACCGTCGTCGCGCGCGAGGTCGCGGCGAGCGAGTCGGCGGTGCTGACGGTGGGTCGCTTCCATGCCGGTACGAAGCCCAACATCATCCCCGCCGAGGCCCGGCTCGCGCTGAACGTGCGCACCCAGGAAACCCGGGTGCGCGAGCGCGTCCTCACCGCGATCCGGCGGGTCGTCGAAGGCGAGTGCGCCGCCGCAGGATGCCCGGTTCCGCCCGAGGTCATCGTCCACCCCGGCTACCCGAACACCGTCAACGACCCTGCCCTGGACGGGGAGATCGCCGCCGTGCACCGCGAACTCTTCGGCGATCACACGGTGTTCGACTTCGGCCAGGCGATGGGCAGCGAGGACTTCTCCCTCCTCGCCCCGCCGGGCGTGCCGTACGACTACTGGTACGTGACCTCGACCCCGGCCGCCGTCTGGGAGGCGGCCCCGGGGCAGGAGCTGCGGGAGAAGTTCGAGGGCGTGCCGGGAAACCACAGCCCGCTGTTCGCGCCGGACCTGTCGGTGCTGGCGCCGGGCGTGCGGACCCTGGTGTCGGCGGCGCTGTCCCGGCTCACCGGCTGAGACGCGCCCAGGCCACGCGGGGGGAGCTACGGCCGGAGCGGGTCGTGGCCGATCGTCATCAGACGGTGGCGGCGGCGCGTCTCCTCGGCCTCGGGCTCGTTCTCCGCGTCCGTCTGCGCGGCGACCGTGTCGACCACCCGGTACATCACCCGGATGTCGTCGTCGGTCAGGTCGGTGCGCCGCTTCTGCAGGATCGCCAGCACGTGCTGTCCGGTCGGACTGCCCGCCTCCTCGGGCAGCGGCTCCGCGTTCTCGTCGGCGTCGCGCACCCGCAGCCAGGCGGCCAGCTCCTGCGAGGTCATGTTCACGGCGCGGTGGAAGTCCTCCCACAGCGCGTCGAGTTCGAGGGCGTCGGTCATAGCAGGTCCCTCTCCAGACGGGTCACTTCTCGCGCGGCCAGTTCTCCGCCTCGAACATCCACCGCTGCTTCTCCAGCTCGGCGGTGATGCCGATCAGCAGGTCCTGGGTGACGGGATCCGGCTTGTCGGTCGCCGCGATCCGCTCGCGCAGCCGGACGATGGCGGCCCCCAGGGCCTCCGCGATCACCTGGACGACGTCCTCGTCGCGCAGCCAGCCGTCCTTCGGTGAGGGCAGTGTGAACGCCGAGGCGATGGTCTCCGGGCGGCCGTCGGGCGGCAGGCCCAGCGCCGCCGCGCGCTCCGCGACCGTGTCGGCGTACGAACGGGCTGTCGCGACCACCTCGTCGAGCTGGAGGTGGATCGAACGGAACCGGGGACCCACGATGTTCCAGTGGGCCTGCTTCCCCACCAGGGAGAGGCCGAGCAGATCCACGAGGGTGCCCTGCAGCGCGTCGAAGGTGATCTGGCGGGCCGGTTCGGGCAGCGGGCTCTTCACGACAGTCATACGGTGCTCCTCCTCGTCGCGTTCTGTCGGGCGGTCCGGAGCAGTTCCGCGCGTTCCTCCTCCCCGGTGCCGCCCCACACGCCCGACGTCTGTCCGCTGACGAGCGCGTAGGACAGGCACTCGGTGCTCACCGGGCAGCGCACGCAGACTCGTTTGGCCGCCGCGGTGTCCCGCAGGGCCGGTCCTCTCGTGCCCACGGGGAAGAACAGTTCGGGGTCCTCGCCCACGCAGGCGGCAGCGCGCAACCACTCCATGGGGGCGCGGGTGCCCAGGGCGAACCGGCGCAAACGGGCGTTTCCGTCGGCCGTCTCAGGGAGCGAGAACGCCGTCCAGGAAGCTTGTGACGTCCGCGAAGGCCTCCGCCCGGTTCGTCTCGTTGAAGACCTCGTGCCGGGCACCGGGGTAGATCCGCTCGACCGGGGCGCCGCTCAGCCGCTCCACGCCGACCCGGCTGCCGGGCAGCGGAACGAGCCGGTCGTCGTCGCCGTGCAGCCACAGCAGGGGCAGCGGGCCGACGTCGCCGTCCTTGGCGACGGTCTCCAGGGTCCGCACGAAGGCCTCCAGCGTCGGCCGTTTCATCGGGCCGTGCCAGACCAGCGGATCCGCCGCGTACGCCGCGCCGACCGCCGGGTCGCGGGAGAGCGCGGCGGGGTTGACGGGGACGTCCGGGATCTTCTCCTGCGCCAGCAGCCGGCCCGGCAGCTCCCAGGCGCCGATCACCGGGCCGGACAGCACCAGGGCGGCGAGGGTGTCGCCGTGGCGCTGGGCGTATCTGGCCGCGATCAGTCCGCCCATGGAGTGGCCGATCACGACCAGCGGGACGTCCGGGTGCGCGGCCCGGGCGAGTTCCGCGACCGCGTGCACATCGGTGACCACGTCCTCGAAGTCCTCGATCACCACCCGCTCGCCCGCCGACCTGCCGTGCCCCATGTGGTCGGGGGCGAACACGGCGGCGCCGTGCCCCCTCAGGACCTCGGCGAGTTCCGCGTAACGGCCGGCGTGCTCGCCGTAGCCGTGCACCACCAGGGCGAGCCAGCGGGGGCGCGGATGCGGCCACTCGCGCACGGCGACCGCGCCGCGGGTCCCGGTGAGGACGTGTTCGGTCATCGCTCCTCCAACTGCGTCGGCGAAGGTCTTCGAGGACAGGATCCGCCGATCCTTCCAGGGCTCCGGCCACCTGACGAGACAGCCCTGCGGCCATCCGTTAGATGTGCGTAGCATCGGTCCCCGCATGAACACGATGACGTTGTGGCACATCACCGGCTGGGAATTCGTCGCGCTCGCCGCCGCGGCCCTGCTGGTCGGCTTCTCCAAGACGGCCGTCAGCGGGGCCAACACGGTCAGCCTCGCGATCTTCGCGGCGATCCTGCCCGCCAAGGCCTCCACGGGCGTCCTGCTGCCGATCCTGATCGCCGGCGACGTACTGGCCGTCCTCACCTACCGGCGGCACGCCCACTGGCCCACGCTGTGGCGGCTGTTCCCGGCCGTCGCGGCCGGCGTGGTGTTCGGCACGCTCTTCCTGGTGTGGGCCGACGACGGGATCGTCCGGACGTCGATCGGCGCGATCCTGCTGCTGATGGCGGGCGTCACCCTGTGGCGGCACCGCACGGCCGACGCCACGGACCAACCCGACGCGGTGGTCACCCGGGCCGGCCGGATCAAGGCCCGCTCCTACGGCGTCCTCGGCGGCTTCACCACGATGGTCGCCAACGCGGGCGGCCCGGTGATGTCGATGTACCTGCTCTCGGCCGGCTTCCGCAAGCTCGGCTTCCTCGGCACCTCGGCGTTCTTCTTCCTGATCGTCAACGTCTCGAAGGTGCCCTTCAGCGCGGGCCTCGGCCTCATCGACGGCCACTCGCTGCTCCTGGACGCCGCCCTCGTCGCGTTCGTCGTCCCCGGCGCACTGCTCGGCAAGTGGGCGGTGCACCGCATCAACCAGCGGCTGTTCGAGCAACTGGTCATCGCGGCGACGGTGGTGGGCGGCCTCCAACTGCTTCTTCGCTAGGAGTACGGCGCGCACCGCATTCCTACGACGACGCCGGGGTCAGTCGTCCGCCGGAAGGATCATGCAGGTGGTCGTCGCGTGGGCGATCAGCCGGCCCTGCTCGTCGAGCACCCTGCCGTCGGCGGTGGCGGTGCGGCGGCCGACGTGGATCACGTTGCCCTCGGCGGTGAGGGTCTGCCCGTCGGTGCGGGCGGCCCGGATGTAGTTCACCTTCAGTTCCAGGGTGGTGTAGCCCGTGCCCGGCGGGAGGGTGGTGTGGATCGCGCAGGCCAGCGCCGAGTCGAGCAGGGTCGCCGAGATGCCGCCGTGCACGGTGCCGAGGGGGTTGGCGAAGTCCGGCCGGGTGTCGAGCGAGACCACGACCCGCCCGTGCTCCACGTCGTCGAATCGCATGCCGAGCAGCCGCCCGATGGACGGCACGTCGCTCAGGTTCCCGGCCTGTACGAGACGCATGAGGTCGAGACCGGAGAGGGCGGCGAGGTCGGCACGCGGCGTGTGTTCGGTGCGGTCGGTGGGCGCGGTGCGCTCGGTGGTGGTCAAGACGGTTCCTTGGGTTGCAGAAGGGGCGTGATCGGTACGGGAGTTCAGCCGCCCAGGGGGTTCTCCGTGTCCCGCAGGGCGGCCAGGGCGGGCGTGTACAGGCGGGACTTGATGGTGCCCAGTGTGTCGCCCGCCTTGCCGGCCTGCGCCGCGGCGATGTCGACGGCGGTGGCGAGTACGGCGTCCTCGTCGACCGCGTGGTCGACGATACCGGCGGCCAGCGCGTCGCTGCCGCCGTAGCGCCGGGCCGTGACCATGACCTCGTGCGCGGACTGCGGGGCGAGCCTGGCCTGGATGAGGGCGGACATGCCGGGGGAGAAGGGGATGCTGAGGTCGGCCTCGGGCAGGCACCAGAAGCCGCGGTCGGCGCGCATCACACGAAAGTCGTGGGCCAGCGAGAACATCGCGCCCGCCGCGAAGGTGTGCCCCTGCAGCGCGGCCACGGTCACCACGGGCAGGGTCAGCAGCCGGGCGAAGAGCTCGTGCACCGAGACGACGTAGTCCACATGCCGGTCGGGGTGGGCGAACACCCAGTCCAGATCGAGGCCGTTGGAGTAGAACTTCCCCGTGGCGGCGGTCACCAGGGCGCGTGGCCCGTCCGCCTTCTCCACCTCGTCCAACGCGCTGCCCACGGCCGCGATCCAGTCGGGGTGGAACCGGTTCTCGCCGTCGCCGAGATCGAGGACGAAGACGGCGTCCTGGCGGGTGAGCGTGGGCATGATGACTCCTTCACAGAGGGGCACACGGGAGGACACGGGGCATGCGTACAAGGCGTGCGGCGTGGGGCGCAGGTCAGGACTCCGGGGCGGCGGGCCGAAGAGCGTGCTCCAGCAGGGCGCGGATCTCCGCCGCAGTCGCGTCGAGCGGGGCGGGGCTCCGCTCGGCCCGGCACATGATCACGGCGCCTTCGGCGGCGGCCACGACGAACGCGGCAAGCCGTGCCGCGCGCTCCTCGGGCAGGCCGTGGCGCAGCAGCAGGGCGGCCAGGGCCGCCTGCCAGCGAGCGAAGGCCGCCGCTGCCGAGCGGGCGCGCTCCGGCGCGCTGTCGTCGCTCTCCACCGCGACCGCCACGACCGGGCAGCCGAGGCGGAAGTCGCTGCGCAGGAGGCGGTCCCGCCACAGCGCGAAGAACCCGTCGACGGCCCGCAGCGGATCGGGGTCGTCCATGGCGGCGTCGATCAGGCCGGCGATGACGTCCCCGGCGAAGACCACGGCCTCGTCGATCAGCTGGGTCCGGCCGCCGGGGAAGTGGTGGTACACCGAGCCGCGGGGGGCGCCGCTGTGGGCGAGCACCCGATCGATGCTCACGCCGTTGGCCCCGTGCTCCCCGAGCAGAGCGACGGCACTCGTGACCATCCGCTCACGACTGTCACTCCTGCGTGGGCTCATGACTCTGATTATGCTCTATGACATAGAACATGCAAGAGCCGATCTCGACGGGGATCGGTGGGCAGGGCGACAGCGGCCCGAAGCGGCCCGAGCAGGGGCGGAGGCCTCGCGGCGGCTGCCTAGACTGACCGGCGGACGGCGGCGGAGCCGCGGGTGACGCATCGATCGGGGCAGGGAGAGATGGCTGCTGCACGGCGGGCGCCGTTGAACGACGTCGCCGCGGAGAGCGGGGTCTGCCGCGCCACGGTGAGCTTCGTGCTCGACGACGGCCCGCGACAGACGATCTCCGAGACCACCCGCGACCGCGCCCCGGCGCTGCCCGACCACGACCTCCCGTCCACCGGGGTCCGATCCACCGGGGTCCGTTCCGCCGGGGGGCGTCCGCGGTCCGCCCGCGAGACCGCCCACCGGCCGGGCCTGGCGTCGTCGGCGTCCTTCGAGGCGTCCCGGCCGAGGGAAGCGGGCATGGACGCGGTCCGCGCCTTGCATGCCGAGCACCCAGAGGCGACGGCGGTCGCCGCCTACGACGACACCGGGTACGGCGCACTCGTCACCCCCACGCTCACCACCGTCCGCATCGACGCCGAGCCCTGCGTCCCCCGTGCCGCCGTCGTGCGGGGGTCGGCATGAGCAGACACGTTCTGGTGCTGGGCGGCACCGCCGAGGCACGTGAGCTCGCCGGCGCTCTGGCGGCCCGCCGCGGAGTCCGGGTGACCTCGTCGCTGGCGGGCCGGGTGTCCCGGCCGGGGGCGCTCGACGGGGACGTACGGATCGGCGGGTTCGGCGGGGCGGAGGGGCTCGCCGACTGGCTGCGCGAGCAGCGGACGGACGCCGTCGTCGACGCCACGCATCCCTTCGCCACCGGCATCACCGCGAACGCGGCGAGCGCCGCGGCGGCGACCGGCCTGCCGCTGGTGGTACTGCGCCGCCCGGGCTGGCGGCCGGGGGCCGGCGACCGCTGGCACGAGGTGGCGTCGCTGGCGGCGGCGGCCGAGCTGCTGCCGAGCGTGGGCCGACGGGTCCTGCTGACGACGGGCCGGCTCGGCCTCGCGGCCTTCGCCCACCTCGACGGCCCGCACTTCGTCGTACGGTCCGTGGAACCGCCCGCGCCGCCGATGCCGCCCGACGTCGAACTGGTCCTGGCACGCGGCCCGTTCACCGTCGCCGACGAGCTGGCGCTGCTGCGGGGCCACCGCATCGACGTGCTGGTGACGAAGGACAGCGGCGGAACGGCGACAGCCGCGAAACTCACGGCCGCGCGGGAACTGGGACTCCCGGTCGTGGTCGTACGACGCCCGCCGCTGCCGGCGGGCGTGACGGCCGTCCCGGACGTGGGAGCCGTCCTGGACGAGCTGGGCCTCATCCTGCGGTGACGCGGCCGGCCGGCGGTCCGGGGGCGCGACTCTCAGGGCGCGAGGACCGCCTGTTCCGGCTGCGGGCGGCGCGGGGAGAGGCCGTCGCCCAGGTCCTCGACCAGGAGCCGCTTGGAGATGGCGTCCACCGCTGCCCGCAGGTCGCCGCCCGCCGGGCGGCCGATGTCCTGAGTCACCTGCTCCTCCAACCACGTGCCCCAGGCCTCGCCGATGGTCCGGGCCTCGCGCGCGCCCGCCTCCGTGTGGGAGAGGAGGGAACCGTGGCGGGTCAGGTATCCCTCGTCGACCATGCGGTCGAACACCGGCAGCAGCACCTCCGGCGGCATATGGCGGCGGGCTGCGATCAGGCCGAGGCCGGCGTGGCCGACCAGCCGCGTGAACAGCTCGACCTGCATCACCGCCCAGGCCCCGGCGACGTCGAGACGGGTGTCGGAGGCCTCGAAGAGCCGCCGCGCGGTGTCCGGGTCCGCAGTGCCGATGATCTTCGCGACGGACGCCTCCAGCACCCTCTGGGAGTTCGCGCCGGACGGCTGCCCGAACCCGTCGCCCATGTCGGTGGAGCCCATCCGTGCGCTGTCGCGCAGTTGGACCTGTTTGAGGAACAGGGCGACGACGAAACCCACGGCCGCGACGGGCACGGTCCACAGGAAGACCGTCTGGATGGTGTCCGCGTACGCCTCGACGATCGGGGCGGCGACGGGGCCGGGTAGTCTGTGCAGGCCCTCCGGGCTGGTCGCCGCCCTCGCGATGGTCGCCGTGTCGACACCGCCGCCCGCCGCCGAAACCGCGGACGCGATGCCGTCCTTCAGGTTCGGGGTGAGGGAGTTGGTGTACAGGGTGCCGAACACGGCCGTGCCGAAGGAACTGCCGAGGGTGCGGAAGAAGGTCACGCCGGAGGTGGCGGTGCCCAGGTCGACGTACTCGACGGTGTTCTGCACGACGATCGTCAGCACCTGCATGCACAGGCCGATGCCGGTGCCGAGCACGAACATGTACAGCGACTCCAGCCACGCGCCCGTGCCGGGCCCCATGAGGGACATCAGATACAGGCCGACGCCCATCACCAGCGAGCCGACGATCGGGAAGAAGCGGTACTGCCCGGTCTTGCTGACCACGTTGCCGCTGAAGATCGACGCGATGAGCAGCCCGACCACCATGGGCAGGGTGCGCACGCCGGAGACCGTGGCCGAGTCGCCGTCGACGTACTGGAGGTACGTCGGCAGGTAGGTCATCGCGCCGAGCATCGCGAAGCCGACGATGAAGCTGAGGATCGAGCAGACGGTGAAGACCGGGTTGCCGAACAGCCGCATGGGCAGCATGGGCTGCTGGGCGCGGGTCTCGGCCCAGCAGAACAGGCCGAGGGCGACCACGCCGCCCACGAAGAGCCCGATGATGACGCCCGAGCCCCACGCGTACTCGTTGCCGCCCCAGCTCGTCGCCAGGATCAGCGCGCTCGCGCCGACCGCGACCAGCGCGATGCCCAGGTAGTCGATGACCGGGCGGACCGCCGACTTCACCACCGGGATGGTGCGGTCGGCCGCGAAGACGACGAGAATCGCGATGGGCACGTTGACGTAGAACGCCCACCGCCAGGTCAGGTGGTCGGTGAACAGCCCGCCCAGCAGCGGTCCGATGACGGTGGCCACCCCGAACACGGCGCCGATCGCGCCCTGGTACTTGCCCCGCTCCCGCAGCGGGATGACGTCGGCGATCAGCGCCATCGCCGTCACCATCAGCCCGCCCGCGCCGATGCCCTGCACGGCCCGCCAGGCGATCAGCAGCGACATGTCGGTCGCCAGCCCGCACAGGAACGACCCCGTGATGAAGACGATCGCCGAGACCTGGAAAACTGCCTTCCGGCCGAACAGGTCGCCGAACTTGCCGACCAGCACGGTCGCGACGGTCTCCGCGAGGAGGTACGACGTGACCACCCACGACATGTGCGCGGCCCCGCCGAGGTCCGACACGATCGTCGGCAGCGCCGTGCCCACGATCGTCTGGTCCAGGGCCGCGAGCAGCATCCCCAGCACGATCGTCACGAAGACGACGTTCCGGCGGCGCGCGTCCAGCACGGGCGGCTGGGCGGCGGCCGGAGCGCCTTCCTCGATGACGGTCACGAGGTCACGATCACACCGGCACACCGTCCGCGCACGTGGGACGGGCCGCTCGGGGGCTACTTCCGGTCCGGGGCGCGGCGCAGCAGGTAGGTGTCCATGATCCAGCCCTTGCGTTCGCGGGCCTCGGCGCGCAGCCGCTCGATGCGCGGGCCGGCCTCGGCGATCGGACCGGAGACGAGGATCTCGTCCGGGGTGCCTATGTAGGCGCCCCAGTAGATGTCGACGTCGTCCTCGGCGTACTGCCGGAACGTCTGATGCGCGTCCAGCATCACCACCACGTCGTCCACCCCCTCCGGGAAGCCCTCGGCGAGCCGGCGGCCGGTGGTGATCTGCACGGGCCGGCCCACCCGGTTCAGCCCGGTCCGATGCCGGGCGACGAGCGCCGAGACACTGCTGATCCCGGGCACGACGTCGTACGTGAAGTCCACCGCGCCCCGGGCCAGCACCTCCTCGAGGATGCCCAGCGTGCTGTCGTACAGCGCCGGGTCGCCCCACACCAGGAACGCGCCGCGCTCGTCCTCGCCGAGCTCCTCGGTGATCAGCCGCTCGTAGATGTCGGCGCGGGCGCTGCGCCAGTCGCCGACGGCCGGGGAGTAGGCCGCGCCGCGGGCCCGGCGGTCCCGCTCCGGGTCCCGGGCCTCGACCACCCGGTAGCCGCCCTGCGGTATGTGCGTGGCCAGCATGTCGTGGCGCAACCGCGTCAGGTCGCTCTTCACCTCGCCCTTGTCCAGGACGAAGAACACGTCCGTGCTCCGCAGCGCCCTGACCGCCTGCAGGGTCAGTTGGTCGGGGTCGCCCGCGCCGATACCGATCACATGAATCTCTCGCACGCCTCGAGTCTGCCGTACGCCACTGACAGTGACCGTGCCGGGTGTCAGCGCAGCCGCGGCGCCCGGGCCCGCGCGTCCACCGCCGTGTCCGTCCGCTCCACCGTGTCCGCCAGTGCGCGCGCCCAGCCGACCAGCCCGGCGAGGTCCATCCCGTACGGCCGCACCTGCCCCGCGGCCGCCGCCCATTCCCCGACGGCCCCGGCGCCGCGTCGCAGCAGCCGTGCCCCGCCCGTGCGGTTCCCCCGGGCCGCGTGCGTCAGACCCACCGCGAGCTGGGCGAGCCCGCGCCACAGCGCGCGTTCCGACTCGGGGCCCGACTTCCAGGCGTCCTCGAAGACCTCGTGCGCATGGAACGGCTTCCCGGCGTCCAGCAGGGCCTGCGCCTCGGCGACGCTCTCCTGCGGCGTGCGGACGACGCCCTCGGGCTGCCGCTCCACCCCGGCCGTGCCGTACGGCAGGGGCCGACCGAGCCCGTCCCGCGGTCGGGCGTTGCGCGCCCGCCCTTCGCCGTCCCGGTCCCGGGCGCCGGCGGACCGACCCCCGCGCGTACCTCCTGTGCTGCCCAAACGGTCCATACGGCGATTGTCCCGCGCCCGGGCCCGCTTCGGCGCTGCGCCCGGCGTGGGGTAAAGTGCTGTTCGCGCGATCACACGGCCCGCCGTGCGAAGCGCACCGGGACGTGGCGCAGCTTGGTAGCGCACTTGACTGGGGGTCAAGGGGTCGCAGGTTCAAATCCTGTCGTCCCGACCAGCTTTGATGCAGGTCGGAGGCCGTTCTCTCATCCATGGGAGAGCGGCCCTTCGTGCGTTCGGGGATGTGGTGGTCCAATGTCACGCCCGGGCCGGGGTTGGTCCACCGGGGCGCTGATGGCGGGCGGAGCAGGGGAGCGGAGCCGATGTAGGGCTTCGCGGCGCCGATGGATGTGGTCACGTGGTGGTCGCAGCCACGCTGGCTGGTTCGCGTGCCAGTCAATGCATTCTGCGCCGGTAAGGGCACGGTCGATGGTGTCGACGGCTTGGCGGGCTGCTTTCTGGGTGAGGTGGCTGTAGAGGTTCGCGGTGGTCGACAGGGCGGAGTGCCGCAGCGTCTTGGACACCACGGTGAGCGGGACACCTGCGGTGATCGTGGCGGCCAGGTGCCTAAGGTCGTGGACCGTAACCCGGGAAACACCGGCTTCCTCAGACAGCCGGCGGAGCCGATCAAGCACCAGATGCGGTCTGAGCGGGCTACCGTCGTGCCGGCAGAAGACCAGTCCGGCGAACGGGTTGTTGGGATCTCCGCGGGTCCGGGAAGTTGATCGTGCCCGATGACGGAGGGCAGTGGCGACGCGGGGTGAGATGGCGACCCAGCCGCGGCTCGACCGGGTCTTTGGCGTGGTGATCACAAGGTGGTTGTTGTCGATGGCGGAGAGGGTGCAGCGCACGTAGAGCACGCCTTGGTCGAGGTGGACGTCGTTCCAGTGCAGACCGTAAGTCAAGGTGCACCCTGCAATTCAACCGCGGAGAGTATGCAGCGCACGTAAAGGACGCCCTCGTGTAGGTGGACGTCGTTCCAGTGCAGGCCGAGGACCTCGCCCTTGCGCAGGCCGGCGCCGATGAGGAACTCGAAAAGGTCGGCCAGGTCCGGGTCGGCCCGGTGGCAGTGACGGAGAAAGCGGACCGCCTCGTCGGCGGTCCAGATCCGGCGCTCCGGCGCGGGCGGCCGCCGCAGGGCCGGTGGGCTGGCGGGGTTGTGGGCGAGGCGGTGCTGGCGGACCGCGTCCCCCAGCGCGCTGGAGAGGGTGGCCAGGCACCGGTAGAGGGTGATCGGCCGCAGCCGGCGCCGATCTGGCCGGTGACGAAGGCGCTGATGTGCCGGTGCCGGAGCTCATCCAACTTGAGGCTCGCCGAAGGCGGGAACGAGACCGTTGTGCACATAGTCCCGGTAGCGGACCATGGTCGTCGGCTTGAGCACCAGAGCCTTCGCCGCCAGCCAGGTGTGCAGGTAGTCGGCGACGGTCTGGTTCGGGTCGGCGCTGAACCCGCCCGCCTCACCCTCCAGAAACGTCCGCAGCGCGGCCTCGGCGGCGTCGGGGCTGGGGAAGCGGCCGCGCCGGACGGTCGTCCGCCGGTAGTGCGGGGCGGGGACGTCGACGGCGAACGCCCACGTCCGATGGTGACCGTCGGTGAACAGGCGGGGGCAGCGTGCTCCGAGCCGGCGGCGGTGGCTGTCGCGGCAGCTGCACCTGGGTAGACGCGGCCGCGGTCGGTGGTGGTGCTCATGAGGATGCCTCCCGGAGGCGGAGGAAGGGCCGATGCCTCCAGTCTCGTGCGACCACCTGCGGCAACAACGCCCGCGATACCTGCCGTGACCAGCGCGTTTCCCTTTGCCGGGCGCCAAGGGCTACGGCTCGGGAGCGGTGGAGTTGCCCATCGGTTACCCCGGCAGATTCTTCGTCTGCTGGTGGTACACGCTCACCGTCGCCTCTGACCTGCGACAAAGGGTGGAATTGTCTGCTGCTGAGCCGACTTGGTCCGCACCTGGTCCGGATCTTGGTCCGTGATCTGTGGTGTTGGCGTGCGAGTCCTGCGGTACGACATGGCACAGGTCGTACCGACGGTCCAGGGGCGTCCAGCTGGTCCAGGGCAAGCGCTTATTGACTTCGGCTCGTTAGGGTGAGGTCGGGTCGCCGAGGGCGAGGCTGGTGCCGGTTATGAAGCCGTTGAGGTTTTCGGGCCGGTACTGGGGTTGTTTGAGCCGGTTGCGGACAAGGGCCTCCAAGCGGTCCAGGGCGACTACGGCAAGGCAGGCCAGGCTGCGCTCGACGTGCGCCCACTCGTCGGTCCCAAGGGCGACGACAGGCCGCACAGCACGACGCTGCCGCGCGACTTCGCCGGACCATCGAACGGAAGGGTTCCGCCTGGTGTGCCTCGTGCCTGGGCGACTTCTCCGTGCCCGGGGTGGACGTGGCCCACGTACGCCGGCCTCTCGCCATGGGCGGGACCGGACACGGACGGCAACGTGCACGTGCTGTGCATCGACTGCCACCAGCTGGAGACAGCAACGGAGTTCAGCTCTGCGGCCTAGCGGTCCTGTGGCTTCTTCGTCACAGCAGGTATGAGAAGCGCAGTGCCCCGCCTTCCTCGCGGTAGCGGCCCCGGCCGCGCTTTCCGTGGGGGTTGGGGAGCATTTGGACGGCCATCTTGTGAGGGGTGAGGGCGTGTGTGACCACCAGGAGGCGCCAGCGGTCGTTGCCCGCGTGCCGGCGGGCTGCGCGGACCTCGCTCTCTCCCCGCTCGAAGCGGCCGCCTTCGCCCCCGGTCGCCTTCACCTCGTACAGGTAGGGCCGACTGCCGGAGCCGACCCGGAAGTCGAAGCCGAGGCCGTCGTCGCCGGACGGGCCGGGGAAGGCTTTGCGGCGGTTGCCCGACATCCAGCCGGTCTCGTCCATGCGGTCCGGGTAGCGCGCACACAGCCACTGGTACGCGTACCACTCGCCCACGTACCCGATTGCCTCCCGCTGGGCCGTGGCCAGCCCGCTGTCCCCACCGCGGCCTGGTACCCGCCGGAGTACGCGTCCGTGGTCTGCTCCGACTGCGATGCCGTGATCAAGACCTGACGGGCGTGTGCGACGCCCGGCCTTCGCACCCCCCGCTTACCGCCCTTGTTCCACGCACTGCTTGAACTGCTCCAGATCGCTGCGGACGAGCCGCTCGATCGCGTTCACCTGGGCGAATCCCTTCGGCCCGCCGAAGGTGTCCCTGACCGCGTCGGGGTCGTACTCCAGCCGTGCCTGGACGCGGGTGTGGTTCTGGTCGATCGGCTGCAGCGAGAAGGAGCCCATCAGGTCGGGGGCGCCCGTGGTCTGCCAGTCCATCACGCGTTCCCCCGTGCGATCGGAGACCTCGGTCTCGAACTCCCGGACCCGGCCGCCGGCCTCGACGTCCAGACGCGCGCGGCCCTCCGTCTCCGAACGGGCCTCGCGCACTCCTGCCACGAAGCGCGGATAGTTCTCCGTCCGGTGCAGGTCGTTCCACGCCTTGTCGATCGGAACTCCGACATCGATGTGCTCTTCGAGGGTGCTCATGGCCCACCTCCAGGTTCGGCTCACGACGCATGGCCTTCTCCCTCCAGTCTGCGCCCGGCCGTACAGCCGAAGCGGAGACGTGCCACGCGAAAGGGCCCACGCATGAAGAGCCCTCACAGGCTCTCGCCTGCGAAGACCCCTCACGCTGTCCGGACGGGTCGGGTTCTCGGTGCTCGCCGCCGCAGGTCAGGACGTGCCGCCGGGACCCGCCAGGGTGCCCACCGCGACGGACGACCCCTCGGCGCGTACCCACACTTTGACGACCTCCCGGGGGCGGCCCACCGCCCAGGCCCGGTCCAGGCCGGGGGACGTCTCGATCCCGCAGGGGTGGGTGCGCAGCAGGCGGCCCACGTGGTCGCGTACGGCGATCCGGGCCGGCCGCAGGGGATGGTCGCAACCCTGCTCGGGAAGCCGGTAGAGGCTGTCGACCAGGCCGGGATACCAGTCGGCGCGCTGGACGTCGGCCGCGGTCACGTGGGTGACGCCCTGCTGGGTCGTGCGGCTCACCCCAAGGCCCGCCGCGTAGGCGCGGTCACGCAGGAACGCCCACCGTGCCGGATGGTCGGCGGGACCGGTGAGGCCCAGGGGCACCAGAGCGTCGGTGAGCCGGATGTCGGCGACCATGGCCCGACGCCGGAACAGTTGCAGGCCGACGCGGACGAAACTGCCGGCGGGCAGGTCGTCACTGTCCAGGAGCCGGGCCTCGACACGCAGCGGCGCGGGGCCTAGCAACGGCTCGTACAGATCGAGGCTGTCCAGGCGGTAGGGGTAGGCGAACACATCACGCGGAAGCGTCTCGTCCCAGGTCCACAGGGCGTGGTGGGGGACGATGTGCAGCGCCGCGTCCAGCAGGCCGGAATGGTGGGCTGCCGGTGACACGGAACCCCGCCGGGGGTCGATCACGCCGCTGGCGCCCCGGTCACCGATCCGCATGGCGCGCAGATAGTGGAAGGCGGGCCCGTGGAAGACGAGGGGGGCGTCGCCCTCGTACGGCAGGTGGGCGACCGGGCGGGCTCCTGTGAGGGGAGGCAGTGGCGCGGCCGGCTCCGGGTGTCCCGGCTCCGCCGTTCCCCTGGCGGCGAGAGTGGGTTCGCCGACGGGAGCGGGGTCGCCGGTCCCGTCGTCCGCCGGGAGGAGCAGGAGGTCCACCCCCGTGCCGCGCTCGCCCCGGCGGATCGCGGTGACGTAGCGGACCGGGGCGTCGGCCACGATCCACCGGCGAACTGTCAGGTCACGGATACGGCCCGGTCGCCGGCCGGTGGCGCGTTCGGCGGCCTCCGCCACCATCCGCACCACATGCATCATCGGCACGCTCGGGGTGGTCAGGGCGGGACAGTGGTCCGCGAGCCAGGTCTCGTGCGCCGGGTCGAGGAGTTCTCCGGCGAGGTGCCCGCCCGTGGGCGGGACGGCGGTGGGGTGTGCCTCTCCGGGAGCGAGCGCCGCCTCGGGGGTGATCCGCAGGGCCAGGCCCTCCACGCGGTAGATGAGGGTGTCATCCGCCCACAGTGTCCCCCGGGCCTCCAGACAGTGACCGTGCGCGTCCTGCCGTTCGGCGGTGATCTCCAGTTGCACGGTGACGAGCCGATGCGCCGGGACCACCTGCCCGCGGTACCGCCACACCAAGGCGACGTCGGCGGACGTCGGCTCACAGCGAGACGCCCGCGGCCCCGCCGCCAGACCCCGCTCGACGGCGTAGGCCTGGAGCGACTGGTACATGGCTTCGACGCCGAGTGATCCGGGCTGCACCGGGTCCTGGAAGAAGTGGGCCTTGAAGAACCAGGCGTCCGCCCGGATCTCCGTCTCGGCGCGGATCCGGCCGGGCTCGTCGCCGTTCGCAGGCCGGTAGCCGGTGATGCGGTCGAGCACCAGCAGGTCGGAGTCGGGCAGCCGCAGCGGCCCGGTGAAGAACTTCTCCGGCCGGCCGGTGAGGTCGACGCAGCGGGTGTCCGGTTCGGCCCGGTGCCGCTGTTCCGCCTCGGACGGGGGCAGCCCGGCCTGTCCTTCGAACGCGGACGGCGGAAAGAACCCGAAGCTGGTGGTGAAGGCGAGGAACGGGTCATCTTCGTCGTCGGCGCGGCATTCGACGTCGAAGAAGAGCAGGAGCACGGCGCCGTCGTCCGCCCAGTCGGTGAGCGTGGCCCGGGTGCGGACCCGGCGCGGGGCGAGTCCTTCGGTGCGCAGCGCCCTGGTCCGCCCGTCCAGGTTGCGGAAGAGCAGGTCCGCGTCGCGGCCGAGGCAGCAGCCGCTGTACTGGGCGAGCCAGCCGCAGGGTTGCAGGCCGATCTCCATCAGCGCGGCCATGGACGGCCGCGGCGGGGCGCTGTCGCCTCCGTCGTGGCCGCCGAGCCACGCGCCGCCCGGAACGTCGTACTCCGCCTCCACCCAACTGCCCTTGCGCAGCCGCGCCTTCGCGGCCCCGAGGGCGCTGACGCGGGTCATGAACAGGAACGGCGGCGCGGGGACCCGCAGCGACCGCACCGGCGTGTCCAGTGCGCCGAACTCCGGGCCGAGCGCGTCCCGGTAGCGTCCACGGGCGTGGGCGAGCATGCTCCGGCGGTCCAGGGTCAGCCCGTCGACCACGGCTGCGCGCTGATCGGGGGCGGTACCGCCGTGCAGCGCGGGCCCGGTGTGCCCTCGGTCGCCGAGGGGCCAGTCCTGCACCAGGTCGAGCGCCAGTCCTGCCACGGTGCACGCCGTCACGCCGTCCACCCGGCACAGCACGTCCGCCCTGATCCGGGGCACGGGACCGGGGCACACGTCGGTGACGAACACTTCGTAGACCAGGACCCGGCTGCGGGGGGTGGCCTGCGCGCGCAGACACACGGACTGCCGTTCGCCCCGCGCCGGTTCGAAGCGCCAGCCGTCACGGTCGACGGTCGTACCGAGGGCGACCTGGTGGAAGGCGAGTGCCTGGAGACAGCCCTCGAGCAGGAGGAAGGACGGCAGGTGCGGGTCGCCGGGTTCGCCGCCCGCGAAGAACCACTGGTCGGGTGTGAGGTTCAGCCGTGCCCGCAGGTAGCCCCGGCCCAGCGGTCCGCCCGTCGGGTCGAAGTCGGTGACCTCCTCGAAGAGCAGCCCTCGCGCCGTGGTCAGGCGCGGGCTGCGGACGTGGGCGGCGGCCCGCTCCCAGCCCGCTCCGAAACAGTCGGCCGGACGGCCGTCGGTGAAGGCGCGCACCTGGGCGGCGGTGAAGGAGGCGGAGGTGCAGACCGTGGGCGGGAGCCCGAACGGGCCCAACGGGCGGCCCGGGTGTTTCTCCGGTGTCCACAACACCCCCTTCGCGTCGGCGAGTTCCCGCTTCGTGAAGAGCCCGGCCTGTCCCCCGCGGACGCTGAGCCGGAGTTCGCCGTCGACGCGGACGTCGGAGCGGAAGGAGAGCAGGGGGACACCGACGTACTCGGCGCGGTCCTCCACCCCGGTCTCGCAGCGAAGGGTCTGCCCGGGCACGGGGAGCGGACCATGGAAGGTCAGTGCGCAGTCGAGCAGGCGGTACGACCGCCCGGACGGGGCCTCCGGGTCCTCACCGGACGGACCTGCGGGCGGGCGGTTTCCCTGCCCGGCCGCCAGCAGAGCGCCCGCACACACCCGTCCGGCCGGGTCGAGGTACCAGTGGCCCTGGGCGATGTCCGTCTCGGACCGCATGACGGCCCCGGGCGCACCGCCCGGTTCGCGGTCGGCCCACGTCACCCGGTCGGCCGGGATCGTCGGCGGGTGTACCGCCATCACAAGCTCACTTTCGGCTGGGGCGTGCCACCAACTGCACGCCGGTCAACTCGGCCACGGTCGCGCCCCGGGGGTCGGACAGCCGTACGTCGCACTCCGCCTGCTCGTCGGCCACCGGGCCCGGGGTGACGACGGCCAGCAGATCCCGGCCGAGGGCACCGGCGCGGTGCAGGCGCACCTCGCCGACGCCCATGGGCAGGGTGGCCCGGCCGAGGACGCGCCGGGCCCACAGGACCGCGAGCTGGAGTGCGCCGTCCACGGCCGCCGGGTCGGTGGCCCAGGGCTGTCGGGGATCCCAGCCGAGGGCCTCGAGACCGTCCAGTACGGCCCTGGCGCCGCCGGGGCCGAGGGTCTCGACGGCGCGCAGCATGCGGTAGCGGGGGCCGTGGAACAGCACCTCACCGTCGTAGATCCCGGAGGGCGGCAGGCCTGCGCCGTCCGGCGGGGGCGCGGATGCGGGCGCGGGGAGCGGGAGCCGGTCCTCGGCCACGGCCACGGCCCGGTAGTGCGGGCGGCCGGTCACCGCCTCCAGCGTCAGGCGCAGGCCGTTCTCGGCGCGGCTGCCGCGCACCCGGAGCGGGTACGGCCGGTGGTCCGACGGGTCGAGTACGACGCCGTTCAGCACGGTCAGCCCGTGCAGGACCGGTCCGCCGGACGGTCCCGGCGGCCCGGCGGCCCTGGCGAAGTACTCCACGGCACAGGCCAGCGGCAGCACCGGAGTGCCCCGCACGACGTGGTCCTCGGTGTAGGGGAATCCGCTGCGCGGCACCACGACGTCCGCGAGATGACGCTCCCGGAGGGTCGGCGGCGTCCCGGCGGCCGGGGCGGCCGGCGCGGGGAGCGCGATGCGGTCCGCGTCCGGCACCAGCAGGAGCCGGTCCGCGTGCTGCGCAGGTCCGCAGGGTCCGGCGGTCAGTTCGGCGGTGAAGGCGCCGGCCCCCGTCGCCGGGTCGATGAGCGGTACGCCCGCCTCCTCGAAGCGCCGCGAGAGAGCGGCGCCGACCATGCCGCCGCGCCACGGGCCCCAGCCGAGCGCCGTGGCGCGCAGTCCGGGCCGCGCCGCGCGGGCGGCGGAGACGAGGTGGTGGAGTGTCTCGTTGGCCATGGCGTAGTCGCACTGGCCGGTGTTTCCGGTATGGGCGACGACGGAGGAGAACACACACAGCAGGCGGAGCGGATCCTGGGCGACGGCCTCCAGCAGGACGCGCAGCGTCTCCACCTTGGTGTCGTAGACGGCGGCGAACTCCGCGTCCGTCTTCTGCGCGATCGGACGGTCCGCGAGCACCCCGGCGCCGTGCACGACCCCGGTCACCGGTCCCCAGACCGCCCGTGCCCGGTCCAGCGCGGCCCGTACGCCGGTGGCATCGCGGCCGTCCACGGCCTCGTAGCGGACCCGGGCTCCGGCCTGCTCCAGCCGCTGCACCGTGTCGCGTACCTCGCGGGCCGCGAGTACCCGGCGGGCGCGGGCGCCCACCTCGGCCAGGGGCGGCGGACGGTCGCAAGCCGGCCCGCCGTGCGCCAGCAGGGCGTGCTTGACCGCCGCTTCACCGGCCGCCTCGCGCAGCCAGGCGGGCTCGTCGGCGAGCGGGGTGCGGCCCAGCAGGAGCAGACGGGGGCGGCGGGCGCGGGCCAGTTCGACGAGGCACGCGGCGGTGATCCCCCGGCCGCCTCCGGTGACCACGAGGTGCTCGGCCGGGTGCGCGGCCGGCTCAGCGTCCGGGGCGGCCGGGAGGCTGCCGGGACGCCGTCCGAGCCGAACCCGGCCGCCGTCGGCCCGCAGCCCGACGTCGGTCTGGGCGCTGCCGTGCAGCAGCTCGGCGGCGAGGAGCCTTGCGACCTCGGCCGCCGGACGGCCGGCGCGTTCGACGTCGATCGCCTTGACCGTCGCGTGCGGCCACTCGCAGGCGGCGGTCCGGGCGAGGCCCGCGATGCCGCCCAGGTCGGCCCGGTCGCCGCTGCCGCCGCTCAGTCCGAAATCACCCCCGGTGTCCTGGACGGTGACGAGGACGCCTCCGTCCGCCGCCAGTCGGGGGGCGAGAGCCCGCGCGGTACGGAAGGCGGCCTCGGCCGCCTGCCGGGCCTGGGACGCGGGGCGCAGTCCCTCCAGGCAGACCACGGCCCTGGCGTCCGGGGGGAGTTCCCCGCGGACCCGGTCCGCGGTCAGCCCCCAGCGCCTCAGTTCGGCGGCGAGTTCCTCGGCGACGCCTGCGCCGTCATCGGTGATGAGGACCGGCCCGCCGGACAGGCCGGGCAGCGCCAGGCCCGGTGCGGGAGCGGGGCTGACGTGCACGACGAGCCGTGCGAGGCCGCTGGAGACCGACGGCGCGAAGCCGTCGGCCGGGCCCTGTAACGACGGCAGCTGCCCGGCGCCGGTGACCTGGTCCAGTGCTTCCCTGACCTGACCGAGCGTACGCAGCTTGATCACCTCGCCCGGGTCGAGCGGCGGGAGGGAGGGAATCGCGTTGCGGATCGCGGCAAGGATCTGTACCCGCTTGATCGAGTCGATGCCCAGGTCCATCTCCATGTCCATCTCCTCGTTGAGGACGTCCATGGGATAGCCGGTGAGTTCCGCGACGGCGCCGAGCAGGACGGCGCGGGTGTCGACTTCGGGAGCGGGGCCGAGGGCGGGGCCGGGGGCGGCGGCCGGAGTGTCCGGGAGCGGCGGAGAGGCCGGTGCCGGGATTGGCGGGGTGTCCGCCGTGGCGGACGGCGGCTTCATGACCTGGGGTGCAGGGCGCATGATCTCAGGTGCGGCCGCGGGATCGGCGGCCACCGCGGCAGGCGCCACCGGGGGAACGGACCCCCACTGCGAGGCGGCCGCAGCGGGCGCCTCCGACCACGCCACGGGCGCCGGACGCATGATCTCCGGCGCGGCCGCGGGGACCTCGGCCACCGCGGCAGGCGCTGCCGGGGAAGCAGGCCCCGGGAAACCCACCGGCGAGGCAACGGAAGCGGGCGCCTCCGACCACGCCGCGGGCGCTGGACGCATGGCCCCGGGGACGGCGGGCGCCACCGGGTTGGCGGGCGCCGGGAAAACGGACCCGACCGGCGCGGCTGCGGGAGCGGGCGGCTGCGCCCAGGCGACACCGGCGGGCTGCGGCGGCCATGTCACGGGCGCGGGAGCCGGTTCGGGGGTCCAGGGCCCGGTGACGGGCGGGGGCGGCCAGGCCTGCGCGGGCGCCCACGTCGTCCACGCCGACGGGCCGGGCACCCACCCGGAGGGTCCCGGCATCCAGGCGGGCGGGCCGGGCGGCGGCCACGGACCGGGGGCGGGCGGTGCGGGTGTCCAGGCCGCGCCGGGCTGCCCGTGCTGGAGGGCGTGCTGGACGGCCGTTGCCGCCTCCAGCGCGTGCAGGCAACCCGCGACCGCCTGCTGGAGGGCGGCGGCCGACTCCGTCAGCCGCCGCTGCGCTTCTCTCATCGGATCGGTCCAGGCGGCGGGCAAGGCGGCGGCCTGGACCGCCGGCACAGCCGGGGCCTGCGGGGGGTGGTTGGCCCCCGTGATCTGCACGGTCATCCTCTTCTTGGTCCTTTCCGGTTTCTGTTCGCGTCCGGCATGGGAGTCGGCCGGCGGCGGGACGTCGCGCCACAGCGAGCCGAAGTCGACCGGCACGCCGTGCACGGCGAGTGTTCCCAGCGCCGTCTGGAGGGTGGTGAAGCCGTCCTCGCCGGGCCGGTCCAGACAGACGGCGAGGTGCGCACGGTCGCCGAGGGTCCGCCCGACCAGGCCGGTCAGTACGCTGCCCGCCCCGATCTCCACGAACGTGCGGACCCCTCGGGCGTACAGGGCGTCGATCTGTTCGGTGAAGCGCACCGGCGACACCAGGTGTTCGGCGAGCCGGTCGGCGATGACCTCGGTGTCCGCCGGGTAGACGTCGGCGCGGGCGTTGGAGTACACGTCGAGCCGCGGCGCCCGCAGGCGGGTCTGTGCCAGTACCTCGCGAAAGCGCGGTACGGCGGTCGCCACCAGCGGGGTGTGGAAGGCCCCGGCGGTGACCAGTCGGCGCACGCTGATCCCGGCGGCACCGAACGCCCGCTCCGCCCGGGCGAGTCCGTCGAGCGTGCCGGAGACGACGACCTGGTCCGGGGCGTTGTCGTTGGCGAGCCACACCTCGGGCAACTGGTGCCGGTCGAGCACCGCGCGCGCCTGTGGGTGGCCGCACTGCACGGCCGTCATCCCGCCGGGGGCGGTTGCCGCGTCGCGGAGCAGTTCGCCGCGGGAGCGGGCCAGGGACAGCAGCTCCGTCGCGGTGAGGACACCGGCGGTGTGCAGGGCGACCAGTTCGCCGAAGCTGTGTCCGGCGGCGCAGTCGGGTCGTACGCCGGTCTCGGCCAGGACCGCCAGTTGGGCGAGGCACTGCGCGGCGAGGGCGGGCTGTGCCCACTCGGTGGCCGTGAGCCGGTCGCGCTGCGCGTCCCGCTCCTCCTCGGTGTGCGCGGGCGGCGGGAAGACCACGCGGTGCAGTGGTTCCGCTCCCTCGGGGCGCCAGTCGGCGAGGGAGTCCCAGGTGTCCATCGCGATGGGGCAGTCCAGTGCCAGGCCGGCGCCCATGCCCACGTACTGGCTGCCCTGCCCGGAGAAGAGGAAGGCCGTCGGCGCGCTGCGCGCGGGGGTGCAGACGTAGCGGCTGCCGTCGGGGAGATGGAAGGGCCGGCGGGGTGCGCCCAGGACGCGTTCGGCGGCGGCCAGCAGCCTGTGGCGCAGTTCGGCGCCGTGCGCGGCGGTCACCATGAGGCGGTACGGGGCGTCGGACCGGAACTCCCGCTGGGACCGGTGGGCGAGGGCGGCCGGGGCGTCGGTGGCCGCGGCGGCCGTCCGGAGCCGGTCGGCGACCTCCTCGGCGCTCGGGGCGGAGCACAGGAACAGTTCCGTCCGTGCGGTGCGCACCCGTGGCGCGGGGCTGCGCGGACGGCCCTCGGGCGTGTACTCCTCCACCGTGGCGTGGAAGTTGCTGCCGCCGAAGCCGAAGCTGGAGACGGACGCGCGGCGGGGCGTGCCCGGAGCGTGCACCCAGGGCCGTAGTTCGGTGTTGAGGTAGAAGGGGCTGCCGGCCAGGGGCAGCCGGGGGCTCGGGCGGTCCACTTTGATGGTGGGCGGATACGTCCGGTGGCGCAGGGCGAGTACGGCCTTGAGCAGGCCGGCCGCCCCGGCGGCGGCCTTGGTGTGCCCGATCTGCGACTTGACCGAGCCGAGCGCGCACCACCCCGTGTCCTTACGGCCGGCCTCCCCGAAGACCTGCGCGAGCCCGCCGAACTCCGCGGCGTCCCCGGCGAGGGTGCCGGTGCCGTGGCCTTCGACCAGTTCCACGGTCTCCGGGCCATAGCCCGCCTGTTCGTAGGCCCGTCGCAGGGCCCGCGCCTGTCCGGTGGAGACGGGGGCGTAGACGGCCGAGCCCTTGCCGTCCGAGGAGGAGCCGATGCCGCGGAGCACGGCGTGGATCCGGTCGCCGTCCGCCTCGGCGTCCGCCAGCCGCTTCAACGCGAACAGCACCAGGCCCTCGCCGAGCATGGTGCCGTCGGCGGAGGCGGCGAAGGGACGGCAGTCGCCGGTGCGGGACAGCGCCGGGGTCTTGCTGAAACAGACGTACATCAGCGGGTCGTTGAAGGTGTCGACGCCGCCGGTGATCACCATGTCGCAGCGGCCGAGCGCGAGTTCGCCGACGGCCGCCGACAGCGCCCCGAGGGCCGACGCGCAGGCCGCGTCGACGGCGTAGTTCGGACCGCGCAGGTCGAAGCGGTTGGCGATGCGGCCGGGCACGACGTTGCTGAGCAGGCCGGGGAAGGTGGCCTCCTGCCAGGGCGCGAAGCGGCCGGAGATGAGGTCGGCGGCGCGCTCGGCGGTGTCCGGGGCGATGCCCGCCTCGCGCATGCCGCGCAGCCACGCGGGACGACCGAGCCGGGTGCCCATCTGGACCAGCAGGGGCAGGACGCTCGTGCCGATCACCACGCCGGTCCGGTCGCCGGACAGCCGTGCGGGGTCGCCGTCGGTGACGTCGTCGAGCAGTCGGCGGACGAGGAGCAGGGACAGCAGTTGGGTGGTGTCGGTCGCCTCGATCTGGTTGGGCGGGATGCCGAACGCCAGCGGGTCGAACTCGACCGGGTCGAGGAAGGCGCCGCGCCGGGCGTAGGTCTTGTCCTGTACGGCCGGATCGGGGTCGTGGTGGTCGTCGGGGTTCCAGTGCGTCGGGGGCACGTCGCGCATCAGGTCGCGGCCGGTGACCACGTTGCGCCAGAACTCGTCGGGGCCGGCCGCCCCGGGGAGCAGCGCGGACAGTCCGACGATGGCGATGTCGAGGCGTTTCGGCCCCGTGCCGGAGGAGGGCATGGAGATGGAGAGAGCCTTGCCGTGAGAAGCGGACAGAACCGGCTCAGGCCAGTGGCCTGGGAGCGAAGGAGAAGGCGCTGTCGGGCACGGGCAGCCCGAGGCCGCGCAGTTGGTGTGCGCGGGTCAGCACGGTGGCGCCTTCCAGGAGGTTGCGGGCGATCTGCACGACCGTGCGCTGTGCGGGATCGGCGAGGAAACTCTCCGCCGCCCAGTGGTTGAAGGCGCCGAGTGCGGGTCCGCACCACAGCTGGTAGTCGATGCTGCGCCCGGTGTCTCCGGTGACGGCCCAGCCGGAGGACCGGCCGAGGTACCAGCGGAAGAGCAGCGCCATACGGTGCTTGGGGTCGGTCGCCGCACGCTGAAGCTGTCCGGGTTCGCGGTCGCCCCAGAAGCGTGCTGTCTCGGCCCAGATCTCGGCCACGCCGGCGCGCAGGATGTCACGTTCGAGTACGGCGCGCTCGGCGGCGGGCAGCGCCTCCAGGCTGTCGTAGGTGCGGTACAGGTCGTAGAGCTTCAGCGCGCGCACGCCGAACATGCTGCCCCTGCGCAGGACCTGGACCTTGACTCCGAGTTCGAACATGTCGGCGGCGGGAGCCATGATCACATCGGTGAGGTCGGCCGCGGCGAGCATGCGTTTGGCCTCGTCGGAGATCCCGGCCTCCCGCGCGGTCTGGTTGACCGAGCCGGTGACGACGTAGGCCGCTCCCAGGGCGAAGGCCGCCGCCACCGACTGCGGCGTGCCGAGGCCGCCCGCCGCGCCCACGCGGACCGCTTCGGGATGGTCGCAGCGCTGCTGGATCCTCTCGCGCAGCGCGAGGACGCGCGGCAGCAGGGAGATCAGCGGCCGGTTGTCGGTGTGGCCGCCGCTGTCGCCCTCGACGGTGATGTCCTGAGCCACGGGCACCCGGGCGGCGAGCGCCGCCTCCTCGTGGCTGAGCTGCCCGCGCTCGACCAGCGCGGTCAGCAGGGCGGGAGGTGCGGGGGACATGAAGGCGGCCGCGGTCTCGGGGCGGGAGACCTTCGCGAAGAGGTGGGTCCGGCGGACGACGTGTCCCGCCCGGTCGGTGCGCAGTCCGGCGGCCGAGCAGCGGACGACGGCGGGGGTCAGTTCCATGAAGGCGGAGGCGCTGATCCGGCGGACGTTGCGGGCCAGCAGGAGGTCCGCCGTCCGCTCCTCCAGTGCGGGTTCGCCCGGGGTGTGGATGAGGTTGACGCCCCAGGGCTGGTCGTGGGTCAGCGCACCGGCCAGGTCGGCCGTCGCGGCCTCGATCCGCTCCAGGGGCAGGCCGGCCGCGCCGAAGAAGCCGAGCATGTGGGACCGGGCCAGGTCCCTCACCATCGCGGTGGTGGAGATTCCGTTGGCCATCTCACCGGCGACATAGGGATAGCGCACCCCGTGCGCGGAGGTGAAACGCTGGTCGCCGAGCCACTCCGGATACGTTCCCGGCAGCTCGCCGATGACGTCGAGCCCTGCGGCGAGGCCCTGGACGACGTCCGCCGAGGGCAGCGCTCCGCGCCGTCCGTCGGTACGCCCGCGGAGCAGAGTGACGGGAATCCTGGGTGTCCGAGCGAGACGTGCCACGGATTCGGGCGCGAAGGGACGGCCGGTCACCGATTCCTCGGCGCTGTGGCGGTCCCGGGAACACGTCGGATCATCCGCTGACACGGTACTCATAGAAGAATGCCCCACCATTCAAGGATCGTCATCGAGCAGACAGGGAGACGCAGCGGAGGAAAGCACGCAGAAAAAACTGAACACTGGGAGCCTAGAGGTCCGCGCGGCCGTAATTGATCATTCTTCGCGGCAAGCACTCGACCGGATGAACCCGCCCGCCCGCTTGTCGAATTACCCTCATACGACAATCCGTTCGGCGTCCACGGCGGGGGCGAACCTCACCTCACCCAGTGACATTCCCCCACGCTTGGCCTATATACAGCCCCGGCCGCGTACCTTTTGCGGAGTGATCGCAATTCTTTTCCCCGGACAAGGGGCCCAGCGCCTCGGCATGGGTGCGCAATTCTTCGGGCGTTACCCGGAACTGACCGCCGAGGCCGGTGACGTCCTGGGTTACGCGATCGACCGGCTCTGTCTGGACGACCCCGACGGGCTGCTGGGGAAGACCAGGTGGACCCAGCCCGCGCTCTACGTGGTGAACGCCCTCGCCCACCGCGCCTGGCGGGAAGAGCACGGAAACTCCCCGGATTTCGCCGCCGGTCACAGTCTGGGCGAGTACAACGCCCTGGAGGCGGCGGGCGTCCTCGGCTTCGCAGCCGGTCTGCACCTGGTGGCCCGGCGGGCCGAACTGATGTCCCGGGCCCCCGAGGGCGCCATGTCCGTCGTGGTGGGACTGGAGGAGGAGCGGGTCGCCGCGGTGCTCCGGGACACCGGGCTGGACGACGTCGACATCGCCAACCACAACACGCCGACGCAGTTCGTCATCTCCGGTCCCGCGCGGAGCCTGGCCCGCGCGGAGTCCCACTTCAACCGTGCCGGCGCCCGCCTGTACTCCCGGCTCGACGTCAGCGGGCCCTTCCACTCCCGCTATATGCGCGAGGCGGGGCGAGAGTTCGCCGCCCATGTGCGGTCGGCCGCTCTCGGCGCGCCGCGGTTCCCGGTCGTCTCCAACGTCACGGCGCTGCCGCACGGCGCCGACCCGACCGACGACCTGGTGCGGCAGCTCTCGTCGCCCGTGCGGTGGACCCAGTCCATCCGCTACCTGCTCGCGGCGGGCGTGGAGAACTTCCGGCAGGTCGGAGTCGGCAAAGCCCTGGACTCGATGGTGCGTGACATCCGCGCCACCGCGCCCGCGCGGCCCGCGAACGCCGCCGGGCCGCTGGCCGCCCGCGTGGAGCGGGAGCTGCTGCTGCGGGTGCGGGAGGTACTGCGCGCCGACGGTCCGGGGCCCGCGCCGGACGAGGACCTCGGGACCCACGGCATGGGCCTGGCCGCCTTGGTCGACCTCTGCGCCGAACTGTGCGAGGCACTCGGACTCGATGTGCCACCGGCGATCCTCTTCCAACACCGCACGGTGCGGGATCTCGCCGCACACCTCGTCGGCACGTACGGCGAGCGGCTGGCGGCGCGGTACGGCGAGGACGCCGACGCGGCGCACCGGTCCGCCGCCGGCCCCAAGGCCCCGGCGCCGAGGCTCTCGCCCACCGAACGCCCGGTGCACGCCCCCACCGTGTCCGAGCACAGGCCCCATCCCGAACCCATCGCCGTCGTCGGCATGAGCGGGATGCTGCCCGGCGCCGACGACCTCGACCAGTTCTGGCGGAACCTGATGGCAGGCCAGGACGTCATCCGCCGTGTCCCCGAAGCCCGCTGGGACTGGCGCGCGCCCTACGGGCGGCACGGCGACGACGACGCCGCGCACGTGCCCTGGGGGGCGTATCTGCGCGCCCCCGACGCCTTCGACTGCGCGTTCTTCGGCATCTCGCCGCAGGAAGCCGAGCTGATGGACCCGCAGCAGCGGCTGCTCCTCCAGACGGCTTGGCGGGCCACGGAAGACGCCGGTCACCGCCTCGACGGACCGGCCGCGCGCCGTACCGGGGTCTTCGTCGGGGCGAGCGCCATCGACTACGTCGAAGTGCTCACCGCCGCCGACTCCCTCAGGGCGCCGTATCTGGTGACAGGGCTCGCACACTCCCTGCTCGCCAACCGGATCTCCCACTTCATGGGCCTGAGCGGACCGAGCGAGGCCGTCGACACCGCCTGTTCGTCCTCTCTGGCCGCCCTGCACCGGGCGATGTCCAGCATCCGGCAGGGCGACTGCGACCAGGCACTCGTCGGCGCCGTCAACGTGATCGCGGGCCCGGGGACGTTCATCTCGCTGACGAAGGCCGGCATGCTCTCCCCGGACGGCCGGTGCAAGACTTTCGACGTACGGGCCGACGGCTATGTGCGCGGCGAGGGCGTGGTGGCCCTCCTCATCAAACCCCTGTCCCACGCGGAGCGCGACGGCGACCACATCCACGCCGTGCTGCGAGGCAGCGCCGTCAACCACAGCGGGCGGACGATCTCCCTCACGGCACCCGACCCGGACGCCCAGGCCGAGGTGATCGGCACGGCCTGGCGGGCCGCGGGGCTCGACCCGTCGACCGCCGGCCTGATCGAGGCGCACGGCACCGGCACCGCGCTGGGTGACCCGATCGAGATCGAGGGCCTGCGCAGGGCGTTCGGCAGGCTCTACGCCGACTGGGGCCTCCCGGAGCCCCGGCGGCGGCATCTGGCCGTCAGCGCCGTGAAGAGTCACATCGGGCACCTGGAACCCGCCGCCGGCCTGGCCGGGCTCGTGAGCGTGCTGCTGGCCATGCGCCACGGCACGCTGCCCCCGCTGGCCCATTTCCGGACACCGAACCCGCTCCTACGGCTCGACGGCAGCCCTCTGCGGCTGGTGACCGGCACCGAGCGGTGGGAGCGACCGAGGGACGCGCGGGGACGGCAGCTGCCCAGGCGGGCCGGCGTCAGCTCGTTCGGCTTCGGGGGCGCCAACGCGCACGTGGTCGTCGAGGAGTACGTCGAGGGAGACGTCGAACGGCGGCCCCCGCGCGCCCCGGCGGCCCCGCATACCGCCGGCGACCGGCTGGTGCCGCTGTCGGCCCGGGACGCGGACGGCCTGCGGGCCAGGGCCGAGCAACTGGCGGACTGGCTGGCGCGCCGCCCGGCGGACGAGTACTCCTTCGATGATCTCGTGGCCACCCTGCGCACGGGCCGCAGGCCCATGGAACACCGGCTCGCCGTGGCGGCGGCCGACGCGGCCGGACTGCGCGCTCGTCTCGAACGCTTCCTGCGCGACGGCCACACGGACGGCGTGTGGACCGGCGATGCCTGCGCGCCGACGACGCCGTCCCCCGACGACGACACGGCCGCCGTCGACGAGGCCCGTGTCCGCGCTCTGGCCGCCGCCTCGGACCTGGCCGGTCTGGCCCGGCTGTGGACCGCGGGCGCGGCGCTGGACTGGAGCCTGCTGCCACCGGCGGGGCCGCACCGCCGACTGCCCCTGCCCACCTACGCCTTCACGGAACGCAGTCTGTGGCCCCGTCCCGCCCGGCCGAACCCCACTGCCCCGACGGCCGGACCGGCGCCCGCCGAAGCACCCCCCGTGAAGCCCGCCGAAGCCGCGGCAGGGCGCCGGCACGACCGTGAGGGGATCGCCCGGCACCTGATCCAGGTCCTGACCGACACGCTCGGCTGGCGACCCGACGAGCTCGACGAGTACACCGGCTTCGACCGACTCGGCCTGGACTCCCTCGCGGTGCAGCAGATCCGGGTCCGGCTGGAGCGGACCTACGGGGACCTGCCCGCCACGCTCGTCTTCACCCACAAGAACGTCCGCAGCCTGTCCGCATACCTCGCCGGCCGCCGGGCCCCCGTCGGCCCGCCGCCGCCGGCCGGCGAACCGGCGCCCGCCGCCCGTCCTCCCGAGGAGGTCCGCGCCGGTGACATCGCGGTCATCGGGATGAGCGGCCGCTACCCCCGGGCCAGGTCCGTCGGCGAGTTCTGGCAGAACCTCGTGGCGGGACGCGACTGCGTCGACGAGATGCCGCTGGACCGGCCCGGTTTCCGGCAGTATGCGCAGGCGGCCCGGCAGCGGTACGGCGACGCCTGGCACCGCTGGGGCGGGTGGTTGGCGGACATCGACGCCTTCGACGCCCCGTTCTTCCGCCTCCCACCGCTCCAGGCACGCTACCTCGACCCGCAGCAGCGGCTGTTCCTGGAGATCGCCTGGGAGTGTGTGGAGGACGCCGGTCACACACCGGACACGCTGGCGGACCCCGCGGCGGGCGACCGGCGCGGCGCGGTGGGGGTGTTCGCGGGGGTGACGTTCAACAACTACCAGCTGTTCGGCTCGGCGGCACTGGAGCGCGGTGACTGGCTGGCGGTGGAGACACAGACCTTTTCGATCGCCAACCGCGTCTCGTATCTGATGAACCTCGGCGGCCCCAGTCTCACCGTCGACACCGCCTGCTCCTCCTCCCTGTACGCGGTGCATCTGGCCTGCGAGAGCATCCGGCGCGGCGAGTGCGCGGCCGCGATCGCCGGGGGTGTCAACCTGAGCCTGCACCCCGCGAAGTACATGACCCTCGCTGAGACGGGCTTCCTGGCCAGCGACGGCCGTTGCCGGGCGTTCGGGGAGGGCGGGGACGGCTATGTGCCCGCCGAGGCGGTCGGCGCCGTCCTGCTCAAGCCGCTCGCGCAGGCGCTGCGCGACGGCGACACGGTCCACGCGGTCATCAAGGGCTCCGCGGTCAACAGCGACGGCCGGACGTTCGGCTACGGCGTGCCCAACCCAGTGGCCCAGACGGAGGTGATCCGGGCGGCCCTGCGCTCCGCCGGCGTCGAGGCCGCGACCATCGGCGCTCTGGAGGCACACGGCACCGGCACCGCCCTCGGCGACCCGGTGGAGCTGCGCGGACTGTGCGACGCGTACGCCGATGTCACCGCCCGGCAGTCGTGCGCCATCGGGTCGGTCAAGTCCCTCATCGGGCATGCCGAGGCGGCGGCCGGGATCGCCCAGCTCACCAAGACCGTGCTTCAGCTCAAACACCGCCGGCTGGCCCCCACGCTGCTGCACTCCGCGCGTACCAACCCGGAGATCCCCTTCGAAAAGACCCCGTTCCGGGTGCAGTTGGAAGCCGCACCGTGGGAGGCCCAGTCCCCGGGCCGTCCCCGCCGGGCGGGTGTCAGCTCCTTCGGAGCCGGAGGTGTGAATGTGCACCTGATCATGGAGGAGGCCCCACAGGTGCCCCGCCCGGCGGTGGCGGAGCGACGGCACGTCCTGCTGCTCTCCGCGGCCGAGGCCGCCAACCTGCGCGAGTACGCCCTACGGTTGCGCGGTTTTCTGGCCGAGGCCGTCTCGTCCACGGAGCCGGACGACGGCGGTGCCGCGCTGCTCCTGGACACGGCCCACACCCTCCAGACGGGGCGGGTGCATCTGGCGCACCGCCTCGCCTTCACCGCCTCCCGTCCCCCCGAGGCGATCTCCCTGCTCGACGCCCATCTGGCCGGGGAGAGCACAGAACGCGTTCACACGGGTGTCGTACCACGGCAGGCTCCCTCCCCGTCCGGCGCCCGGAAACGGCCGCCCGCCGGGCAGGTCGCCGAGGAACTCGCCCGTACCTGGGTCACCGGAAGCGACTGGGACTGGGCGGCCCTCCACGACGGGCAGGCCGCACCCCCGCGCCGTGTCTCCCTGCCCACCTACCCCTTCAGCCGCCACCGCTACTGGCTCGGCACCGGCGCCGGCGGCGGGGCATCCGTGGACAGCGCCCCGCTGACGGCGGCCGACAGCGACGAGCGGGCGGGCGGGCTGCGCACCGCCCTGCGTGCCGCGCCGCCGAGCGAGCGGTTCGCGCTGCTGGCCGGGCGCCTGCGCACGGAACTGGGCCGGTTGCTCGCATACGACCCCGAAGAACCGCCCGACCTCGACACGGGTTTCTTCGATCTCGGCCTGGACTCGGTCCTCGCCGTCCGCCTCGGCACCCTGATCGAGGAGGAACTGGGCGTCGAACTGTATGCCACCGTCGCCTTCGACCACCCCTCGATCAGCGAACTGGCCGCCCATCTGCTCTCGCTGGTCGACCTCGACGCACCCGCCGCCCCCGGGGAGAGCAACCCGCCCCCGTGCCACCGGACCCTGCACTTCACGGCCGACTGGGAGCCGGAACCGGCTGCGCACCCGGGGCCGGAGGACTTCGGCGGCGTCTGGTCCTCGGGCGCGGTGGTCCTGGACACCGACGACACGGTCGCCCGGCTGCTCAGGGACCGGCTGCGCGCCAACGGCCGCGAGGCGCCTGTGGTCCTCGTCAGGCCGGGCGCGAAGTACGCCCGCGCGGGCGCCGAGGACTACCGCGTCCGGCCCGGCGACAACGAAGACTGGGACCGCCTGCTGGACAGCCTCGACGCGGACGGCACCCGCCCGCGCGTCTTCGTCCACCTGTGGACGGCCGCCGCGGCCGGGCACGACCCGCGGCGCCGCCTCGACCTCGGTTTCCGCTCCCTGTTCCGGCTGGCCCGCGGCCTGCTGCCGACGGCGCGGGAGACGACGGTCCGGGTGCTCCAGGTGGACGCCCATCCGACTGACCGGCCGGACCCGCTGGCCGAGGCCCTGGCGGGCTTCGCCCGCTCGCTGCGCCACGAGAACCCCCGCCTGCTGTACCAGGCGGTGGCGGTCGAAGCGGACGGCGACGGTGAGCGGCCGGACCCCGAGGACATCCTCCGTACCTGTACGGCGGAACTGCTCGGCTCCGGGCAGGAGGCCGAGGTCCGTCACCGGGGCGGGCTGCGCAGTGTGCGCCGCGTGCGTGAGCTGCCACCCGATGACGGCACCGACGGCGCCGCGTCCGCGCCGGGACTCGTCGACGGCGGCGTGTACGTCGTCACCGGCGGGGTGGGCGGACTCGGACTGCTCTTCGCCGAGCACCTCGCCCGGCGGGCTCCGGGCGCCCGGCTGGTGCTCAGCGGACGCTCCGAGCTGGGCCCCGAACGGTCCGCGGCCGTCCGGCGGATCGCCGACCTCGGTGCAGACGTGGAGTACGTGCGGGCGGACGTGGGCGACGAACGCGACGCCCGCCGCCTGATCGAACGCGTCCGCGACCGACACGGCGGGATCGACGGCGTCATCCACTCCGCGGGATGCGTCAAGGACGGTCTGCTGGCCGACAGGACGGGCCGGGAGGTGGACGCGGTGCTGTCGGGCAAGGTGCTCGGCGCCCTGCACCTCGATGACCTCACCCGCGACGACGACCTGGCCTTCTTCATGGCCTTCTCCTCGCTCACCGCGTTGATCGGCAACCCCGGGCAGACCGACTACGCGTACGCCAACCGCTTCCTGTGCGCGTTCGCCCGGCACCGGGAGCGGCTGCGGCTGGCCGGTGAACGCAAGGGCAGCAGCATCGCCGTGGTGTGGCCGTCCTGGAGGCACGGCGGCATGAAGGCCGACGCCGGGACGGAGGAGGCGCTGCTGGGCCGTCTGGGACTGGCCCTGCTGGAGACGCCCCAGGGCACCGCGGCCTTCGACCGGGCCCTGGCCCGCCAGGAGAGCGAGTTCGGCGTCCTGCACGCCGACCCGGCCCGGCTCAGCCGGGTGCTGGACGTCCTGCCTCCGCGCGGCACCAGGACCACCGACGACGTACACCGCGAACTCCACCGCGTACTGGAGGAACTCGGCCTGTGAGCAGCATCCCCACCGCACCCCGCCCGGAGCAGCGCCATTTGGTCCCGGGCCCGGACCACCTGCTCGAACGTTCGCTCCGCGCGATCCGCACCCTGCGCGGCGAGCTGGACCAGGAGCGCGCCCGCAGGGCCGAACCGATCGCCGTGACCGGACTGTCCTGCCGTTTCCCCGGCGGCGCGGACACCCCGGAGCGGTTCTGGAAGCTGCTGGACGACGGCCGGGACGCCGTGGGCCCGGTGCCCGTCGGCCGGTGGCCGGACCGGCCGTTCCCCTCCGGGCGGCACGGCCCGGCCCGATCGGCTCGCGGCGGGTTCCTCGACGAGGACGTCGACGCTTTCGACGCCGCGTTGTTCGGGGTGTCCAAGGGGGAGGCGGCGGCCATGGACCCGCAGCACAAGCTGCTCCTCGAGACCGTGTGGGAGGCCCTGGAACGGGCCGGGCTGCTCACCGGCCGCCCCGGCTCCGGCGGTGTCGGTGTGTTCGTGGGCGTCTCCGGTTCCGACCACGCGCGGGTGCCGGTGCGGCCCGAACACGTCGGGTCGTTCACCGCGATCGGAGCCGCGCCCAGCATGGCGGCGGGCCGGGTGGCGCACGCCCTGGGGCTGTACGGTCCGGCGCTCGCCGTGGACACCGCCTGCTCCTCGTCGTTGGTGGCGGTGCATCTGGCCGTGGAGAGCCTGCGCCGGGGCGAGTGCGACGCCGCGGTCGCCGCCGGGGTCAACGTGATGCTGTCCCCGGACGTGTTCGTCGTCCTCGACGAGATGCAGGCGCTCTCCCCGCACGGGCGCTGCCAGGTCTTCGACGCGTCGGCCGACGGATACGTGCGGGCGGAGGGCTGCGGCGCCGTCGCGCTGACGCGGTTGCCGGACGCGGTCGCGGCCCGGCTCCCGGTGCACGCCGTCATCCGCGCGTCGGCCGTCAACCACGACGGCGGCGCCGGTGGGCTCACCGTCCCCAACGGCCGGGCCCAGCGGGCGCTGCTGCGCGGGGCGCTGGCCGGCGCCGGGCTGACGGGTGACGCGGTCGGCTATCTGGAGGCCCACGGCACCGGGACACCGCTCGGCGATCCGATCGAGGTCGGTGCGGCGGCGGAGGTGCTGTGCGCGGACCGGCCGGAGGCACGGCCGCTGCGGCTCGGCGCGGTGAAGAGCAACATCGGCCATCTGGAGGCGGCGGCCGGAATCGCCGGTCTGATCAAGACGGTACTGGTGCTCCGGCACGGCCGGGTCCCGGCCAACCTGCACCTTCGAAAACCCAACCCCCGGCTGGGTGTGGAGCGGCTTCCCGTGATCCTGCCCCGGCGGCCCGAGCCGTGGCCGGCCGACGGCACGCCGAGGATCGCGGGCGTCAGCTCGTTCGGCTTCAGCGGGACCAACGCGCACGTGGTCCTGGAGGGCGCCGAGACGGCCGTACCGGCCCCGGGCCCGTCATCGGCGCGCTCGCAGGCCACACCACCGGCGGCCCGCCTGGTTCCGCTGTCCGCGGCCTCGCCCGCCGCGCTGGCGGCGCTGACCCGTCGTACGGCCGCCTGGGTGCGCGACCACCCGGGCGTCCGGCTCGCGGACCTCGCCCGCACCCTCGGCGCCCACCGCCGCCACTTCCGTCACCGGGCGGCGCTCGTCACCGACATCGAGGGCCCTGACCTCGCCGCTCTCCTCGACGGTCTGGCCGACCGGTGCGGTACGCCGTCGCCGTACTCCGGCTCCGTCCCGGGTGCGCGGCACATCGGGCTCTTCCTGGACGCCACACCCCGGCAGGCCGTGGCCTCGGCCACGGCCCTGCGGGTAGGTCACGGCACATTCCGCGCGCTCTTCGACGAGTGCGCCGATCAGCTGCGGCTGCCGGGCGGTGTCTTCCCCGCCCGCCTGCCGGAGTCCGCCGGAGCCCTCACCCCGCTCGCCGCCGACGCGGTGACCCTGGTGTTCCAGGTCGCGTTGAGCCGCCTGCTCGCGGACCGGGGCGTGCACGCCGCCGCCGTGGGCGGCTCCGGCGGCGCGGGTGACCTGGCCGCCGCGGTCGTCGCGGAGGCACTGGATCTCCCCACGGCCGGTGCGCTGCTGACGGCCCGGCACGGCGGGCCCGCGCCCGCCTCGGTGCGCTGCCGACCACCGGCCGTACGGCTGCTGCGCGGCGGCTGCGGCGAGACGATGCCCGGGGACCGCCTGGCGGATCCGGAGTTCTGGTGCGCTCCGGCGTCGCGGTCGGCGAAGGAGGCGTCAGCCTCCGCTCCCGGCCTGGCGGAGAGGGGGTACGCCCTGTTCATCGCGGTCGGCGGGCCGTCTCCCGAGCCCGCGCCCACGGGATCGTGGTGGCGCATCGCGCACGGGGACGACGTGGTGGGCGAACTGCTGGAGGGACTGGCCACGGCCTACCGGGCCGGTGTGGACCTCGACTGGGCCGCCGTACACGGCGAGGAGTCCACGGTCTGCCTGGACCTGCCGGCCTACCCGTTCCAGCGGCTGCGGCACGCGCCGCCGCCGGCGCGCGCCGAAGCGGTGACCGCCGAGGACCCGGCGACCCGCCGCCTGGGCGGGGCCACCGCACTGCGTGTGCTGTCCTCGCCCCTGGAGCAGGCCCAGTTCCGGACCACCCTCAGCCGGGCCGTGCTGCCGCAGCTAGCGGACACGGACGGCGTTCTCCACGTGGGCTATTACCAGGAGATGCTCGCGGCGGCCGCGACGGAACTCGACGGCACGACGGGACACGAACTGCGCGACGCGGAGTTCACCCACGCGCTGCACACCGACGGCCGGGCCCGCACTGTTCAGCTGACGCTCTCCCCCGGTTCGTCCGGCGACGGGCGCTCCTGCACCGTGCACAGCCTGGCCGACGGGGAGACGGAATGGACACTGCACCTGCGCGGCGGACTCGGCGCCCGCGGGACGGGGGCGGACCCGGCCACCCCCTGGGACGGGCCCGAGGGCCGGGACGAGTTCCTCGCCCGGCTGCCCGAACGGGTCGACGGCACACGGTTCTACGCGGACCTGCGGGCCCGGGGCCTGGCGCTCGGCCCGTCGGTGGAGTGGATCGAGGAGGCGTGGTACGGCGATGGTGAGGCCGTCGCCCGGCTGAGAGCCCCGGAGCCCGCCGGGACCGGCGGAGCGGACGGGCACGGCGGTGTGCTGCCGGTGCCGGCCGGCGTGTTCGACGCCTGCGCCCAGCTGTACGTCCTGGCCGCCGCAGACCGGCTCACCGCCGACGACGTGTTCCTCACCAGCCGTATCAGCCGATTCGCCCTGCTGGGGCGGCGGCCGCGGCGCGGCCCGCTGTGGGTGCGCCTCACCCTCGCCGACGAACCCAACGACGACACGCTGATCGCCGACTACCGCCTGTGGGACGACGCCGGGCACCTGGTGGCCGAGTGCGACGGAGCGGCGGTACGGCGCATCGACGCGGCCCGGCGCGCCCAGTGGCAGGCCGCCGCTGCCGAAGGCACTCCGGAGGGGCGGGGCCCGGCGCGTAGGGACGTCGTCGACCGTTTCCGCAAGGCGTCCGGCGAGCTTCGGCCGCACATCCTGGGCGCCTACCTCCGTCCCCTGCTGGAGGTCCCCGACGACACGGCCGCGCTCGGCCGTCCCCCGGGCCGCCCGCTCGCCGAGCTCGGCGTCGACTCCCTGCGCGGGCTGGAGCTGCGCGGCCGTCTGCGCACCGACCTGGGCGTGGAACCTCCGCTCGACGGCCTCCTGCACGGCACGACCGCCGACCTGGTGGGCACCCTCGCCGGTCTGCTGGCGGGGGACGCGCCGCCGCGTCCCGGCCGGGCGGTGTCGCACGAGCCCGCCCGGTGGCTGCGCCACGCCCGGCTGACCGACACGGCGCGGGTGCGGCTGTTCTGTCTGCCCTACGGCGGGCGCGGCGCGTCGCTCTTCCTGACCTGGCCCGACACGCTGCCGGACGACATCGACGTCTGCCCGTTGCAGTTGCCGGGCCGGGAGAACCGCCGCGACGAGGAGTGCGTCGAGGACGTCGACGAGATGCTCGACGCGCTGGAAGGGGTGGTACGTGCCCATGCCGACCGGCCGTTCGCGTTGTACGGGCACAGCGTCGGCGGTCTGCTGGCGTACCGTCTCGCCCGGCGGCTCGCCCCCACCCACGGCGACCGGCTGCGGCATCTCTTCGTCGCGGCCTTCAGCTGCCCGTCACGGGGCGCCAATCCGCTGCTGAGCCGGATCACCGGCGCCTGCCAGGAGCTGGGGCTGCCGGATCTGCCCACCGCGGCGGAGCTGCTGCGCCAACTGCGCGCTCGTCCCAAGGAGTTCCACAGCGCCCTCGCCGGTCGTCTCGGGGAGGACGTCGCCACCAGCCTGTGCGCGGCGGCGGAGCAGGCCCTCTTCGCGGACCTTCGGCTCGTCCACAGCTATCGGCACGACCCGGACGAGTCCCCGTTGCGGGTGCCCGTCACGGCGTTGCACGGGAAGGGCGACCCGATGGTGGCGGAGGACGACATGCGCGCCTGGGAACGGGTGACCGAAGGGCGATTCCGGCTGGAGGTCCTCTCCGGCGATCACTATTTCTGCCATCCCGACCAGTCCCTCGACCGGGTACTGAGGCTCATCAGGGAACGGATCCGCTGACGCCTGCCCGGGTCTTCCCCTTCCCCGGCCGCGCCCTGGTTCTCATCCGCCGCTCGTAGCGGTCGGGTGCTGGGCCGGGGCGAACCCGGGCGGAGGCGGTGGGAGCAGTGCGCCCCGGCGGGCGGCGGCATAGACGTAGGCGTCGGGGCGCAGCGCGAGGGTGGCAGCGCGGCGCCCGGCGAGCCAGGGCAGCAGAACCCCGTCGCTGTCGACGAGGGTGCCCCGCGCGGGGCTGGATCCGGCGGGTGTGACGGTGAGCGAGGGCACGTTCCACAGGGGCTGAGGGGTGGCGGTACGCGCGTGCAGCAGCAGCCAGCGGCCGCCGAGCGCGTCGTCCAGCCGTACGCGTGTCCCGTCGGGCGCGGTGACCCCGGGCTGGGGGATCTGGCGGCCGGACGCCCGGGTGCGCGGCCGGGCCTGGAGCCCGGCAGAGTACCGGGCGACCGGGATCCAGTGGGAGTCCTGAAGCCACTGGGCGAAGCCCGGCACGCGGTTGAGGACCGGGAGCACGCTGTCCCGCAGCCGGGTGAGCGCAGGCCGCCGTTCTGTGATGATCCGTCCCACGAACACCGCTCGCCTGGTGATCTCCTTGACATGCGGTTTGCGCTCGGCCTCGTAGCTGTCGAGGACCGTCTCGGGCAGCTCACCGCGCAGCACGGCCGCCAGCTTCCAGCACAGGTTGGCCACGTCGCGCACCCCGGCCGCCATGCCCTGTCCGATCCACGGCGGCATGGCGTGGGCGGCGTCACCGGCGAGAAAGACCCGGCCCGCCCGGAAGCGGGCGGCGAAACGGACATGATGGCTGTAGACCGTGGACCGCAGGATCCGGATGCTGTCGGGGTCGATGCCGTACCGCGTCACCAGAGCGAGTACGGCCTCGTCAGTGGTCAGATACGACTCGTCGTCGCCCGGCAGGACGGGGAACTCCCAGCGGTGGTGGCCGAGCGGGGTCGGGCAGTCGACCGCCGGACGGGCCGGGTCGCAGCGGAAGCGCAGCCGGTCGTGGCCCGGCCAGGGCCGGAGCATCTCGGTGTCGACGACCACCCAGCGGTCCTCGTACGTCCGCCCCTCGTACCCCACGTCGAGCCGTGCCCGGGTGGGGCTGGAGCCGCCGTCGGCCGCGATGACGTAGGCGGCCCGCAACCGGTGGACGGCGTCACCGGCGGTGGCGGTCAGCCCGACGCCCTCGGTGTCCTGCCGCAGTTCCACACACTCGTGCCCCAGCCGCACCTCGACGTTCGGATACCGTGCCACTCCCTCGCGCAGCACCGCCTCCAGCGCGGGCTGGTAGAGGAACATCTGCGGAGGATGACCGTGCCCGCGCGGGGTGGGACAGGCACGGATGAAGGACCGGCCACGGGCGTCGACGAAGTCCACCGGCCGGTCGGTCAGCATGTCCCGCTTCAGCCGTTCGGCCAGGTCCACGCGCTGCCAGACCCGCAGGACCTCCTCATCGGTGGAGATCGCCCGCGCCCGGGAGTACACCTCGGCGTCGCGCTCCAGCACGACGACTCTCAGGCCCGTCGCGCCCAGCAGGTTCGCGGCGCTCACACCCGTGGGGCCGTATCCGATCACTGCCACGTCATAGGCGCCGTTCCCGGCGCTCGTCTCCCTCACCAGGCCACCTTACTGACTTCTTTATGGTGGTTTTTCAGCTCAAGAAGTCTGGTCGCACCTCCCAAGGCCCGGCAGGAGAGCGGCATTTGCCTGTCGGTCGCCTGGTCCCGCACCGGATCGATGCCCGTGCCCTCCCCACCGACACCGCCGCACCGCCGGCACCCGCCTCGACCTGATCCCCGCACAGGAGGTCGCACCATGCCCGGCTCTTCCCGCCGTATCGACGTCCACCAGCATCTCCTCCCGCCCTTCTACCGCGACGCGCTCGCCAAGGCGGGCATCACCGGGGCGGGCGGTCGCGCGCTGCCCGACTGGAGTCCCGAGGCGGCGCTGGAGCTGATGGATCTGCTGGGCACCGCCACAGCCGTCGTGTCCGTCTCCACACCCGGCGCCGGGTTCCTCACCGACCCGGCCGAGGCCGGGGGCCTTGCTCGTCGGCTCAACGACTTCGCGGCGCTGCTACCGGCTGAACACCCGGGCCGTTTCGGCTGGTTCGCCACCTTGCCGATGCCCCATACGGCCGCCTCCGCCGTCGAGGCCGAGCGTGCGCTGGACGAACTGGGCGCCGACGGCGTCACCCTGCTGGCCAACCATCAGGGCGCCTATCTCGGCGCGGACGGCCAGGACACACTGTGGCGGACCCTGAACGACCGGAGGGCCGTCGTGTTCGTCCACCCGGCCGACCTCCCGGGGACACCCACCGTCGACGGCGTCCCGCCGTTCGCCGCGGACTTCCTCCTGGACACGACCCGGGCCGCCTATCTGCTCGTACGAGGCGGTGTCGTCCGCCGCTACCCCGACATCCGGTTCGTCCTCAGCCACGCGGGCGGCTTCCTGCCGTACGCCTCCCACCGCATGGCCGTCACCCTCGCCGGTGACACCGGCCGCAGCCCGCTGGACATCCTGGACGACTTCCGCACCTACTACTTCGACACGGCTCTCTCCGCCAGCCCCGCCGCCCTGCCCACCCTGCTCGCCTTCGCCCGTCCCGGGCACATCCTCTTCGGCAGCGACTGGCCGTTCGCGCCCGCACCCGCCGCCCAGTACTTCGCCACCGGCCTCGACACCGGCGTCGCCCCACCGATCCTGACGGCCGTCAACCACGCCAACGCCGAAGCCCTCTTCCCCCGCCTGGGCGCGACGCCCGTCCCGGCTCCCAGAACAGGGCTGCGTCTGGCCGCCCGCCAAGCCGCCGCCAGCCTTTTGTTCAAGCTGGTCCAGCCCGGCACCGATTCGTAACCGATTCACAAAGGAGCGGGATTACTGCCCTCTTCGACAGAAAACCCCCGCGCATTCATTCAGCTTTTCATATTTCGCGCACAGCGGGCCGAGTTCGACCGGCCATTTCCTGCCGCGGTCAGTGATAATGTGCCGATCTCCTATGCACATTCTTGCCTCAAGTCAAGCCCGTGGAGACTGAGATGCTCAGCGCACCGCTTTCCCTCGCTCTTCAGAAGATTCCGGAAACAGCATGGGCGGCATGAATTCAATGTTCGAATTCCTTCGTGCCCGTGCCCGCGCGGTTCTGGCCGTCACCGCGCTGTGCGTTCTCCTCTCCGCCCTGATCGCGGCGATGACGTCGGACCGGCTCGTCGCCGGCGGGATGCACCCGGCCTCGGCGGCTTCCGTCGAAGCGGAACGCACGCTGGGCGCGAAGTTCGCCGCCGGCCGCCCCGATGTGATCCTCCTCGTGGAACCCCGCGACAAGAAGGATTCGGTGCGCACACCCGCCGTCGCGACGGCCGGCAAGGCGCTGGCCCGGACGGCACGGCGCACGGCCCCGGCCGACTACGTCTCGTCGTTCTGGGGCGGCGATCCGGCGCTGCGTGCCCGGGACGGCCGAAGCGCCGTGATCGTCGCGAAATTCCGCGGCGGCGAGGAGCAAGTCCGCGAGGCGGTCGAGCGACTGCTGCCTTCCGTCCTCGGCCGGCGCGGTCCGGTCACCGTGTCGGCTGCCGGACCGTCCGCGGTCCTGGACGCGCTTCAGGAGCAGAGCCACCGTGACCTGGTCCGCGCCGAGCTGCTGACCGCCCCCTTGGTACTTCTGCTGCTGATCGTCGTCTTCCGCAGCCTGTTGGCGGCACTGCTTCCCGTCCTGGTGGGTGTGGTGTCCGTGACGGCGACCTCGGCGCTGCTCGGCACACTGGCGACGGTCACGCCCGTCAGCGTCTTCGCACTCAACATCGCCAGCGCCCTCGGCTTCGGTCTGGCCGTCGACTACAGCCTGTTCATGGTGACCCGTTTCCGGAGCGAACTCGACTCCGGCGCCGCCCCGGCCGCGGCGCTGCGGACCACCATGGCCACGGCGGGCCGGACCGTGGCGTACTCGGCCGTGGCGGTGTCGCTGTCCCTGGCCGCGCTGCTCGTCTTCCCCACGATGTTCCTGAGGACGGTGGCCTGCGGCGGAATCATCGTGACCCTGCTGTCCGCGCTGGCCACAGGCGTGGTGCTGCCGGCCGCGCTCGCTCTGCTGGGCCGTCGGCTGCACACCGGAACAGCACCCGGAGCCTCCCTCGGCAACAAGCCGGTCAAGAAGGCCACGAACTGGATCTGGTCCTCCAGCGCCCGGCTCGTACGGCGGGCCCCGGCACTGGTGGCGGTCGCGGTGACGGCCCTCCTCGTGGCCCTGGCCGCCCCGTTTCCTGCGGTGTCGTTCGACTTCCCGGACGACCGGGCACTCCCCGCCGGGAGCGCGGTCAGGGCGGCCTCCGACCGCGTGCGCCAGGACTTCCCCCAGCTTTTCGTGGAGCGGATCGCGGTGGTGCTTCCCGGGGCGGCGGACGGGCAGCGGACCCGGGCCGACACCGAGGAGTACGCGCGCTCCCTCTCCCGTGTCCCCGGGGTACGTCAGGTCGAGGGTGCCGCGGGCGCCTACGCGCGTGGCGAGCGGCAGCGACCGGCGCCGTCCGTCCCCCGCTCCTTCACCAACGGCTCCGACACCTGGCTCGACGTCACGCTGGCCGGCGACCGGTCCGACGGTGACCGGGAGCTGCGCTCGCTGGAAGCGTTGCGTGATGTGCCTGCGCCTGTCCCACCGCTGATGGGTGGTGATGTCAGCCTCCTGGACGACACGAGGAGTGCGCTCGCCGATCGGCTGCCGATCGCTGTCGTATGGGTGGCCCTGTCCATGTTCGTGCTGCTGTTCGCGTTCACCGGCAGCGTACTGGTCCCCCTCAAAGCGCTGCTGCTGACCGGCCTGAGCATGACCGCCGCCCTCGGCGCCATGGTCTACATCTTCCAGGACGGCCATCTACAGGGTCTGGTCGGCTCGTTCACCCCGGTCGGCGCCACCGACATCATGATGCCGATCCTGGTGATCGCCATCGCCTTCGGACTCTCCATGGACTACGAGGTGTTCCTTCTCTCCGCGTTCCGGGAGAGTTACTTCGCCCTGGGGGACAACTCCGCCGCCATCGAGGCCGCGGTGCGGCGCACCGCTCCCCTCATCACCTCGGCTGCCGCTCTGATCATCGTCGTCTTCCTCGGTCAGGCGTCGTCGCCCGTCGTGCCGCTGAAGATCGTCGGCGTCGGCATGGTCGTCACCATCCTGCTGGACGTCACCGTGATCCGCATCCTGCTGGCCCCTGCTCTCATGCACCTGGCCGGCCGGACCAACTGGTGGGCGCCCGCCCCACTGGCCCGCCTGCACGCCCGCTACGGGATCGCCGAGAGCTGACCCGCGCAGCGCCGTCGGACCTGCCACCACCCCGTCACACCCGTGCGCGCCGACCTCACGGCCCTGGACGCCGAAGACGCCGAAGGTCGGCCCGCACCCGGCCGCGTGCCGAAACAGCCGGCGCCTCGCAGGACCCCGTACAGGAAGGGCGCCTCCATGACCAGGCAACAGGCGACGCGCAGGAAGCGCGCGAACGGGGTGGAGTCGCGGCAGCGGATCCTCGACGCGGCAGCGGCGATCTCCGGCGAGCGCGGCTATGAGGGCACGTCCATCGCTGCGGTCAGCGCCCACTGCGGCCTGCCCGCGAGTTCGATCTACTGGCACTTCAAGGACAAGGACGACCTGATCGCCGCGGTCATCGAGCGCAGCTTCGCGACCTGGCCGGCGGCCGTCGAGCTGCCCGGCGAAGAGACGGACACGTCACTGGATCGAGCCAGGGTGATGGCGGCGAACGTGGCGACGTCACTGGTCGAGGCGCCGGACTTCCTGCGCCTCGGTCTCGTGCTCGCGCTGGAGCGGCGGCCCACCGAGTCCCGGGGCCGGACGGCGTTCCTCCAGCTCCGTGCCATCGCCCGTACGAAGATCGCCGAGATGCTCCGGGTCCTGGTCCCGAACCTGGCCGAGGGGGCGGCCGAGATCCTGGCCGACTATGCCGTCGCCGGCGCCGACGGCCTGTTCATCCAGCGGGAGATCGACAACGACGCCGTCGACCTGGTGGCCATGTTCGAACTGCACGCGCAGTCGGTGTTCGAGGCGGTGATCCGGATGGCAGCGAGGAAGGCGGGACGAGCCTCACGGAGCGACAGCGCGAGGAAGCCGCAGTGCTGTTGAGGGATGCCGAGTACCACGCGGCCCCGATCGAAGCGTTGTCGGTCCTGCTGCCCGGCCTCGACCTGGCTTACGCCTACGCGTCCAGTGCGACACCATCGCTTGGTGCCTCGCCGACGTCGCCACCCTCGTCTGCCGGCGGGTCGGCCTGACCACGACCGCCGTGCGTCAGCTTTTCGGCATCGACGAACCCGACCGCGACCACCAGCGGGACGACGTGATCCGCCGCGACGGCACGCCCGCCTCGTGGCGCACCTGTACCGCGGCCGGGGAGACGTCGTCCTCTTCGGCGCATGGACCGGCGCCCGGATCGGCGAGGTCTGCAGCGAGGTCTGCGGACGCCCCGTCGGTGACATCGACACCAACCCAGTGGATCCGGCCCGCGCGGCGTCGGACCACACCGGCACCCGGCGGGCTGACCGACAAAGGCACCAAGGGCAAACGGGCCCTCAAGGCTCCCGTTGTCGTCCCCAAGAACGACCAAAGGCCGGTTTCGGATCTCTCCGAAACCGGCCCTGACCAGCGACTCTCACAAGTCGGGACGACAGGATTTGAACCTGCGACCCCTTGACCCCCAGCCGTTGACGGCCCTGAGAAGGCCATCGACGTTCTTGATCATCAAGGCGCGAAGCGCGCGCTTAGTGGACCTACACGGCCGCTATCCCGCTCCCGAGCGCTTCGTCTGCCACGGTTCGCCGGACACTGGCCAGGCCGCACCGGAGAGATACGTGGGCGCTTCGCCATCAGAGAGTGCGGCCCAGACGATCTTTCCGGCCTCGGACTGCCGGACGCCCCAGTCGTCAGCGAGGGCGCTGATGAGGTGTAGCCCCCGGGATCCGCGATGGATGCGGGGTAGCCACTGGGCAAGCGGGTCTTCAACCTCAATCATGAGGGTGTGCCCAGGCGTCAGGGCGGCTTCGGTGCGTTCGGGGGCAGCTTGGTGCAGTAAGGCCCTTGCCCTGAAGCGCACTTCAAGTTGAAGACTCCCCTTCTAGCCGGAGCGGACGGACCGACTTCGGCCGTACGGGAGGGATCCACCATGAAGTACCGCACCATGGGCGCCGACCCGGCCACCCGCCGCGAGGTCAGCGTCCTCGCGCTCGGGGCGATGCTGTTCGGGTCGGTGACGGACGAGGAGACGTCCTTCGCGATACTCGACCGGTACGTCGAGGCCGGCGGGAACTTCGTCGACACGTCCGACAACTACGCCTTCTGGGTCGACGGCGGCCAGGGCGGTCAGAGCGAGGAACTGCTCGGCCGGTGGCGGCGCAGCCGGGGCGTCGGAGACGAGATCGTCGTCGCGACCAAGCTCGGCGCCCGCCCCCTCGCCCCGGGCACCAGCTACACCGACAACCCGGAGGGCCTCTCGGCGAAGGTGATCCGCGAATCCGCCGAACGCAGCCGGGAGAGGCTCGGCGTCGAGAGGCTGGACCTGCTCTACGCGCACATCGACGACCACACCGTCCCGCAGCGCGAGACCGTCGAGGCGTTCGGGGAGCTCGTCGCCGAGGGCACGGTCGGTCTGCTCGGGGTGAGCAACCAGGCCATGTGGCGCGTGGAGCGGGCCCGCGCGCTCGCCGCCGCGGCCGGACTGCCCGGCTACGAGGTGCTCCAGTACCAGCACAGCCACCTGCGTCCACGCACCGACATCCCCGACGACCTCTTTCCGGACGGGACCCTCGGACACGCCGGCCCCGAACTCCTCGGCTATCTGCGGGCGGAGCCCGGCCTGACCCTCGTCGCGTACTCGCCGCTGCTCAAGGGCGCCTACGCCCGCCAGGACCGGCCCCTGCCGCCGGACTACGACCACCCGGGCACCCCGGCCCGGCTCGCCGTGCTGCGCGAGGTCGCGGCGGAGACCGGCGCGAGCGTCAACCAGGTCGTGCTGGCCTGGCAGTCGGGCGGCGCGCTGCCGATCGTCTCGCTGGCCGGAGCGTCGTCGGTGGCGCAGCTGGAGGAGAACCTGGCCGCCCTCGACCTGGAACTGACCGAGGACCAGCGCGCCCGGCTGGACGCGGCGCACTCGCGGCGACCGGGGGAGTGACCCGGGAGTAACCGGGGAGGCTAGGCTGGGATCATGCCGTCCCCCCGCCGCACCGCCAGACAGGCCGACCTGCTGGAACGTCTCGTCACGCTGCTGACGGCGGAGGGCTTCTCGGACCTCACGCTGGACGACCTCGCCGAGCGGCTGCGCTGCTCCAAGACGACCCTGTACCAGCTCGCCCGCAGCAAGCAGGGGCTGGTCGTGGAGGCGGTCAAGCACTACTTCCGCGGGGCGACCGAGGCCGTCGAGAAGCGGGTGGCGCAGACCGTCGACCCCTCGGACCGGGTCCGCGTGTACCTGACCGCCGTGGCCGAACAGCTGCGCCCGCTCTCGCGCCGGTTCCTCGACGACGTGGCGGACTTCCCGCCCGCCCGCGAGGTGTACGAGGCCAACACGCGGATGGCCGCGGAGCGGGTGCGCCGGCTGATCGCGGAGGGCGTCTCGGACGGCGCCTTCCGCGAGGTGCACACCGCTTTCGTCGGCGAGGTCGCCGCCGCGACCATGCGGCAGATCCAGCAGGGCGAGCTCCAGGCGCGCACCGGGCTGTCCGACGCGGAGGCGTACGAACAGCTCGCCTCACTGATCGTGCACGCCGTTTCCTCCTGACACCTGACACCTGACACCTGACACCTGACACCCGGCGGCCGGCCGGTTGTGGAGGTGCTGTCCCCCGGTGTCCTCGCGTACTGTGAATGATACTTTCGTACGCACTCCAGTATCGTTTCCCGTATCATTCGCAGTGTCGTTCCCGTACTCACCCGTACTCCTACGTGGAGGTCACCATGCCTGCCACTCGCGCCCTGCCGACCGAGGAAGCCGTCGAGCTCATCCAGCTCACCCGCACCCTCGCCGCCAAGGAACTCGCCCCCCGGGTCGCCGACGCGGAGGCCGACGGAGCGTTCCCCAGGGACGTCTTCCGCACCCTCGGGCGCAGCGGCCTGCTCGGTCTGCCCTTCGCCGAGGAGGACGGCGGGGCGGACCAGCCCTACGAGGTCTACCTCCAGGTGCTGGAGGAGGTCGCCGCGGTCTGGTCGAGCGTCGCCGTGGGCATCTCGGTGCATGCCCTGTCCTGCTTCCCGCTGGCCCGCTTCGGCACCGAGGAGCAGCGGCGCAGGTGGCTGCCCGACATGCTCGCCGGTGAGCTGCTCGGCGCGTACTGCCTGTCCGAGCCGCACGCCGGCTCCGACCCGGCGGCCATGCTCACCCGCGCGGTCCGCGACGGCGACAGCTACGTCCTGAACGGCGCCAAGGCCTGGACCACGCACGGCGGTTACGCCGACTTCTACACGGTCATGGCCCGCACCTCCGACGACCGCGCCCACGGCATCTCCTGCTTCCTGGTCCCGGCCGACACCCCGGGACTCAGCGCCGACCCGCCGGAGCGGAAGATGGGTCTGACGGGCTCGGCGACCGCCACCATGCGCCTGGAGGACGTCAGGGTGCCCGTGGAGCGGCGGATAGGGCAGGAGGGGCAGGGTTTGAAGATCGCGCTCGCCTCGCTCGACTGCGGCCGACTGGGCATCTCCGCCGTCGCCACCGGCCTCGCCCAGGGCGCCCTCGACCACGCGGTGCGCTACGCCCGCGAGCGGGAGACCTTCGGCAAGCCGATCATCGAGCACCAGGGCCTGGCGTTCGTGCTCGCCGACATGGGCGCCGCGATCGAGTCGGCGCGGGCCACCGCGCTGTCCGCCGCCCGGTTGAAGGACCTCGGCCTGCCCTTCACACGGGAGGCGTCGATCGCCAAACTCGTGGCCACGGACAATGCCATGAAGGTGACCACGGACGCGGTGCAGGTCCTCGGGGGGTACGGATACACCCGTGACTTCCCCGTGGAGCGCTATATGCGCGAGGCCAAGGTCATGCAGATCTTCGAAGGAACCAACCAGATCCAGCGCATGATCATCTCCCGTGCGCTGGACCGTGACGAGGGCGGTGTGCTCACCGTCCTCGGCAAGGAGTGATGATGCAGCTCGAGAACACCGCCGCCCTTGTCACCGGCGGTGCGTCCGGCCTCGGCGCGGCCACCGCGAAGGCGCTCGCGGAGCGCGGCGCCCGGGTCTTCGCCCTCGACCTCAAGGACGGCATCGACAAGGCGCCCGAGGTGCCGGGCGTGACCTATGTGCCCGCCGACGTCACCGACCCCGAACAGGTGGGCGCGGCCGTCGCGACGGCGGCCGGCTCCGGCGTCCCCCTGCGGACGGTGGTCAACTGCGCGGGCATCGGACCGTCGGCGCGGATCCTGGGCAAGAAGGGCGTCCACGACCTGACCCTGTACGCCAAGGTGATCCAGATCAACCTGATCGGCACGTTCAACGTGCTCGCGCTCGCCTCGGAGGCCATCGCCGCGACGGAGGCCGACGCGGACGGGCAGCGGGGCGTCATCGTCAACACCGCCTCCGTCGCCGCGTACGACGGCCAGATCGGCCAGGCCGCCTACTCGTCCTCCAAGGGCGGCGTCGTCGGCCTCACCCTGCCCGCCGCCCGCGACCTCGCGCAGTACGGCATCCGGGTGTGCACCATCGCCCCGGGCATCGTGGAGACGCCGATGCTGGCCACGGTGTCGGAGGAGTTCCGGGCCGGCCTCGCGGCGGGCGTGCCCTTCCCGCGGCGCCTGGCCCGGCCCGAGGAGTACGCGCAGCTCGCCCTGACGATCGTCGACCACGACTACCTCAACGGCGAGACGATCCGCATGGACGGCGCCCTGCGCATGGCGCCCCGCTAGCCCTAGGGTCTGACCAGCAGTTGGAAGTCGAACGCGTAGCGGGACGCGCGGTAGATGTGGGTTCCGTACTCGACCGGTCGGCCGGTGTCGTCGTAGGCCGTGCGCTGCATGGTGAGCAGGGCCGCCCCCTCCTTCTCCGTGAGGAGGGCGGCCTCCTCGGCGGTGGCGGAGCGGGCGCCGATGGTCTGGCGGGCGCTGTGCAGGGTGATGCCCGCGGAGCGCAGCAGCCGGTACAGGCCGGTCGACTCCAGGCGCTCGGTGTCGAGGTCCAGGAGGGCCGGGGGCAGGTAGTTGCACAGGAACGCCACCGGCTCGCCGTGGGTGGCGCGCAGCCGCTCCAGGCGCGTGACCTCGCTGCCCTCCGCGATGCCGAGCGCGGCTGCCACGTCGGCGGTCGCCGGCACGTGTTCGTTGCGGACGACGTGCGTGGTGGGCCCCTGTCCGGCCGCCTCCAGGTCGTCGTAGAGGCTGGACAGTTCCAGCGGCCGTTTCACCTGGCTGTGCACGACCTGCGTGCCGACTCCCCGCCGCCGTACCAGCAGGCCCTTGTCGACGAGTGACTGGATGGCCTGGCGGACGGTCGGGCGGGACAGGCCCAGACGGGTCGACAGGTCGATCTCGTTGCCCAGGAGGTTGCCGGGGGCGAGCGCGCCGTGCTCGATGGCCGCCTCCAGCTGCTGGGCGAGCTGGTAGTAGAGGGGCACCGGGCTGGTGCGGTCCAGCGCGAAGTGCAGCGCGTCGAGCGCGGAGCCGGGCACGGCACGGGAGCGGTCGCCGGTCTTCGCCATCGGGCGCCTCCTCGGGTCGGTGGGGTGGGGGAGCGGACGGAAGCCGGGTCGGCGGCGCCCGAGGAGTTCCCAGACCTCCGCCTCACTGGGCGTCACCTCGGCGCGAAGAACTTTTCGAACATCTCGACTCGCGCGAGGGGTACACCCGTTCGCGGGGGGTAGAGATCGACCCCGATGCGACCCATCATGATCAGGTCCAGGGGCTCGACCGGCTCTGCCATGCGCGACGCTCCTCACGATGATCGGGGGTACGGCGTCTCCCAGGTGTAGGTCCCGGGGGCCCGCAATGTCAAGGGTTTGTTCTTACATTCGGACCTGCTTGTGAAATGATGTCTTAACAAAGTATTGACAGTGGGCTCGTCAAGGGATTGGATCCGGTCCCAGCAGTGCATGAGCCGGATCCGCGATTCCTGAACAGTCGCGGACCTGGTTCCCTGGCCCCAATCTGAGTAGAAACGGGTCCCGGATCCTCGCGATCGCCTTCCCTTTCCCGTCGTTTTCCCCGTAGCACAGTGAGGTGCAGGAAAGATGGACAGCTCTTCCCCCTCCCGCTCGCGCAGAATCGCCCCGGTCGTGGCCATGGCCGCGGCGGTGGCCCTGACCCTCGCAGGCTGCTCCAGCAGCTCCGGCGGAAAGAAGTCCGAGGAGAGCGCGGGCGGCGCCTCCGCGGGCAAGGCGAGCACACCGCAGATGACCGTCGCCCTGGTGACCCACCAGTCGCCCGGCGACACCTTCTGGGACATCGTCCGCAAGGGCGCCGAGGCCGCCGCGGCCAAGGACAACGTCAAGCTGGTCTACTCCGCCGACCCGAGCGCGGGCGGCCAGGCCAACCTGGTGCAGAACGCCATCGACCAGAAGGTCGACGGCATCGCCGTCACCCTCGCCAAGCCCGACGCCCTCAAGGACGTCATAGCCAAGGCGACGGCCGCGAAGATACCCGTGGTCGGTCTCAACTCCGGTGTGAGCGAGTGGAAGAAGCTCGGCCTGCTGGAGTTCTTCGGGCAGGACGAGACGGTCGCCGGCGAGGCCCTCGGCAACAAGCTGAACTCGCTCGGCTCCAAGAAGGCCGTCTGTGTCATCCAGGAGCAGGGCAACATCGGCCTCACCCAGCGCTGTGACGGCGTGAAGAAGACGTTCTCCGGTTCCATCGAGAACCTCTACGTCAACGGCACCGACATGCCCTCGGTGAAGTCGACGATCACCGCCAAGCTCAGCCAGGACAAGGCCGTCGACCACGTCGTCACGCTCGGCGCCCCCATCGCGCTGACCGCCGCGCAGTCGGTGTCCGACGCCGGCAGCAAGGCGAAGATCGCCACCTTCGACCTCAACAAGGACCTGACCGGCGCCATCAGCAAGGGCACCGTCGAGCTGGCGGTCGATCAGCAGCCGTATCTGCAGGGCTACCTGGCGATCGACTCGCTGTGGCTCTACAAGAACAACGGCAACTACATGGGCGGCGGCGAGCAGCCGGTGCTGACCGGCCCGGCCTTCGTGGACAAGTCCAACGTCGACGCGGTGGCCGCGTACGCCGCGAAGGGCACCCGGTGATGAGCATGACTCAGCATGCCGAGCCGGCGGTGAGCAAGACACCGCCGGCCCCCGGCCGCAAGGAGAGCGACGGCCGGACCTCGCAACGCCCGCTGGCTCTGCGCCTGTTGGCCCGCCCCGAAGTGGGTGTCTTCCTCGGCGCGGTCGCGGTGTACGTGTTCTTCCTCGCCTCGGCGCCGCCGGTGCGCGAGGCCAGCGCGATGGCCAACATCCTGTACCAGTCGTCGACCATCGGGATCATGGCCCTGCCGGTCGCGCTGCTGATGATCGGCGGCGAGTTCGACCTCTCGGCCGGTGTCGCCGTGATCACCTCGGCGCTCACCGCGAGCATGCTCAGCTACCAGCTCACCATGAACGTCTGGGTGGGCGTGGTCGTCGCGCTCCTGGTCTCCCTCGCCATCGGCTTCTTCAACGGCTGGATGGTCGTGAAGACCGGTCTGCCCAGCTTCCTGATCACCCTGGGCACGTTCCTGATCCTGCAGGGCGTCAACCTCGCCGTGACCAAGCTGGTCACCACCAACGTCGCCACCGACGACATCAGCGACATGGACGGCTTCGGCCAGGCGAAGAAGATCTTCGCCTCGTCGTTCGACATCGGCGGCGTCCAGGTGAAGATCACCATCTTCTACTGGCTGGTCTTCGCGGCCATCGCCACCTGGGTGCTGCTGCGGACCAGGTACGGCAACTGGATCTTCGCGGTCGGCGGCAACAAGGAGAGCGCCCGGGCGGTCGGCGTGCCCGTGACGTTCACCAAGATCTCGCTGTTCATGCTGGTCGGCTTCGGCGCCTGGTTCGTCGGCATGCACCAGCTGTTCACGTTCAACACCGTGCAGTCCGGCGAGGGCGTCGGCCAGGAGCTGATCTACATCTCCGCGGCCGTCATCGGCGGCTGTCTGCTCACCGGCGGCGCCGGCTCCGCGATCGGCCCGGTCTTCGGCGCGTTCATGTTCGGCATGGTGCAGCAGGGCATCGTCTACGCCGGCTGGAACCCCGACTGGTTCAAGGCCTTCCTCGGCGTGATGCTCCTCGGCGCCGTCCTGATCAATCTGTGGGTCAGCCGCACGGCGACCCGGAGGTGACCCGAATGACCACTGGCAACGGAACCGGCACGCACGGCGCGATCATCGCGGACACCGTCCCCGAGGACGACGACCGCGCGCTCGTCGAGCTGCGCAACGCCGGCAAGTCCTACGGCAACATCCGCGCCCTGCACGGCGTCGACCTGACGGTGCACCCCGGCAAGGTGACCTGCGTCCTGGGCGACAACGGCGCCGGCAAGTCCACCCTGATCAAGATCGT